>NZ_LQXW01000017.1:0-88439 GCF_001586765.1 Pseudomonas sp. ABFPK | reverse complement strand
GCCAGCGTTCAATCTGAGCCATGATCAAACTCTTCAGTTCAATACTGCTTGGGTTTTTAAGAAACCCTAAACTTGGCTCAGCAATCTCAAATGACTATGTGATTTCTCGCATGGCCACTTGTGATGCTGATAATCTTTGTGACTATCAGTCCGTACTCACAAGCACCCACACGAATTGCTTGATTCGATTTGTTAAAGAGCGTTTGGTTAAGAGCGTTTCGTCTCAACCGAGGCGCGCATTCTACGCTTTCCTCATTCGCTGTCAAGCGTTTATTTTGAAGTTTTTTTGCGAGAAACTCGTTTAGCTTCAAACACTTGACTCGCTGCGATCTCTCGTAGCGGGAGGCGAATCATACAGCGTTTAGAAGCGCTGTCAACCATCATCTCAACCGCTGGCGATCATTTGATCGTAGCCCTTTCAACTCTTTCTGAACAACCTAACTTGTTGAATTTCAAGAAGTTTGTCGTTCCGATGTCGCTGGAAGTGGGGCGCATTATAAGGGGATTCGAGAGGGCGTCAACCTTTAATTTCATTTATTTGAAATGTTCCAGGCGAAGACCTTATCAAGGCTACCAAGTGCTCGCCACAACACCTTCTGCGCCTATGAGACCGAGCGCCGCCCGCGCGGCGCTTCGCAGCACAAGGCTGCTCCTACATCTGTTTCGGGCCAGTTATTCCTGCGCCATTGGCGCGCGCACTCTGGGTGCATGGCTGGAGATTGATGAAGAGCAGCAGGCGCAACCTTCGATATTGAATGGAACAGACAAGGCGGTCGCGCGCGCCAGGCACAGGAGAGACTGGCCAGAAACAGATGTAGGAGCAGCCTTGTGCTGCGAAGCGCCGCCCGCGCGGCGCTCGATCTTGTAGGCGCCAGAGAACCTAAGGCGGGCACATTTCAAAGCCAATACCATCCCAAGACAGGCCCCTGGCTGCCCCACCCCACTCTCAAACCACCCTCCCCTGCCTCCGACCAACCCTGGGCAGCACCCGCGAAACCGCGGGAACCCGCAACACCATCAACACAGCCCCAATAACCGCATAAATCGCCCACTCCCGCAAATCCGAGCGCACGATCCACAGAAAATGCAGCAAACCCAACCCAAGTATCACGTACACCAACCGGTGCAGCTTCTTCCAACGCATACCCAGGCGCCGCTGGCTATACCGATTCGAGGTAACCGCCAAAGCCACCAACCCAAGAAACCCAAGCGCACCCACAATTATGTATGGCCGCTTGCGCAACTCCACCGCCAACTGCCCCCAGTCCAACCCAAGGATGAAGAACAGGTAAGCCAGGATGTGCAGCACGATATAGGCAAACACCCACAACCCCAGTTGCCGGCGCACCACGATCCAGCCCGACCATCCCGTCAGCTTCTGCAGCGGCGTCATGCCCAAGGTAACCAGCAGGAAGGTCAGCGCCCCGAGCCCAAGCCGGTCCATCATGATCTTTCCGGGATCAGGCCCTAGCAGATTCATCGCCGCCTCATACAACCACCAGACTGGGAACAGGCATCCCACGATGAAGATGGCCAGACGAAACCAGGGGTAACGCATCAGTAGTTCTTCCGCAGATCAAGCCCGGTATACAGCGACGCCACTTCATCGGCATAGCCATTGAACATCTGGGTTTCCCGCACATTGGGACTGAACAGCCCGCTGGGCAGCCGCCGTTCACGCGCCTGGCTCCAACGCGGGTGGTCGACCGTCGGGTTAACATTGGCATAGAACCCATATTCATCCGGCGCCAGCCCTTCCCAGGTGGTGCCCGGCTGCTCCGCCACCAGGCTGATACGCACGATCGACTTGATGCTCTTGAAGCCATACTTCCACGGCACCACCAGCCGCAACGGCGCGCCATTCTGGTTGGGCAGCTCCCGGCCATACATCCCGACCGCCAGGATCGCTAAAGGATGCATTGCCTCATCCAGGCGCAAGCCTTCTCTATAAGGCCAGTCGATCAAGGCGAACCCCGAACGCTGCCCCGGCATGTGCTCCGGGTCTTTCAGGGTTTCGAAGCGCACATAACGCGCCTTGGATGTCGGTTCGACCTGCTTGAGCACCTGCGCCAACGGGAAGCCCAGCCACGGAATGACCATCGACCACGCCTCCACGCACCGCAGCCGGTAGATGCGCTCCTCGAGCTGGTACGGTTTGACGAAGTCCTCCAGCGCATAGCGGCCGGGCTTACCCACTTCGCCATCGACCACAACGCTCCACGGTTCGGTCTTCAGGCTGTCGCCATTGGCCGCCGGGTCACCCTTGTCGGGCCCGAACTCGTAGAAGTTGTTGTAGTGGGTGGCATCCTTGAACGGCGTGATTGCCTCACCCTTGACCGTTACTGCCTGCCATCGGGTAGCTGCGAGCTTTTCATTGAACCAGCCAGGCGCCCTGCCCGCCTCGACATCGGCGTAACGGCTGGCTTCAGCTGCGCGCGCCATGCTCGGCAAAGCGCCAAGGGCCAGGCCAGCCAACGAGCCACCCAGCAGGGTACGACGGGAGAGGTAGATGCCTTCGGGGGTGATCTCCGACGCCTTGCACTCGGAAGACCTGGGAAGCTTGATGAGCATGAGCGGCTCCACAGCACTGGATAACGGATGTACCAGTAAGACTATGGAGCCGGCGGGTTATTCCAGCATTAAATGATTGTCACGCTTTGCGACGGCGTGACTTCAGCAGGAACTGAATCGGGCCCGAAGCCGCATAGGCGAGGAAGATCAGCAGCAGGATACGCGGCGGGTCGCTGAACACCACGGCAAACACCAGCACCACGGCCAGGATAGCCACGAACGGCACACGCCCCTTCAGGTCCAGCTCCTTGAAGCTGTTGTACTTGATGTTACTGACCATCAGCATGCCGGCAGCAGCCACCAGCAGCGCCACCAGGAACGACAGCTTGGAGCCCTGGATGCCGTAGTCGCTGAACGCCCACACGGTACCCGCGACCACACCCGCAGCAGCAGGACTGGCAAGGCCGATGAAGTAGCGCTTGTCGGCGGTGCCGACCTGGGTATTGAAGCGTGCCAGGCGCAGTGCTGCACCGGCCACATAGATGAAGGCAACCATCCAGCCAACCTTGCCCATGTCGCCCAGCGCCCAGCCAAAGGCCAGCAAGGCCGGAGCGACACCAAAGGCAACCATGTCCGACAGTGAGTCGTACTCGGCACCAAAGGCGCTCTGTGTGTTGGTCATGCGCGCGACACGGCCATCCAGGCCGTCGAGCACCATGGCCACGAAGATGGCAATCGCAGCGAAGGCAAAGTACTTGCTCGCCTCGCGAGGGTCACCGGCGCTCAGGGCGCTCTGCGCGCTCATCGAGCTGATGATGGAATAGAAACCGGCAAACAGGTTGGCGGTGGTAAACAGGTTGGGCAGCAGGTAGATGCCACGATGGCGTACCTTGCGCCCTTCGGCGTCATGCCCTTCTTCAACGTGCTCATCGACAGGTAGCAGGCTTTCGGCGTCGGAGGGCTTGTTCGGCTCTTCGGGACGTTCGCTCATGGAGGGTACCTTGCAACAGGATGGAAAATGTTCGACACGGACCTGCAAAACAGGTTCTGACGGCAGGCCACTGGTCTGCTTTATACCAGAAGCTGACTGTCAGAACGAAAAAACGCGGCCGAAGCCGCGTTTTTCATCTTTCGATAAGACTTAGTTCTTGGTCTTGTCGACGATTTTGTTAGCCGAGATCCACGGCATCATCGAGCGCAGTTGCTCGCCGATGATTTCGATGCCGTGAGCGGCGTTGTTGCGGCGCTTGGCGGTCATCGATGGGTAGTTGGTAGCACCTTCGGAGATGAACATCTTCGCGTACTCGCCGTCCTGGATGCGCTTCAGGGCGTTGCGCATGGCCTTGCGGGATTCTTCGTTGATGACTTCCGGACCGGTTACGTACTCACCGTACTCGGCGTTGTTGGAGATCGAGTAGTTCATGTTGGCGATGCCGCCTTCGTACATGAGGTCAACGATCAGCTTCAGCTCGTGCAGGCACTCGAAGTAGGCCATTTCCGGCGCGTAGCCAGCTTCAACCAAGGTTTCGAAACCGGCCTTGACCAGCTCGACGGTACCGCCACACAGAACAGCCTGCTCACCGAACAGGTCGGTTTCGGTCTCGTCCTTGAAGGTGGTTTCGATGATGCCGGTACGGCCGCCGCCTACGCCCGAAGCGTACGACAGGGCGACATTCTTGGCGTTGCCGGAGGCGTCCTGGTAGATAGCGATCAGGTCAGGGATACCGCCGCCCTTGACGAACTCGGAGCGAACGGTGTGGCCCGGGGCCTTCGGCGCGATCATGATCACGTCGAGGTCGGCACGTGGGACAACCTGGTTGTAGTGGATCGAGAAGCCGTGGGAGAAGGCCAGGGTAGCGCCCTTCTTGATGTTCGGCTCGATTTCCTGCTTGTACAGTTGGCCCTGGAACTCGTCCGGGGTCAGGATCATGACCAGGTCGGCAGCAGCGACGGCAGAGGCAACGTCGGTCACTTTCAGGCCGTGGGCTTCTGCCTTGGCAACGGTGGCCGAACCTTTACGCAGACCGATGGTGACATCCACACCGGAGTCCTTCAGGTTGCACGCCTGAGCGTGGCCCTGGGAACCGTAACCGATGATGGCGACTTTCTTACCCTGGATGATGGAAAGGTCGCAGTCTTTATCGTAGAAAACTTTCATGAAAATACCCCTGGTTATATCTCGGCCCCTGCGGAGCCATCGCTAATTTGAATTCAGATGCTGAGCACTTTGTCGCCACGGGCAATGCCGGTAACGCCGCTGCGCACGGTTTCGAGAATCGATGCAGTGCCGATCGCCTGGATGAAGCTGTCCAGTTTGTCGCTGGTGCCGCTCAGCTGCACGGTGTACACGCTGGCAGTCACATCGACGATCTGGCCACGGAAGATATCCGTGGTGCGCTTGATCTCGGCGCGCTGGGCACCGGTGGCCTTGACCTTGACCAGCATCAGTTCACGCTCGATGTGAGCGCTTTCCGACAGGTCGACGAGCTTGACCACTTCGACCAGCTTGTTCAGGTTCTTGGTGATCTGTTCGATCACTTCGTCATGGCCAACGGTGGTCAGCGTCAGACGCGACAGGGTCGGGTCTTCGGTCGGCGCCACGGTCAGGCTTTCAATGTTGTAGTTACGCTGGGAGAACAGGCCGACCACGCGGGACAACGCACCTGGTTCGTTTTCCAGCAGCAGGGAGATGATGTGCCGCATATCAGGTACGCTCCGTCTTGCTCAGCCACATGTCACGCATCGAGCCATCCTTGATCTGCATCGGATAGACGTGCTCACTGCGGTCAACCGCGATGTCGATGAACACCAGGCGGTCCTTCATCGCAAACGCTTCTTCCAGCTTCGGCTTGAGGTCCTTCAGGCTGGTGATGCGGATACCCACATGGCCATAGGCCTCGGCCAGCTTGATGAAGTCAGGCAGCGACTCGACGTACGAGTGCGAGTGACGACCGTTGTAGGCCATGTCCTGCCACTGACGGACCATGCCCAACACACCGTTGTTCAGGTTGACGATCTTCACCGGCAGGCCGTACTGCATGCAGGTGGACAGCTCCTGGATGTTCATCTGGATGCTGCCTTCGCCGGTCACGCAGGCCACGTCCTGGTCCGGGAAGTTGAGCTTGACGCCCATCGCCGCCGGGAAACCGAAGCCCATGGTGCCCAGGCCACCGGAGTTGATCCAGCGGTTCGGCTTGTTGAAGCGGTAGTACTGCGCCGCGAACATCTGGTGCTGGCCCACGTCGGAGGTGACGAAAGCATCGCCATTGGTCACTTCGCACAGGGTCTCGATGACCTTCTGCGGCTTGATGACATTGCCGTCACCCTTGTCGTAAGGGAACAGCTCGCCATTGCCACGCCATTCGTCGATCTGCTTCCACCAGGCATCCAGCGCCGCCTTGTCAGGCTGCTCGCCGATTTCCTTGAGGATGCCGAGCATTTCGCTGAGCACGCTGTCGACCGGGCCGACGATCGGCACGTCGGCCTTGATCATCTTGGAGATCGACGCCGGGTCGATGTCGATATGGATGATCTTGGCATTCGGGCAGAACTTGGCCGGGCCGTTGACCACGCGGTCGTCGAAACGGGCACCGACGGCGAAGATGACGTCGGCATGATGCATGGCCATGTTGGCAGTGAAGCTGCCGTGCATGCCGAGCATGCCGAGGAACTGGCGGTCGGTACCCGGGAAGCCACCCAGACCCATCAGGGTATTGGTGACCGGCAGGTTCAGCGACTTGGCGATTTCGGTCAGGGCTTCGGAGCCACCACCGAGGATCACGCCGCCACCGGAGTAGACGATCGGGCGCTTGGCCGCCAGCAGCATCTCGGCAGCCTTGCGGATTTGGCCGGAGTGGCCGCGTACCGCTGGGCTATAGGAGCGCAGCTTGACCTTTTTCGGGTAGACGTATTCGAACTTCTCGGCCGGGTTGGTCATATCTTTTGGAATGTCGACCACGACCGGACCTGGGCGACCGGATTGCGCCAGGTAGAATGCTTTTTTCAGAACTTCGGGGATTTCGCTGGCATGTTTGATCATGAAGCTGTGCTTCACGATCGGCCGCGAAATACCGATCATGTCGGTTTCCTGGAAGGCATCGGTACCCACCATGGTGCTAGGCACCTGGCCGGACAGGATGACCATCGGAATCGAATCCATGTAGGCGGTGGCAATACCGGTAATGGCATTGGTCGCGCCCGGGCCGGAGGTTACCAGCACCACGCCGGCCTTGCCGGTGGCGCGGGCGTAGCCGTCCGCCATATGGGTAGCTGCCTGCTCATGACGAACCAGGATGTGCTCGACTTCCGGTTCCTTGAACAGCGCGTCGTAAACATGCAGGAGAGCACCACCAGGGTACCCGTAGATGTGCTTAACGCCTTCGTCACGCAAGAAGCGCACGACCATCTCAGCGCCAGATAAAAGCTCCACGTTGTTCACCTCTAAAACGCCAGAATACCGCCCTCACTGGACGGGTCTTAATAGGTTTACTGCCAAGCAGAGCATGAGCGAACGTCAGCACTGACTGAGCAAGTATTGGGAGCGCCCCAGAGTGTTGCGGGGTTTTCCCACCCAGCGCGAGGTAACGCGTTGCGGGGTGTAACAGGTCGGCGCGGGTGTGCGCCTCATGATCTGCTTAGCGGGTCTGCTTCTGGCAGTCCCTCTACAGCGGAGATTGGATTCTTCTGATTCGGCGCCAACAAGTCAAGAAAAATTATTGCCAATTTTTCCCCAAGATGAATTCCTGCCACCACTAAAAATCGCTTCAGCAGCAGAATAAATAAGATTTCCACAAAAAAGGGCCACAATCTGCGGCCCTTGAAGGAAAAACTGAAGAAATCAGGCGGAAGGAGCAATCAATTGGTCAAATGCTGCCAACAGGCGGCGTAGCTCACGACTTTGCTCTGGCCGGTCGGTAAATACCGTTTCAGCCATTACCAGGATGCCGGACGCATTAGGCAGCGGGTGGCCCAGCTCGATGATGATCTTCATCCGCGGCAGGAAGATCCATTGGAGCCACTGCTCGAAACTGAGGGTATCGACTGCGAAAGGCACCGTGCTGGCCAGTGCCTCATCGCTTGGCGGCTCGTCATCCCACCAGCCTTGCACCTGCAGCTCACGTTCGATCAGCAGCAGGTGGTCGGCAACATCCAGAATGCGCTGCTCGATCATCACGAATTGACCCGTGCCTTTTGCCGGGCCAGTGCGGCACCAGCGCTGTCACCCTGCTTCTCGCGAGCCTGGGCGATGGTGTTCCACAGCTCGGCCTGCAGGCTCGGGCGGCCGTTGGCGTAAGTCAGGGCACGACGCGCCAACTGCTCGGCCTGCGGTGCATCACCTTGCGACAGGCGTACCTGGGCCAGACGGTACAGTACCTGTGGCTCGCGCGGGGCAATGCGCTGAGCACGCTCCAGGCTCGATGCGGCACCGTTGAAGTCACCGCTGCCCTGCTGGGTCTTCGCGGTGGTCAGCAGCGCCAGCACCGGGCCGTCCAGCTGCTCGTCGGCCGACAGGCCACCGGTAGCAGCACCGCTACGCGGAATACCGGTTGGCGCGCTGGTGCTTTGCGGGGCGCTGTTCATCGCCGCGATGTCGAAGGGTTCGTCGGCGATCGGGTTTGGATTGGTGGTCATTGGTGCCGAAGTGACCGGACCAGTGGTAATTGGGCCTGGGGTGATCGGCCCCGGGGTAATCGGCGAGGTGCTGATTGGCGCCGCGCCATTGGCCGCCGGGAACGTCTGGATGCCCGAAGCGCCAGCGCCCTGTGGGATCATCACGGTCACGCCGGAGTCTTCAGGCAGCGTTTGAGCCTGCGCGGTACCCGCGTTATAGCCACCCGCAGAGCGATTGGCCGTCACGCGTTCGCTGTTGGACACCCGGGTGCTCGAGTCGACCACCGGAATATTGCCGCGCGGGACGCTGGCGCACCCCTGGAGCACAGCCAGCGCCGTCACGGCAGGAAACAGCCACTTGTTCACGTCACACCTCATCAATGCAGCCTGTGCTTAATTCATCCAGCCCTTGACCCAGTCCATGACCGATTCAACTGGATCCTGCTCGCCGCCACAGGTCGCGCCGGCGGGCGGTTCACTCCCGCGAATATACGGCATCTGCACCGCTCCCGGACAGCTGCCATCAGACCCATGGCCACTGTACGGGTCAATCCAGGCCTGCACCACGTTGTCCGGTTGCGGCATGTCCAGCGGCAGCGGGTCGGCCTTCTTCATGAAGCTGGTCCACACCTGCAGGGCGCCGGTGGCACCAGTAAATGGCGTCTTGCCGTTGTCGTCACGACCCATCCATACCACGGCCAGCAGGTCCTGACTGAACCCGGAGAACCAGCTGTCGCGCGAATCGTTACTGGTACCGGTCTTGCCCGCCAGGGTGAGATTGCGCGGCAAAGTGTTGTACACCGAGCGGCCGGTGCCTTCGCGCATCACCCGCTGCATGGCGTTCTGCACCAGGTAGATAGCCCCCGGATCGAAGGTTTGCTGGATCTGGAACGGGTAGCGTTTTAGCGGCTCGCCCTCGGCGGTGAGCACGCTGCGGATACCGCGCATCGGGGTATTGAAACCGCCGTTGGCGATGGTCTGGTACATCGTCGCGACCTGCATTGGCGACATGCCGCCGGCACCCAGCAGCATGGCCGGGAAGGCTGGCCAGTCAACGTTCACTCCCAGCCGGCCAATGGTCTTGATCACGTTGGGCACACCCACTTCCAGGCCGATCTTGGCAGTCGACAGGTTGTAGGAGTTGGCCAGCCCCTGGTACAGGTAGATGGTGCCATGCGGGCGACGATCGTAATTCTGCGGGCGCCAGACCTGGCCGTCGGCACCTTTGACCGAGAACGGCTCGTCCTGCACCCAACTGGTCAAGGTGTACTTGGTCGGTTGTTCCAGCGCGGTCAGGTACACCGCCGGCTTGACCAGCGAACCGATCGGCCGCACGGCATCAATGGCGCGGTTGAAGCCGGCGAAGCCGGCCTGGCGGCTGCCGATCAGCGCCTGCACCTCACCGGTTTCCGGATTGGTCACGACCATCGCCGACTCAACCTCGTCCGCCCCCTTGCGCCCCGCGAGGCGCTTGAAGGTCTCGCTCATCGAGGTTTCGGCCTTCATCTGCAGGATCGGGTCGAAGCTGGTGAAGATGCGCAGCCCTTCTTCGGTCAAGTCTTCATCGCGGTAGTCCTGGCGCAGCTGACGCTTGACCAGGTCGAGGAAGGCCGGGAACGAGCTGTCTGCCAGGCTGCCGCGCTTGGTCACGCCCAGCGGCATCTTCTTCGCTGCATCGACTTCTGCCTGGCTGGCCACGCCCTGCTCGGCCACCAGGTCGAGCACCAGGTTGCGGCGGGCCAGGGCGCGGTCCGGATAGCGACGCGGGTTGTAGTAGGACGGCCCCTTGACCATGCCCACCAGCAAAGCGATCTGGTGCAACTTCAGCTCAGACAGCGGTTGGCTGAAGAAGAACTGGCTGGCGAGGCCGAAGCCGTGCACCGCACGCTGACCATCCTGGCCGACGAACACCTCGTTGAGGTAGGCCTCGAGGATCTCGCGCTTGTCGTAGTGCAGCTCCAGCAATACGGCCATCATCGCCTCGGTCAGCTTGCGGCTGAGGCTGCGCTCGCTGGTGAGGTAGAAGTTCTTCACCAACTGCTGGGTCAGGGTGCTGCCACCCTGGCGCATGGAACCTGCCGAGGTATTGACCCACATGGCTCGGGCGATGGACTTGGGCGACACCCCGAAGTGGCTGTAGAAATCGCGGTCTTCCGTCGCCACCAGGGTTTCGAGCAGGTACGGCGGTACCTGGTCGATCTTGATCAGGATGCGGTCTTCGAGGTTTTTCGGGTAGATGCCGCCGATCATCAGCGGCTCCAGGCGCACTACGTCGAGCGTCTTGCCGTTGGCGCCGGAAAGGCCCGCCACGTAATCGCCGGAGAAGCGCACACGCACGAACTGCGCCGGCTCCATGCCCTCGTAGAACTGGAAGCCACGGGTATTGAGCTCGACGGTGTTGCCGTTGACTGCCGCCGCGCCCGGGCCGTTGGCCGCGCTTTCACGCCGGTAGCCGAGCGCGTCCAGCTCGGTGAGGAAGTCGTTCTTGCTCAGCTTCTGGCCGGAGAACAGCTCCAGCGGCCGGGCATACACCTTGGCCGGGATGGTCCAGCGCTTGCCGGAAAACTTTTCCTGGACAACGGCATCGAGGTAAACCGCGAAGCCGGCGACTATCACCAGGCCGACCAGGCTGAGCTTCAAAGCCCAGCCCAGCCAGGCGCGGGAGCGGCCGGTCGGGCGTTTCTGAGGGGTACGGGGATTTCGAGTTCGGGTCATGGCGGCGGATTATACGCACTTTATAAAGGCTGGGCAGACGCCCACGGCGGTAGGCAGGGACGGCACCATTGACCATAATGGCGCATTCGAATTCCCTGCCCCCGGAAGGATTTCCCGTGAGCCAAGCCCTTATCACTGCGTTGCAGAACCCAGCCCTGTACCCTCACCCCGTGGATGGGTTCCAGCTCATCGAGACGCATATCTCCTGGGTCCTGCTCACCGGCGAGTATGCCTACAAGATAAAGAAGCCGATGAACTTCGGCTTCCTCGACTTCACCGGCCTGGACCAGCGCCGACATTTCTGTAACGAAGAATTGCGCCTGAACCAGCGCCTGACCGACGGCCTGTACCTTGAAGTGTTGCCGATCACCGGTAGCGTCGATGCGCCGCAGATCGGCGGTGAAGGCGAAGCCATCGAGTACGTGCTGAAGATGCGTCAGTTCCCGCAGGGGCAGATGCTCAACACCCTGCAGGCCAATGGCGAACTGAACGCCGCGCACATCGACCAGATGGCCCGGCAGATCGCCGAGTTCCACCTGCAGGCCCCACGCGTGCCGGTGGAGCACCCACTGGGCACGCCGGACAGCGTGATGGCACCTGTGGAGCAGAACTTCGAGCAGATTCGCCCGTTCCTCAGCGACAAGGCCGACCTGCAGCAACTCGACGCCCTGCAGGCCTGGGCACGCAGCAGCTTCGAGCGCCTACATGGCCTGCTGGAAAAGCGCAAGGCCAATGGTTTCATCCGTGAGTGCCACGGTGACATCCACCTGGGCAACGCCACCCTGATCGACGGCAAGGTGGTGATCTTCGACTGCATCGAGTTCAACGAACCGTTCCGCCTGACCGATGTGTACGCCGATACCGGCTTCCTGGCCATGGACCTGGAAGACCGCGGCCTGAAATGCCTGGCCCGCCGCTTCATCAGCCAGTACCTGGAACTGACCGGCGACTACGAAGGCCTGGAACTGCTCAACTTCTACAAAGCCTACCGCGCGCTGGTGCGGGCCAAGGTTGCACTGTTCAGCATGCCAGCCGATGCCGATGGCGTGCAGCGCGCCACCACTCTTCGCACCTACCGCAACTATGCCAACCTGGCAGAAAGCTACAGCGCCATCCCGTCGCGCCTGCTGGCCATTACCCACGGTGTTTCGGCTGTGGGCAAAAGCCACGTGGCCATGCGCATGGTCGAAGCCCTTGGCGCCGTCCGCGTGCGTTCGGATGTGGAGCGCAAGCGCCTGTTCGGTGAACAGCAGCAGGCTGAGGCTGGCCAGCTGAGTACCGGCATCTATGATCAGGACGCCAGTGTCGCGACCTACCAGCGCCTGCACGAGGTGGCAGCGACCGTACTGCGGGCCGGCTTCCCGGTGGTGCTGGATGCCACCTACCTCAAACGTGATCAGCGCCAGGCCGCAGCGGACATCGCCAGCCAGACGGGCGTGCCGTTCCTGATCCTCGACTGCCATGCGCCAGATGCGGTCATCGCCAGCTGGCTGGAGCAGCGCCAGGCAGAAAATACCGACCCGTCGGATGCCACCCTGGAAGTGGTCAAAGCCCAGCAGGCCAGTCGTGAGCCACTGGATGCACAGGAGCTGGTGCAGAGCACCCGCGTCGATACCCAGAGCGCCGGGAGCATGGACCAGGTGATCGAGCAGATTCGCCAGCGCTTGCCTGGGCTGTAAGTTCAGCGTTTTCCTGGACCGGCCCATTCGCGGGTTAACCCGCGAATAGGCCGGCACAGGACATCTCGTCGCCCCCTATGGCAAAAGGCCGCGCATTTCCTATCCCCCGCTACACTCCTCTCTGACCTGCTCGCGATTTATCCCCCAATCCCCGTTCAGCCATCGCAAGGAGGCTCGATGAACGATGAATTGCAGCATCTGAAGAACCTTGGCAAGACCTCTGCGCAGTGGCTGCATGCAGCCGGCATCCACAGTGCATCGGATCTGCGCCGCCTGGGCGCGGTAGGTGCGTACCAGGCCGTGAAGACACGAGGGTTCCGCGCATCGAAGGTGCTGTTGTATGCCATTGAAGGCGCCCTGCTGGACATGCACTGGAACGATTTGCCGCTGGAGCGCAAAGAAGCGCTCAACCAACAACTGGATGCGAAAAGCCCTGCGCAAAAAAATCAGAAATAATCTCGGGAAAGGGATTGACGTCGAAATGAGAATAGTTATGATTATCACAACTGGTCGCGAGACTGGTTGGATAAGCTAAGAGCCCCTGGTTCGGACTCTCAGATTATCTCCTCATCAGGCTAATCACGGTTTTTGACCCGGCAATTTGCCGGGTCTTTTTTTGCTTTTTACTGCCCCGTCACCGCAGTTGCGCGCAATAGTCCTGCTCCGGCATCGCTGCCGTATACCACACAAAATCAGCCTCGCCTGCCTCGACCTGCTCACCAACCTCAGCTAGCAGTAGCACCTTGCTCTCCCCCTGCGCTTGCAGGTCAGCCAAGTGCAACGGTACACCCAGGTCCTTGCGCACGTGATAGGCCCCGGCCAGCAGCAGTGCTGGCTGCGGTGCCGCCAGCAAGCGCTCGGCCATGCGCCGGTCGCGCTGCTGCTGCACGGCCAGCATCGCCGGCAACTGGCTTTCTGGCAGCATCCCGCAATGCCCGGCACGCACATGCTCCAGCAAGGCAGCCTTGACCATCGGCGCATTGGAGCGTTCGCCCGATAACGAAGACGGCTGACGATAGGCCTGGCGCATCTCGCCGGGCGAGAGGTTAGCGGCCAGCACAGGCACCCGCTGCTGCAAAGCCTCGGTCACGATTGGCCCGTACAGCTGCCAATCCCAGCCGTCCTGCCAGGCCAGGGCCTTGGGCAGGTCTGCCGGCAAAGGTTGCCCCGCGAGCTCGTCCAGCAGCGGTTGCTGCTCGGGCTGCAGCATTTCCAGCAGCAGGCTGCCCTGCACACGTTGGCCTTGCAGGGCGCGCAGCATCCACAGCTGCAGTGCGTGATGGTCGGGGTTGTCGTGTTTCTCGCCGACCAGTACCCGGGGAGCGGTAGACAGGCGCTGCACCAGTTGCTCAGGGCTGATCAGCTGACCATCAGCAAGATCGACGATATGCCCCAGCTCGGCATGGCTGCGCCCCTCACTGCTCTGCCAGGCGGGCGGCGGTGGCAGGCTGGCCTGGCAGCCACCCAGTACCAGCACCAGGTACAGCGAGAAAGCGGACAGCAGCGGATGTCGCATGGGCAGCACCTCCATTTATGGCCTGTACGAGCCCTTGTAGGAGCGCGCCAGCATTAGCGAGTGATGATCAGCGGATGCCCACGCTCCGGGTGCGCCTGTACCAGTACGTCGATCCCGTATACCGCCTTCAACGCCGCCGGCGTCAGCACTGCTTCGGGTGCGGCAAAGGCATGGCAGCGCCCCTGCTCCAGCAGCAGGATACGATCACAGTAGCGCGCCGCCAGGTTCAGGTCATGCAGGATCACCAGCACCGCGGCGCCACGGTCGGCAAAGCGGCGCATGGCTTCGAGGGTGGTGTGCTGGTGCAACGGGTCGAGCATCGAGGTTGGCTCGTCCAGCAGCAGCGTTGTACCCGCCTCGCCCGGCCACAGCTGCGCCAGCACCCGAGCCAGGTGCACTCTTTGCCGCTCGCCGCCAGACAACGCCAGGTAACTGCGCTCCACCAGGTGCCAGGCATCCGCTGCCCGCAAGGCCGCTTCGACGATTTCAGCATCGCGCCGCTGCCCGGTGCCATGGGGCATGCGCCCCATGCCCACCACTTCCTCGACCCGGAACGAGAACCCCAGGCTGGACACCTGCGGCAACACCGCCAGGCGCCTGGCCCGTTCCTGCCCTGCCCAGTCCGCCAGTGGCCTGCCCTGTAGCATCACCCGCCCGTGATCGGGCGCCAGCTCACCACACAGTACTCCTAGCAGGCTGCTCTTGCCGGCACCGTTGGGGCCGAGCACGCCCACCACCTGCCCCTGGCTCAGCTGCAGATGAATGTCATGCAGCACTTCGTTGCTGCCCCGCCGCAAGTACAGCCCCTCGGCTTGAAACATCAACTGCGCCCTCGTATCAGCAGGAACAGGAAGAACGGTGCGCCGATAAAGGCCGTGACGATGCCGATCGGCAGCTCGGCAGGCGCCAGCAGCAGCCGCGCCGCCAAATCGGCGAACAGCATCAGCACACCGCCAGCCAACAAGGAAGCTGGCAGCACCACACGGTGATCAGGCCCGGCCAGCAGGCGCACCAGGTGCGGCACCACCAGGCCGATGAAACCGATCAGCCCTGCAGCCGCCACCGCCGCACCCACGCCCAGCGCCGTGCAGAACACCAGCTCGCGCTTGAGCCGCTCCACGTCAATGCCCAGGTGACGCGCCTCCGATTCACCAAGCAGCATGGCATTCAACGCCTTGGCCCGACGTGGCAGCCACACTGCCACGCCCGCAGCCACCAGCAGCAAAGGCCACAGCCGCTGGTAACTGGCACCATTGAGGCTGCCCAAGTTCCAGAAGGTCAGCGTGCGCAGCGTGGCGTCGTCGGCCAGGTAGGAGAACAACCCCACGGCAGCACCGCCCAGCGCGGTCATGGCCACACCGGCCAGCAGCATCGTGGCGACGTTGGTCTGGCCGTCGCGTCGCCCCAGACGATAAACCAGCGCAGTCACGCCCAGCCCGCCGATGAAAGCGCACAGCGACAACAGGTAAGGGGCAAGCACATCCGGCATGCCGCCCAGCCAACTGCCGCCAACGATGGCCACCGCCGCGCCCACCGCTGCTCCGGCGGCAACCCCTACCAGCCCGGGGTCGGCCAGAGGGTTACGGAACAGCCCCTGCATGGCCACACCAGACAGCGCCAGCACCGCGCCCACCGCCAACCCCAGCAAGGTGCGCGGCAGGCGGATCTGGCCGAGGATCATCTCGGCCTGCTGCAGGCCGTCAGCGGCAATGGGCAACCCCAGCAAGCGCAGACCGGCACGCAAGGTATCGAACAACGGCAGGCTGACCGGCCCCAAGGCCAAAGACAACCACACCGCCAACAGGCACAACAGGCCCAGGCAAACGAACAGTGTGCGTGGCTGGACCCGTTGTTTCATTGGTAGAGGCTGATCTTGGCGGCCGGATAGAAGGTAGCCGCAAGCAACCGAAGTGTTGCCGGCAGGCGTGGCCCGAGCCCGCCGACTAACAGTGTCGGGTCAAGCGATACCAGGCGTTTCTCTCGCACGGCGCGCGAGGTCGCCAGCGCGGGGTTTTCTTTCAGCAACGCCTTCAAGGCTTGGTCATCGGCCAGCGCCCGGTCGGAAAACACGATCACATCCGGGTCCAGCGCAGCCAGTGCTTCGCTGGAAAAATTCTTGTAGCCCTGATGTTCTGCCAAGTTGCGCCCGCCTGCCTGGCTCAGCAGCCAGTCGCCGGCGGTACCCTGCCCGGCGATCAGCGGCTTGGCACCCGCATGCCCGACCAGCAGCAACACTCCTGGCGTCTTCTGCCCGGCCTGGGCCTGCCTGACCCTGGCCTGCAAGGCATCGAGCTGCTGGTGGTAACCCGACGCCAAGACCGCGGCCTGCTCTTCTGCGCCCAGCAATTGCCCCAGATGCTTGAGGTTTTCATCCACCGCCGCCACCTCGGCTTTGCTGGAGAACAGTTCGACCCGCACGCCAGCCTTGCGGATTTGCGCCAGTACCGGTGGCGGCCCCATTTCTTCGGTGCCCACCAGCACATCCGGGCGCAGGCTGAGAATGCCTTCCGCAGACAACTGCCGCTGGTAGCCGACGCTAGGCAGTGACTTCAGCGATTGCGGGTGCTGGCTGGTGGTGTCCACACCCACCAAGCGCGCTTCACCGCCAAGTGCGCTGATCCATTCGCTCAGTGCGCCACCAGCGCTGACCCAACGCTGCGGCAGCTCGGCCGCGAGGGCCTGGGTGGACAGCACAACGCTCGCGCACAGAGCGAGCAAGGCGACAGGACGGCGCATCATCGGGTTCCTTCTGCAGGCGAGCCGCGCGCCTTGTGGCGAGCGACGGAACTGCGCACCATAGGCAGCCGGGCGCAGCGAATATGGACAATTTGATAATTATTCGCATTGAAGCGTCAAGCCATCACTTGTTCCACGAGTCGTCCTTGCCATGCACTTCCTTTGTACCTCCCACGGCCTGGCCGAAGGCCATAGCCGAGCCTTCAGCGTAGACGGCATCGAACTGTTCGGCGTGCGCCGCCAGGGCCAGGTGTACCTCTACCGCAACCGTTGCCCGCACCGCGGTATCCCGCTGAACTGGGTGGAAGATGCGTTTCTCGATGACAACGCCAGCCTGATTCACTGCGCCCATCATGGCGCGCTGTTCCTGATCGAAAGTGGAGAATGCGTGGCCGGGCCGTGCGAGGGCGAGCAATTGCAGGCCCTGGGCTGCCACGAGGACAGCCAGGGCATCTGGCTCAAGGGGTAAGCAGCACCGGCAGGCGGCGGTCGATGACAATGCCTTCGGAGTCCAGGCGTGCGCCGTAGGCCAGCACCTCCACGCCATCTGAAACTGCCGCGCGCAGGGCCTGGGCATAAGCCGCATCGATTTCCTCGGCCGGGCGCACCGCGTCGATACCGGTCAGGTTCACACAATACAGCTGCACAGCCCGCACGCCCTGCCTGGCCAACTTCGCCAGCTCTCGCAGGTGCTTGGCGCCGCGCTGGGTCACCGCATCAGGAAAGGCCGCGACCGTGCTGGCTGGGTAGCCCAGCGTCACGCTCTTCACCTCGACATAGGCCGGGGCACCGTCGAACTCCAGGCGAAAGTCGATGCGGCTGCCTTCCTCGCCGTAGGCCACCTCACGCCTTAGCGCACTGAAGCCGGCCAGTTCGGCGATGATGCCGGCATGCAGTGCCTCTTCTACCAGCGCATTGGCCCGCCCAGTATTCACACAGGCCAGCCGCCCCTGCGGGGTTTCGCTGATTTCCCAAGTGCCCGGGAGCTTGCGCTTGGGGTCGTTGGAGCGGCTGAACCACACCTGCCCGCCTTCACGCATGCAGTTGAGCATAGAGCCGGTGTTGGGGCAGTGGATGGTGAGTTGTTCGCCGCCGGGCAGTTCGATATCCGCCAGAAAGCGTTTGTAGCGGCGCAGCAGGCGGCCCTGTTCGAGTGGGGGATGGAACTGCATCAGCCTTGCCAGCTCCGCAGGCCGCGGGCAATCCGCTGCACCGCCTCTTCCAGGCGCGGCAGGCTCTGGGTGTAGGCAAAGCGCACATGGTGGCCGGCCAGGTGACGGCCGAAGTCCAGGCCCGGGGTGAAGGCCAGGTGCTCGGTCTCCAGGAAGTGCCGGCAGAAGGCGAACGCGTCACCGCCAAAGGCACTGATGTCGGCATACAGGTAGAACGCCCCCTGCGGCTCGACGGCAATGCGGAAACCCAGTTCGCGCAGGGCGGGCAACAGGTAGTCGCGGCGGCGGGCGAACTCGGCGCGGCGCTCCTCGAAAATGGCCAGGGTTTCGGGCTGGAAACACGCCAGCGCGGCATGTTGGGCCATGCTTGGCGCACTGATGTACAGGTTTTGTGCCAGCTTCTCCAGGTCGGCCACCGCGCCAGGAGGCGCCACCAGCCAGCCGAGGCGCCAACCGGTCATGCCGAAATACTTGGAAAAACTATTCAGGACGAATGCCGAGTCGTCCACTTCCAGCACGCTGGGCGCGTCCATGCCATAGGTCAGCCCGTGGTAAATCTCGTCCACAACCAGATGGCCATGCCGTTCACGGGTGGCGCGGGACAGACTGGTCAGCTCGTCCCGCCCCAGCACCGTGCCCGTCGGGTTGGCCGGCGAGGCGACCAGGGCTCCGACCGTGTCCTTGTCCCAGTAGCGGTCGACAAGGTCGGCAGTCAGCTGGTAATTCACGTCCGGCCCCACCGGCACAAGCTGCGCCCCGCCCTCGACCAGGCGCAGGAAGTGGCGGTTGCACGGGTAGCCTGGGTCGGCTAGCAGCCAATGTTTGCCTGGGTCGACCAGCAGACTGCTGGCCAGCAGCAGCGCACCGGAGCCCCCCGGGGTGATGAGAATGCGTTCAGGGTCGACACTCAGGCCGTAACGCTGGCCATAGAACCCGGCAATGGCTTCGCGCAGTGCCGGCAGGCCGCGTGCGGCGGTGTAGCGGGTGTGCCCGGCGGCCAGTGCTGCCTGGCCGGCGGCAACGATGGGCGCGGCCGTGGTGAAGTCCGGCTCGCCGATTTCCAGGTGGATCACATCGTGTCCGGCCGCCTGCAGCTCGTTGGCCCGGGCCAGCAGCGCCATGACGTGGAAGGGTTCGATGGCGCGGCTGCGCGCACTGTAGGGGTGGGCCATGACCTTCTCTCAATTGGGTCTAAACTGGAGATTCTACCTCTGCACGCCACCGAACGTGCGGCTCAGGCCGCTGTCAATTACCAGGATCGGGCGGGGTAGCGCACCCCCGATCTATCTGGTAAGTTCGGCGGCTCGCAGTCGCAGGGCCGGCGGGTGCCGGAGATGGAGCAGCCTGCGCATTGGATCAGATGAGTGAGAGGCGGTCTATTCATGTCCACCGTAGAAAAGCAAAAAGCCCAGACCATGTACGGTGTCGAGCCCTACGTAGAATCCAAAGGTGAAGAGTACATGGGCGAGCCCATGAAGAAGCACTTCACCAAGCTTCTCGGCGCCTGGAAGCAAGAGCTGATGACCAGTGTGGACCGCACTGTGGACCACATGAAGGACGAGGCAGCCAACTTCCCCGACCCGGCCGACCGTGCCAGTCAGGAAGAAGAATTCGCCCTGGAGCTGCGCAACCGCGATCGCGAGCGCAAGCTGATCAAGAAAATCGACAAGACCCTCGACAAGATCAAGGCCGACGAGTACGGCTGGTGCGAATCGTGCGGCATCGAGATCGGCCTGCGTCGCCTGGAGGCCCGCCCTACCGCCGACCTGTGCTTCGACTGCAAGGAAATCGCCGAGAAAAAGGAAAAGACGGTCGGCAAAGGCTGATCTTTCTTTCCACCTGAACGGGGCGCATCATGCGCCCCGTTTCATTTTATATGCCCAGCCTGACCATGACCCACTCAAGCTACATCGGGCGTTTCGCCCCCACCCCCAGCGGCTTCCTGCACTTCGGCTCGCTGGTCGCCGCCCTCGCCTCCTGGCTCGATGCCCGCGCCGTGAACGGCCGCTGGCTGCTGCGCATGGAAGACACCGACCCGCCTCGGGAAATGCCCGGTGCTCGCGATGCGATCCTGCAGACCCTGGAGCGCTACGGCCTGGAGTGGGACGGCGAAGTGGTGTTCCAGAGCCAGCGGCACGATGCCTATGCCGCGGTAGTCGACCGCCTGTTCAACATGGGCCTGGCCTACGCCTGCACCTGCTCGCGCAAGCAGCTTGAGGGTTACAACGGTATCTACCCGGGCCTTTGCCGCAATGCCGGGCATGCTAGGGATGGCGCGGCGATCCGCCTGCGCGTGCCAGAGCTGATCTACCGCTTTACCGACCGCGTACAGGGCGAATTCCAGCAGCACCTGGGGCGTGAAGTGGGCGATTTCGTCATCCAGCGCCGCGACGGACTGTATGCCTACCAACTGGCGGTGGTACTGGACGATGCCTGGCAAGGTGTTACCGACATCGTGCGTGGCGCCGACCTGCTCGACAACACCCCGCGCCAGCTGTACCTGCAAGAGTTGCTGGGCTTCTCGCAGCCGCGTTACCTGCATATTCCGCTGATCGTGCAGCCGGACGGGCACAAGCTGGGCAAGTCGTACCGCTCGCCGCCGCTGCAGGCGGACCAGGCGACACCGCTGTTGCTGCGGGCGTTGCGGGCGCTGGGGCAGAAAGCCGACCCCGAGTTGCTGCTGGCAACGCCGGCGGAGGTATTGGCGGTAGCTCGCAAGCAGTGGCGGCCCGAGGCGATTGCACAGCGGACCACGGTGCCAGAGGCTGATTTGCGTTGAGGCAGGCCCGGCCCTTTCGCGGGTAAACCCGCTCCCACAGGGCCCTCACCACACCTGAGGAAAGCGCATTACCTGTGGGAGCGGGTTCACCCGCGAAGAGGCCGGCACAAGCAACCCACCCCTCAAAAACAAAAGCCCAATAAATTCAACCTCTTGGCGAACACTATGGATTCCCGCTAGCATCCCCCCAGCCATTTGCGCCAATAATAAGTCCAAGCCCGCAGCGCCCAACCATCGAGGCCAGCATGTACATCTATCGTTTGGTCCTGCTTCTGGTCGTGGGGATCTACCTGTTCTCCCCGGCCATCATGGACTGGTGGATCGAACCGACCGGAGCCTGGTATCGCCCTTACCTGCTCTGGCTGATCCTGATCGTCGTCACCTTCATCCTGCAGAGCCAACGAGATGCCGATGAGCTTTAGCCTGACCCAGATGATCCTGATCAGCGCCGCGTACCTCATGGTGCTGTTCGGTGTGGCCTGGATCAGCGAGCGGGGGTTGATCCCGCGCTCGATCATTCGCCACCCGCTGACCTACACCCTGTCGCTGGGCGTATACGCCAGTGCCTGGGCCTTCTATGGCTCGGTGGGCCTGGCCTACCAGTACGGCTACGGCTTCCTTGCCTGTTACCTGGGGGTGTCCGGCGCGTTCCTGCTGGCGCCAGTGCTGCTCTATCCGATCCTAAAGATCACCCGTACCTACCAGCTGTCCTCGTTGGCCGACCTGCTGGCGTTCCGCTTTCGCAGCACCTGGGCCGGGGCGCTGACCACCATCATCATGCTCATCGGCGTTCTGCCCTTGCTGGCCCTGCAGATCCAGGCGGTAGCCGACTCGATCAGCATCCTTACCGGTGAGCCGGTCAAGGCACGTGTGGCCTTCGCCTTCTGTACGCTCATCATCTTGTTCACCATCTTCTTCGGCTCGCGGCACATCGCCACACGCGAAAAGCACGAAGGGCTGGTGTTCGCCATCGCCTTCGAGTCGGTGATCAAGCTGCTGGCCCTGGGCGGTATCGGCCTGTATGCCCTGTATGGCGTGTTCGGCGGCCCGCACGAACTGGAAGTGTGGCTGCTGCAGAACCAGACCGCCCTGGCCGCTCTGCATACGCCGCTGCAGGAAGGCCCATGGCGCACCTTGCTACTGGTGTTCTTCGCCTCGGCCATCGTCATGCCGCACATGTACCACATGGCCTTCACCGAAAACCTCAACCCGCGCTCGCTGGTCAGCGCCAGCTGGGGCCTGCCGCTGTTCCTGCTGCTGATGAGCCTGGCCGTGCCGCTGGTGCTGTGGGCCGGCCTGCGCCTGGGCGCCACCACCAACCCCGAATACTTCACCCTGGGCCTGGGGCTTGCCGCCAACAACCAGGCACTGGCGCTGCTGGCCTACATCGGCGGCTTGTCGGCCGCCAGCGGGCTTATCATCGTCACAACCCTGGCGCTGTCGGGCATGGCCCTCAACCACCTGGTGCTGCCGCTGTACCAGCCGCCGGCCGAAGGCAACATCTACCGCTGGCTGAAGTGGACCCGCCGCGCGCTGATCGTCGCCATCATCACCGCCGGCTTCATGTTCTACCTCACCCAGAACAACCACCAGAGCCTGGCCAACCTGGGCATCGTCGCCTTCGTGGCCACATTGCAGTTCCTGCCGGGCGTGCTGTCGGTACTGTACTGGCCGACTGCCAACCGCCGTGGCTTCATCGCCGGCCTGCTGGCCGGCACCCTGGTGTGGATGGTGACCATGCTGCTGCCATTGCTGGGCAACCTGCAGGGCTTCTACATCCCGCTGCTGGACATGATCTACGTGCTGGACGACACCAGCTGGCACATGGCGGCCATCGCCTCGCTGGCGGCCAACGTGCTGTTGTTCACCCTGATCTCGCTGTTCACCAACGCCAGCAACGAAGAGGTAAGCGCCGCCGAAGCCTGCGCAGTGGACAATGTGCGCCGCCCGCAACGCCGCGAGCTGCACGCCGCCTCGCCACAGGAGTTCGCCACCCAACTGGCCAAGCCGCTGGGCGCCAAGGCCGCACAGAAGGAAGTGGAACAGGCCCTGCGCGATCTCTACCTGCCGTTCGACGAGCGCCGCCCCTATGCCTTGCGCCGCCTGCGCGACCGCATCGAGGCCAACCTGTCCGGCCTGATGGGGCCGAGCGTGGCCCAGGACATGGTCGAGACCTTCCTGCCGTACAAGTCCGGTAACGAAAACTACGTGACCGAGGACATCCACTTCATCGAAAGCCGCCTGGAAGACTACCACTCGCGCCTGACCGGCCTGGCCGCCGAGCTTGACGCCCTGCGCCGCTACCACCGCCAGACCCTGCAGGAACTGCCCATGGGCGTCTGCTCGCTGGCCAAGGACCAGGAAATCCTGATGTGGAACAAGGCCATGGAAGAGCTCACCGGCATCGCCGCCAAGCACGTGGTCGGCTCGCGCCTGGTCACCATCAGCGAACCCTGGCGCGGCCTGCTGCAAGGCTTCATCAACGTGCCAGACGAGCACCTGCACAAGCAGCGCCTGGCGCTGGACGGCCAGCCGCGCTGGCTGAACCTGCACAAGGCGGCCATCGACGAGCCGCTGGCCCCGGGCAACAGCGGCCTGGTACTGCTGGTGGAGGATCTTACCGAAACCCAGGCCCTGGAAGACAAATTGGTGCACTCCGAACGCCTGGCCAGCATCGGCCGTCTGGCCGCCGGCGTGGCCCACGAAATCGGCAACCCGATCACCGGCATCGCCTGCCTGGCGCAGAACCTGCGCGAAGAGCGTGAGGGCGATGGCGAAATCATCGAGCTGTCCAGCCAGATTCTCGAACAGACCAAGCGGGTATCGCGCATCGTCCAGTCGCTGATGAGTTTCGCCCATGCCGGCGGCAGCCACCAGAACAGCGAAGAACCGGTATGCCTGGCCGAAGTGGCGCAGGACGCCATCGGTCTGCTGGCGTTGAACCGGCGCAATTTCGAAGTACAGTTCTTCAACCTCTGCGACCCGGAGCACTGGGCCGAAGGGGACCCGCAGCGCCTGGCCCAGGTGCTGATCAACCTGCTCTCCAACGCCCGCGACGCATCAAAGCCCGGCAGCGCCGTGCGCGTGCGCAGCGAAGTCAGCGAGCACACCGTCGACCTGATCGTCGAAGATGAGGGCAGCGGGATCCCGAAGAACATCATGGACCGCCTGTTCGAACCCTTCTTCACCACCAAGGACCCGGGCGAAGGAACCGGACTGGGGCTTGCTCTGGTCTATTCCATCGTGGAAGAGCATTATGGGCAAATCACCATCGACAGCCCGGCCGATATCGAACGGCAACGTGGCACCCGGATCCGCGTGACCCTGCCCCGGCATGTCGTAGCGACGTCCCCTGAAATTCGAGACCGTCGAGAGAATTGAATCAATGCCGCACATTCTGATCGTCGAAGACGAAACCATCATCCGCTCGGCCTTGCGTCGCCTGCTCGAACGGAACCAGTACCAGGTCAGCGAAGCCGGCTCGGTGCAGGAAGCCCAGGAACGCTTCAGCATTGCCACCTTCGACCTGATCGTCAGCGACCTGCGCCTGCCAGGCGCACCCGGCACCGAACTGATCAAGCTCGGCCAAGGCACCCCGGTGCTGATCATGACCAGCTACGCCAGCCTGCGCTCGGCGGTAGACTCGATGAAAATGGGCGCGGTGGACTACATCGCCAAGCCCTTCGACCACGACGAGATGCTGCAAGCGGTGGCGCGTATCCTGCGCGACCGGCAGAACGCTCCGGCTGCCGCACCGGCGGCCGAGCCACGCGCCACCAATGGCAAGGCCGCCCCGGCCGACAAAGGCAGCGCGGCAGCCGCCAATGGCGAAATCGGCATCATCGGCTCGTGCCCGCCGATGCAGGACATGTACAGCAAGATCCGCAAGGTCGCGCCCACCGATTCCAACGTGCTGATCCAGGGCGAGTCGGGCACCGGTAAAGAGTTGGTCGCACGCGCCCTGCACAACCTGTCGCGTCGGGCCAAGGCACCAATGATTTCGGTGAACTGTGCGGCCATTCCCGAGACACTGATCGAGTCCGAGCTGTTCGGCCACGAGAAAGGCGCGTTCACCGGCGCCAGCGCCGGGCGCGCTGGCCTGGTGGAGGCTGCCGATGGCGGTACCCTGTTCCTCGACGAAATCGGCGAACTGCCGCTGGAAGCCCAGGCCCGCCTGCTGCGCGTGCTGCAGGAAGGCGAGATTCGCCGGGTGGGTTCGGTACAGTCGCAAAAGGTCGATGTACGCCTGATCGCCGCGACCCACCGCGACCTGAAGAACCTGGCCAAGGCCGGCCAGTTCCGTGAAGACCTGTATTACCGCCTGCACGTGATCGCCCTGAAATTGCCTGCCCTGCGCGAGCGCGGCAGCGACGTCAACGAGATTGCCAGCGCCTTCCTAGCCCGCCAGAGCGCGCGCATCGGCCGCGACGACCTGCACTTCTCGGCCGAAGCCGAGCAGGCCATTCGTCACTACAGCTGGCCGGGTAACGTGCGAGAGCTGGAAAACGCCGTTGAGCGCGCGGTGATCCTCAGCGAGAGTGCGGAAATTTCCGCCGACCTGCTGGGCATCGACATTGAGCTGGGTGACCTGGAAGAGGACGAAATCCTCGATAACGCCCTAGTCGGGGCCAGTACGGCCAATGCCAGCCATGAGCCTACCGAGGACCTGTCGCTGGAAGATTACTTCCAGCACTTCGTGCTCGAGCACCAGGACCACATGACCGAGACCGAGCTGGCCCGCAAGCTCGGGGTCAGCCGCAAGTGCCTGTGGGAACGCCGCCAGCGCCTGGGTATCCCGCGGCGCAAGAGCAACGCTACCAGCGAGTAACCGCGCTGCCTGGGCGGGAGGTTCCTCCTGCCCTGATCCCTCTCTATCTGCCGTTCCGGCCTCTTCGCGGGTGAACCCGCTCCCACAGAAATCTCACTGCCCTCAAGGGTGGTGCAATCCTTGTAGAAGCCGGCTTACCGAGATTTAGCGAAACCTGCGCAGTCTCTGTGGGAGCGGGCGTGCCCGCGAAAGGGCCAGCAAAGCCAGCGCACACACCCCGGTAACACATCAGCCCCCGCAAAAATCTGTTACCCAAGCTTTCCGCCGTAACAGTTCCCGAGGCGTACGGTAACGAAATTTCGACATTTTCGACCGCTGAAAAACTGCTCGCCACCTCCAACCCCTTGATTTTACTGAGTTTGCAAAAGTTGGCACGGCACCTGCTATATGTCTGGTACAAGAACAATAACAAGCACTGCAACTCAGAATAAGAACAAGACGAAACGGCTCACGCACAATAAAAACAAGACGGCGGAGGCGCAGCTAACTGATTCTTTTGGAGAGGATGCGTGTTTGGGGCTTGCCCCACAACCAGGCAGAGAACAACAAAAACTGCACTAAAAGCAGCGCCTGAACTGGTTGGATCGACAGATCAACGTGACATCAGCGACCAAAGCAATCCGTTTGCTCTTAACCCCTGGATTGTGGGTCGTCCACAAGCTTCGAGATTTGTGGACAGGGCACTCAACAAAAACAAGAAGCCCAGCAGAAAAACAATAAGAGCACGCAACGACTTCTTGGGGAGCTTAGGCTCCCCTTGTCGTTTCTACCCTTCTGGCAGGCATCCTGCTACCCGCCTACACCATTCCTTGAGTAAATGCTAGAATCCCCGCCCATCATGCGGCCATTCTCCTATTCTTGGCCGAACATTCCTTCAAACAGTGCATCCCATGCTGAAGAAGCTGTTCCAGTCGTTCCGCCCGCCCGTACCGGGCCCGCACCACAGGCGCACCACGCCTGAGGTGATCAACAAGAGCCAGCACTCGCTGCAACGCCACCAGTTCAGCCGCCATGCGGTGAACATCGTGGAACGCCTGCAGAGCGCCGGTTACCAGGCTTACCTGGTCGGTGGCTGTGTCCGCGACCTGATGCTGGGCATCACGCCGAAAGACTTCGACGTCGCCACCAGTGCCACCCCTGAACAGGTCCGTGCCGAGTTCCGCAACGCACGCATCATTGGCCGCCGCTTCAAGCTGGTCCACGTGCATTTCGGACGTGAAATCATCGAAGTCGCCACCTTCCGCGCCCACCATTCGGAAGACGACCAGGGCGACAGCCACCGTTCGTCGCACAATGCCAGTGGCCGCATTCTGCGTGACAACGTGTACGGCACCCTGGAAGAGGACGCGCAACGTCGCGACTTCACCATCAACGCCCTGTACTACGACCCGGTCAGCGAGCGCATCCTCGACTACGCCAACGGCGTGCACGATATCCGCAACCGCTTGCTGCGCCTGATCGGCGACCCTACCCACCGCTATCAGGAAGACCCGGTGCGCATGCTGCGCGCGGTGCGCTTCGCCGCCAAGCTCGACTTCGGCATCGAAAAACATACGGTCCAGCCGATTCGAGAGCTGGCCCCACTGCTGCGCGAAATTCCGCCAGCGCGCCTGTTCGAAGAGAGCCTCAAGCTGTTCCTTTCCGGCCAGGGCGCCATCGTCTTCGAAATGCTGGTCGACCTTCAGTTGTTCGAGCCGCTGTTCCCGGCCAGTTCGCATGCCCTGGACGAGCGCCCGACCTACACCCACACGCTGATCAGCCAAGCGCTGAACAACACCGACCTGCGCGTGAAGCAAGGCAAACCGGTAACCCCGGCCTTCCTCTTCGCCGCGCTGCTGTGGCCAGCCCTGCCGGCCCGCGTGCTGCACCTGCAGAACCAGGGCGTGCCGCCTATCCCGGCCATGAACGGTGCGGCCCACGACCTGATCGCCGAACAATGCGCACGTATCGCCATCCCCAAGCGCTTCACCCTGCCGATCCGCGAGATCTGGGACATGCAGGAACGCCTGCCACGCCGCAGCGGCAAGCGCGCCGACATGCTGCTGGACAACCCGCGCTTCCGCGCCGGCTACGACTTCCTGCTGCTGCGCGAAAGCGCCGGGGAAGAAACCGACGACCTCGGCCAGTGGTGGACCGACTACCAGGATGCCAACGACAGCGAGCGCCGCGAGATGATCCGCGAACTGGGCAGCCGTGACGAAGGCACCGGCGCCGGCCCGCGCAAACGCAAGCGCAGCGGTGGCAAGCGCAAGCGCAGTGGCGACGAGGCGTTCGAGTGAGTACCCGCGCCTATATCGGCCTGGGCAGCAACCTGGACGCACCTGCCGAGCAGCTGCGCAGAGCCTTGCAGGCCCTCGACCAGGTCGAAGCCACACGCCTGGTGGCGGCCTCGGCCCTGTACACCAGCGATTCGCTGCTGCCCGGCCAGCCGCGCTACACCAACGCCGTCGCCGCCCTGGACACCGCCCTGCCACCGCTGGCCCTGCTCGATGCACTGCAGGCCATCGAGAACGATCAGGGCCGCGTGCGCAAGGAACGCTGGGGCCCGCGCACACTGGACCTGGACATCCTGCTGTTCGGCGACCAGGTGCTTGATGAGCCGCGCCTGAAAGTACCGCATTACCACATGCATGCCCGGCCTTTTGTGCTGTACCCGCTGGCGGAACTGGTACCGGGCGATTTCCGCCTGGCCGACGGCCGCGCCCTTGCGCAACTGCTTGACGACTGCCCGTTCGTCGGCCTGGAACGCCTGTAAACCGGGCGTTCCAGCCTTGCACACTGGCGCGGTAACGCCAGTAACACCCTGATCGTAACAATGCGGTAACAGGGTGATTGACTTCCCCCACCTCGCTCACGACTATAGGCGTCCCGTGTGGCACCAAAGTGCCGCATACCCGTATTTAGGCCCGGACGGACCTGTGCCCGAACATCACGCGCGATGATGTGCCGCTCCGGAAAATGACTACACGCGTTGAATGCAGTCGTTTCTTACAGCGCCTGAACGAGGAATTTCCTACATGCCTGAAGTAACCCTGACCACCCTCAATGGCCTCAAGGCCAAGGGTGAAAAAATCACCATGCTGACCTGCTACGACGCGACCTTCGCCAAGGCTGCCAGCCAGGCCGGTGTCGAAGTGTTGCTGGTGGGCGACTCGCTGGGCATGGTCCTGCAAGGCCACGACAGCACACTGCCGGTGACCACCGCAGACATGGCCTACCATACAGCCAGCGTCAAACGTGGCAACGACGGTGCGCTGATCCTTGCCGACCTGCCGTTCATGGCGCACGCTACACCAGAGCTGGCCTTTGCCAACAGCGCCACGCTGATGCAGGCCGGCGCCCACATGATCAAGATCGAAGGCGCTGCCTGGCTGGCCGAGACCATCCGCCTGCTGGCCGAGCGTGGCGTGCCAGTATGCGCGCACATGGGCCTGACACCGCAGACTGTCAACGTGATGGGCGGCTACAAGGTCCAGGGCCGCCAGGAAGCCCAGGCCCGGCAGATGCGCGCCGACGCGATCGCCCTGGAACAGGCCGGTGCAGCCATGCTGCTGCTCGAATGCGTGCCCAGCGAACTGGCGGCGGAAATCACCAGTGCCGTATCCATCCCGGTGATCGGCATTGGCGCCGGCAGCGGCACCGATGGCCAGGTCCTGGTCCTGCACGACATGCTCGGCCTGTCGCTGAGCGGCCGCGTACCGAAGTTCGTGAAGAACTTCATGCAAGGCCAGCCGGATATCCACAGCGCCCTCGTCGCTTACGTCGAGGCGGTCAAGCAAGTCAGCTTCCCAGGCAGCGAACACGGGTTCAGTGCATGAATACAGTCAAGACCGTCCGTGAACTGCGCGCCGCAGTCGCCCGCGCCCGCGGTGAAGGCAAGCGCATCGGCTTCGTGCCTACCATGGGCAACCTGCACAGCGGCCATGCCGCCCTGGTGACCAAGGCTGCACAGCGCGCCGATTTCGTGGTCGCCAGCATCTTCGTCAACCCGCTGCAGTTCGGCGCCAACGAAGATCTCGACAAGTACCCGCGCACCCTGGCCGCCGACCAGGAGCGCCTGCTCCAGGCTGGCTGCAATCTGCTGTTCGCGCCCAGCGTCGAAGAGATGTACCCCGACGGCATGAGCGTGCAAACCCGCGTCAGCGTACCCCACCTTTCCGAAGGCCTGTGCGGCGCCAGCCGGCCCGGTCATTTCGAAGGCGTGGCCACCGTGGTCAGCAAGCTGTTCAACATGGTCCAGCCCGACCTTGCCGTGTTCGGTGAAAAGGACTTCCAGCAGCTGGCGGTGATCCGCGCCATGGTGCGCGACCTGAACATGCCGATCCAGATCATCGGCGAGCCCACCGTGCGGGCCGAGGACGGCCTGGCGCTGTCGTCGCGTAACGGCTACCTCACGCCGGAGCAGCGTGCTACGGCACCTGCGCTGTACCGCACGCTACAGCATATCGCTGGGGCCATCCGCCATGGCCAGCGGGACTTTGCCGCACTGGTTGCCGAAGGCAAGGCGCAGTTGACCGCCGCGGGTTTCCGGCCGGATTACCTGGAAGTGCGTCATGCCGTGAGCCTGCGCCCGGCAGTGATCGATGATCGAGACCTAGTGGTGATTGCGGCGGCTTACCTGGGTAACACACGGTTGATCGACAACCTGTACCTTCATCTGGAAGAGAAGACCGCGTAACGGCCCGGGGCTGCCTTGCAGCCCATTCGCAGCACAAGGCTGCTCCTACAGAAACCACCTTCTTCTGTAGGAGCAGCCTTGTGCTGCGAGTGGGGCGCAAAGCGCCCCCAAATTCCCCCGCCTTACCCATTCCCTGCAAGTGGCCTTTGCCTATAATGGTGCCAGCCTGAACCCGGCAATGAGTGCCGTGTCCAAGGTCTCACCACGCACCAAGGGAACCCCGCGCAATGGCGTATTACCGTACACCCCACGATGTCACGGCCCTGCCCGCCTGGCAGGCGCTTCAGCAACACCGCGACGCCATGCAAGGTTTCAGCATGCGCGAAGCCTTCGCCGCCGATACCAAGCGCTTCGACCAGTTCTCCCTGAGCTCCTGCGGCCTGTTCCTCGACTACTCGAAAAACCTGATCACCGAACAAAGCCGCGACCTGCTGGTGAACCTGGCCAACGAAGTGGGCCTGCAGGACGCCATCAAGTCGATGTTCAGCGGCGAAATCATCAACGCCTCCGAAGGTCGCCCGGTGCTGCACACCGCCCTGCGCCGGCCGGTAGGCGACAAGCTCAGCGTCAACGGCGTGAACGTCATGCCGGAAGTACACAAGGTACTCAACCAGATCACCGAACTGGTCGGCCGCATCCACGACGGGCTGTGGCGCGGCTACAGCGAAAAACCGATCACCGACGTGGTCAACATCGGCATCGGTGGCTCGTTCCTCGGCCCCGAGCTGGTGTCCGAGGCGCTGCTGCCCTACGCCCAGCGCGGCGTGCGCTGCCACTACCTGGCGAACATCGACGGCAGTGAGTTCCACGAGCTGTCGGCCAACCTGCGCGCCGAAACCACCCTGTTCATCGTCTCGTCGAAGTCGTTCAACACCCTCGAGACCTTGAAGAACGCAATGGCCGCGCGTACCTGGTACCTGGCCCAGGGCGGCTCGGAAGCCGAGCTGTACCGCCACTTCATCGCCGTTTCCAGCAACAAGGCCGCCGCCGTGGCCTTCGGCATCCGCGAAGAAAACATCTTCCCGATGTGGGACTGGGTGGGCGGTCGCTACTCGCTGTGGTCGGCCATCGGCCTGCCGATCGCCCTGGCCATCGGTACCGCCAACTTCAAGGAACTGCTGTCCGGTGCCTACACCATGGACCAGCACTTCCAGACCGCGCCGTTCGACAAGAACATGCCGGTGCTGCTGGCCCTGCTGGGCGTGTGGTACGGCAACTTCTGGGGCGCCCAGAGTCACGCGATCCTGCCGTACGACCACTACCTGCGCAACATCACCAAGCACCTGCAACAGCTGGACATGGAGTCCAACGGCAAGAGCGTGCTGCAGGACGGCACCCCGGTGAAGACCGACACCGGTCCGGTTATCTGGGGTGGCGTCGGCTGCAACGGCCAGCATGCCTACCACCAGCTGCTGCACCAGGGCACTCAGCTGATTCCGGCCGACTTCATCGTGCCGGTGGTGAGCTTCAACCCGGTGGCCGACCATCATCAGTGGCTGTACGCCAACTGCCTGTCGCAGAGCCAGGCGCTGATGTTGGGCAAAACCCGCGAGGAAGCCGAGGCAGAGCTGCGTGGCAAAGGCCTGAACGAAGCGGACATCGAAAAGCTGGCCCCGCACAAGGTGATCCCGGGCAACCGCCCGAGCAACACCCTGGTGGTGGAACGCATCAGCCCGCGCCGCCTGGGCGCGCTGGTGGCGATGTACGAGCACAAGGTGTTCGTGCAGAGCGTGATCTGGGGCATCAACGCTTTCGACCAGTGGGGCGTGGAGCTGGGCAAAGAATTGGGCAAGGGCGTTTACCAACGCCTGGTCGGCAGCCTGGAAGACAGCGCCGAAGATGGTTCCACCCAAGGCCTGATCAACTACTTCCGCGGCCGTCACCGCGGTTGATCTGAAACCTTCGCCAACTTCTTCGCGGGCTCGCCCGCTCCCTCAGGTACCGTACAGGCCTCAAGAACTGTTCAGTACCTGTGGGAGCGGGCGAGCCCGCGAAGAGGCCGGCTCAGGTTGAACACCTCTCCCAGCTACACTGTCCTATCGAATAGCCGTTGCAGTCCATCGCCCCTTACAAGAGCAGGACCACCCGCCATGTTCGATATCCGCAACTACCCCCAGGCCCTGGCCGTCAGCCAGTCCGCCGCCCTAACCCCCGACGAGTACCGCCGCCTCTACCGCCAGTCGGTGGATGACCCCGACACATTCTGGGCCGAACAGGCCAAGCGCCTGGAGTGGTTCAAGCCCTGGTCGAGCGTGCAGCAATGCGACCTGAAGACCGGCAGCGCCCGCTGGTTCGACGGCGCCCAGCTCAACGTCAGCTACAACTGCATCGACCGCCACCTGGCCCGACGCGGCGAACAGACCGCCCTGCTGTGGGAAGGCGATGACCCCAAGGATTCCAAGACCATCACCTACCGCGAAATGCACCGCCAGGTCTGCCGCCTGGCCAATGCATTGAAAGCACGCGGGGTGAAGAAAGGCGACAGGGTGTGCATCTACATGCCGATGATCCCCGAGGCCGCCTTCGCCATGCTTGCCTGCACCCGCATCGGTGCCATCCACTCGGTGGTGTTCGGCGGCTTCTCGCCCGATGCCTTGCGCGACCGTATCCTCGATGCCGACTGCCGTACGGTGATCACCGCCGATGAAGGTGTGCGCGGCGGCAAACGCATCCCACTGAAGCAGAACGTCGACAAGGCCCTGGCCAGTTGCCCCGCGGTCAGCAGCGTATTCGTGGTGCGCCGTACCGGCGGCGATATCGTCTGGGCCGAAGGCCGTGACCTCTGGTACCACGAGGCAACGGAAAAGGCCGGCGACGACTGCGTTCCCGAGCCGATGGGTGCAGAAGACCCGCTGTTCATCCTCTACACCTCCGGCAGCACCGGCAAACCCAAAGGCGTGCTGCACACTACCGGCGGCTACCTGCTGCAGGCCACCCTCACCTTCAAGGTGGTGTTCGACTACCGTGACGGCGAGGTGTTCTGGTGCACCGCCGATGTCGGCTGGGTAACCGGCCACAGCTACATCGTCTATGGCCCGCTGGCCAATGGCGCGATCTCGCTGATGTTCGAAGGCGTGCCCAACTACCCGGACACCTCGCGCTTCTGGCAAGTGGTGGACAAACACAAGGTGAACATCTTCTACACCGCCCCGACCGCCCTGCGCGCGTTGATGCGCGAGGGCTCCGCGCCGCTGCAGAGTACTTCACGCCAGAGCCTGCGCCTGCTGGGCAGCGTCGGCGAGCCGATCAACCCGGAAGCCTGGGAGTGGTATTTCGAAGAAGTCGGGCTAAAGCGCTGCCCCATCGTCGATACCTGGTGGCAGACCGAGACAGGCGGCATCATGCTCACCCCGCTGCCCGGCTCGCAGTCGCTCAAGCCCGGCTGTGCCACCCAGCCCATGTTCGGCGTACAACCAGTGCTGCTGGACGAAAAGGGCAAGCTCATCGAGGGCCCCGGTGCCGGCCTGCTGGCGATCAAGGCCAGCTGGCCCGGGCAGATCCGAAGTGTCTATGGCGACCATCAGCGCATGGTCGACACCTACTTCAAGCCGATGCCCGGCTATTACTTCACCGGCGACGGTGCCCGCCGCGATGCCGATGGAGACTACTGGATCACCGGGCGTATCGATGACGTGATCAACGTTTCCGGTCATCGTATCGGTACCGCCGAAGTGGAAAGCGCGCTGGTGCTGCATGAGAGCGTTGCCGAAGCGGCGGTGGTCGGTTACCCCCACGACCTCAAGGGCCAAGGCGTTTACGCCTTCGTCACACCGATGAATGGTGTAACACCGGACGACGCGCTCAAGGCCGAGCTACTGGCCCTGGTCAGCAAGGAAATCGGCAGTTTCGCCAAGCCCGAGCTGATCCAGTGGGCTCCGGCGCTGCCCAAGACACGCTCAGGCAAGATCATGCGGCGTATACTGCGCAAGATCGCCTGCAACGAACTCGACAACCTGGGCGATACCTCGACCCTGGCCGACCCCAGCGTGGTGCAGGGCCTGATCGACAAACGCCTCAACCAGTAACCGGCGGCCGTTGCCCATGGCCGCCCTGAACCACAGGTCGCCATGGAAGCCCTTCGCCGCCGCATCGAAACCCAGGTCATGAGCCTTACCGGGCTGGCCCTCGGCCAGCTCGACCTGGAATCGCCCAAAGGTGACCCCGGGCTGTTCGGCCCGCACAGCATCAGCTGGCGGATACATGGCGACTTCCCGAGCATGCTGGTCGGTGGCATCAGTGCCCTCATGCTGCAGTTGCTGCACCCGCTGGCCCTGGCCGGGGTGTGGGACCATTCCAACTTCCGTGAAGACCTGCTCGGTCGCCTGCGCCGCACCAGCCAATTCATCTCGGGCACCACCTTCGGCGCCACCCGCGATGCCGAGTGGCTGATCGACAAGGTGCGTACCATCCACCTGCAGGTAACCGGCACCGCGCCGGATGGCCGCCCGTATGCGGCCAGCGACCCGGACCTGCTGACCTGGGTGCACGTGGCGGAAGTCAGCAGCTTTCTCGCCGCCCACCTGCGTTACCGCAACCCGCACCTTGCGCGCGCCGAGCAGGATGCCTACTACGCAGAGATCGCATTGATTGCCGAGCGCCTTGGCGCCCGCGACGTGCCGCGCTCGTGCCAGCAGGTCGAGGACTATCTGCAGCGCATGCGTCCGCAGTTGCACTGCGACGCACGCAGCCATGAGGTGGTCGGCATCCTGCTCGATGCCCCCGCCCCCAGCCGCTTGGCACAGCCGGTGGGCAAGCTGATGCTGCACGCCGGCGTCGACCTGCTGCCGGGCTGGGCCCAGACCATGCTCGGGCTACAGCACGGTCCGTTGCAGCGGCGCATGATCCGCCTGGGCCTGCAACGCACTGCGCCAGTACTGCGCTGGGCGATGCGTGACGGCTCGGCGCACCGGGCCAAACGGCGCATGGGTATTGAATGAGGTCAACTGGTCACCTCAGCGGAACTGATTTAACGTGCCATACTCCAAGCTCTCCTGCTTAGACAGACGAAGCGACACATGTACAAAGGATTGACTCGCGCCGCTGGCGCACTGCTGGCCCTGGTAGCCCTCTACAGCCTTCTTGGCTTTTTCGTTCTCCCCGGTGTCGCGCTGCGCATCGCCAACCAACAGTTGGCCCAGTACGCAACCGTGCCTGCCCACCTCGAACGGATCGAATTCAACCCCTTCAGCCTCGAGCTGACACTGTGGGGCCTGCAGATCGGCGAGCCTGGCAAGGAGCAGGTCGGCTTCGACCGGCTGTACGCCAACCTTTCGCTCGACAGTCTATGGAGCGGTGCCCTGCACCTGGACGCAGTGGAACTGGTCAAACCGCGCAACGAAGTGCTGTTCGCCAAGGACGGTACTCTCAACCTGACCCGCCTGTTCAAACTGCCAGCCAGCGAAGCCAAGACTGACGAGCCACCCAGCGACCCGTTCCCGCTACGCATCGGCAGCATCAAGCTCAGCGATGGCTACCTGCACTTCGAGGACCTGCGCCCGAGCGAACCGATCGAGTTCCTCTACGACAACATGAACCTGGAGCTGAAAAACCTCAGCACCCTGCCCAACGACAATGCCGACATGACCCTGGTGGCCATCGGCCCCAACGGCGGGCGCATCGACTGGAAAGGCACCCTTAGCCTGGCGCCAATCGCCTCTGAAGGCACACTGAAGATCACCGAAGGCAAGATGAAGGCATTCTGGCCCTATGTGCGCGATGCCGTGCCACTGGTGCTGGAAGACGGCGTGGTCAGCCTCGACACCCATTACAAGCTCAACCTCGCCAAGCAGACCGAACTGTTGCTGGACAACGCGTCGGTGCGCATCGCCCCGTTTGCCATCAAGGCCCCGGATGGCCGCCCGCTGGCACGCCTGGCCAGCCTGGAAGTAAGCGAAACCTCGGTCGACCTGGTCAAGCAGCTGGTCACCGTGGGCAAGATCCGCAGCGAAAAACTGGAAACCTGGGCCGCGCTGGAAAAGGACGGCCAGCTCGACTGGCAGAAACTGTTCGCCAGCCAGCCGGCCAAGGCTACGCCGAAGGAAAAGGCCGAACCGGCCGCCGCCGAGCCCACGCCCGAACAGCAAGCCGCCAAGGAGCCGAGCAAACCCTGGCAGGTGCTGCTCAAGGACGTGCAACTGCGTAACTACCTGGTGCACCTGGCGGACCGTACTCAGAAGGAGCCGGTGGCCCTCGACGTCGGCCCGCTCAACGCCGACCTGCAAGGTTTCGACAGTCTCAACAAGTCGCCCTTCAACCTCAAGCTCGATACCGGCGTGGGCAAGCAAGGCAAGCTTCAGGCGGCCGGCCAGGTCAACCTGGCGCCCATCTGGGCTAAGCTGGACGTGAGCACCCGCGATATCGACCTGCGAGTGACCCAGGCCTATATCAGCCCGTTCATCCTGCTGGAGCTGCGCAGCGGCATGCTCGCCAGCGACCTCAAGGTCGACCTGAAGAACACCTCACCACTGGCCTTCAGTGTTACCGGCAAGGCACAGGTCAGCCAGCTGCACACCCTCGACACCATCAAGAGCCGTGACTTCGTCAAATGGCAACAGGTGAACGTCGACGGCCTGTCCTACGTGCACGGCGATGCGCTGTCGATCGACAAAGTGACCCTGCTGCAACCCTATGCGCGTTTCATCATCAACGAAGACCGCACGACCAACATCAACGACCTGCTGATCCCGCAGCCGGCCGGCGCCCCGGCGACCAGCCAGGCCAAGCCGGCCTCCGCCGGCAACGACAAGCCGCTGGGCATCCACATCGGCCAGATCGACATCAACGACGGCTCGGCCAACTTCGCCGACCTGTCCCTCACCCCCAACTTCGCCACGGCCATCCAGCAGCTGAACGGCAGGATCGGCACCATCGACAATCGCAAGCCGGTGCCGGCCAAGGTCGACGTCAAGGGCAAGGTCGACCGCTACGCGCCGGTCACCATCAAAGGCGCCCTCAACCCGTTCAACCCGCTGGCCAGCCTGGACATCGCCACCAGCTTCAAGCGGGTCGAGCTGACCACACTCACCCCCTACTCCGGCAAGTTCGCCGGCTTCCGTATCCGCAAGGGCCGGCTCAACCTCGACCTGCATTACCTGATCACCAATGGCCAGCTGAAGGCCGAGAACAAGGTGGTGGTTGAGCAGTTGCAGTTGGGCGAGAAGGTCGACAGCCCGGACGCAGTGGACCTCCCTATCCGCCTGGCGGTGGCACTGCTGAAGGATACAGAAGGCAAGATCTCGATCGAGCTGCCGGTATCCGGAGACCTCAACAACCCGCAGTTCAGCGTGATGCCGATCGTCTGGCAAACCCTGCGCAACCTGGTGTTGCGTGCGGCGCAGGCGCCGTTCAAGTTCATTGGCGGGCTGGTTGCCGGCGGTGGCTCGGAAGATCTGGGCAATGTGTCCTTCGCCCCGGGCTCCAGCGAGCTTAGTGGCGACGCCCAGGCATCGCTGGACAAATTGGCGTCGGCCCTGAAGGAACGCCCGGAGCTGCGCCTGGAAATCGAAGGCACCAGCGCCCAGGCCAGCGACGGCCCGCTGATCGCCCAGCAGCGCCTGGAGCGTGAGTACCAGGCCACCTGGTACAAGATCCTGCAGCGCCGCGGTGACAAGGTGCCGGCCAATGCCTCGATGCTGGTGGTCGACGACAGCGAAAAACCGGCGATGCTCGAAGGCATCTACCGTAACCGCCTGAAGCAACAGCCGCCTGCGGAATGGGAGCAATTGGGCCGCGACGAGCGCACCGCCAAGCTGCGCGAGGCGGTGATCAAGTCCTGGGCCGAAAGTACTGCGCTGCTGCGCACACTTGGCCAGGAGCGGGCCAGCAGCATCAAGGATTACCTGGTGGACAAAGGCCAGCTGGAAGATGACCGGGTGTACTTCATCGATACCAACCTGGGCCAGGCCGAGAGCGATGGGCGGGTGGTGACGCCGATGCATCTGGATGCCGAGTAACTTCTACTAGCAGGGCTGGCCTCTTCGCGGGTAAACCCGCTCCCACAAGGTATGCGCCGGCCTTGAGCTGTGCGCGATCCCTGTGGGAGCGGGCAAGCCCGCGAAGAGACCGGTACAGGCCTCACACCAACCGCTGCCCCGACACCGCCGGGTGGTACAACGGCTGCACCTTGTTCCCTGCCGGGTCCAGCAGGTGGAAGCTGCGCGCCCCGTCACCATGGTTGAACGGCCGGTCCAGCAGGGTCACGCCATGGGCCTTGAAATACTGGTACCAGGCCTCCAGCTCCTCCACGCTATCGACGATGAACCCATAGTGGTCCAAGGTCTGCAACCCATTGGCCGCCCCAGCCCCGCGCCCCAGCGACAGGTTGTCGTTACCACAAGTGAGATACACCAGGTCTTCGTTGGCGCGCTTCAGCACTTCCATGCCCAGCACATCGACGTAGAAGCGTTCGCACTCCTCCAGGTTGGGCACCAACAAGGCAATATGGCGCAGGCCGTTCAGGCGGCCAGGGCGTGCAGGCAATTCGGACATTGGCGAGGCTCCATTTTTGTATACAATTCACAATAGAATTTAAAACAAAAGGAGAGCCTTGTGTATAGTCTGTTCATCAAGACCCGTGTGAAGTCCGGTTGCGCCGAGGATTTCCTGACCGCGATCAAGGTCAATGCCGCGGCTTCCGTCTCCACCGAACCTGGTTGCCTGGTGTTCGATGTGTCGCAGGACCGCGTCGACCCGGAGGTGATCTACCTGTACGAGATCTACCGCGACGATGCAGCCTATGAAGCGCATACCCAGACCGCGCACTTTCGCGATAGCCGGCCATTGGTCGAGCCGCTGATCGTCGAGCAAGAATGCTTCGAGAGCGATGTGATCGCGCGTAACCCGGTGTACTAGCCGCCAATGAAAAGCCCCGGCAAATAGCCGGGGCTCGGAGCGAAGGTGGCCAAATCCGTTTGGCCGACGGGACATTCCTTATTCGGCTTTCAGGCCGTCAGACATGACGCTTTTCACGCCCTTGATGTTCTTGGTGATGCGTACTGCTTCTTCTTTCTGGGATTGAGTGATCGCCACGTCAGACGACAGCGAGACGACGCCTTGGCTGGTCTCGACTTTGATGTCGCTGCCTGGAATACCTTTTTCAGTCAGCAAGTCCGCTTTCACCTTGGTAGTGATCCAGGTGTCGGAACCTTCCTGCTTGGCGTTATCCACGGTGTTGGCAGCCAACATGACTGGAGCCTGGGTTGGCTCCGCAGCGAATGCGCCGTTAGCCATGGTCAGGGTCAGGGCGGTAGCAGTAGCGGCAGCAATGGCGAACTTCTTCATGTGAGTCACTCCTGTTTTTTCGAAAGGTCTGCGCCGTATGTCCTGGCGTCAGATATGGAGGTAGTTGCATGCGCTGTGCCAGCTTTTCCGTCTCGACTTTTTCCTTTAAAATCAATAAGTTAGCGAAAAACCAGCATTCCCGTCGTCGTGCATTTTGCAATCTGCACGGTAAACCTGCATGCAAGATGCAAGTCCGCAAAAGGTTCCCTTTCGCCCATGAAAAAAGGGCCCCGAAGGGCCCTTTTCCTGTTGCGTGGCGGTCGCTTAGACGCCCGAGGCCTTGGCCGCGGCAACGTCCTTGATCGACAGCTTGATACGGCCGCGGTTATCCACGTCCAGTACCAGTACTTCGACTTCCTGGCCTTCTTTCAGGATGTCGGTGACCTTCTCGACGCGAGCATCGCTCAGCATGGAGATGTGCACCAGGCCGTCCTTGCCAGGCAGGATGTTTACGAACGCACCGAAGTCGACGATGCGCTCGACCTTGCCGACGTAGATCTTGCCGATCTCGGCTTCGGCGGTAATGCCCAGGATGCGTTGCTTGGCAGCATCTGCCGCTTCCTTGGTTTCGCCGAAGATCTTGATCGAGCCATCGTCTTCGATGTCGATCGAAGCCTTGGTCTCTTCGCAGATGGCGCGAATGGTGGCGCCGCCTTTACCGATGACGTCACGGATCTTGTCGGTGTCGATCTTCATCGCGATCATGGTCGGGGCGTTGGCCGACAGCTCGCTACGCGACTGGGCGATGATCTGGTTCATCTGGCCGAGGATATTCAGGCGCGCTTCCAGGGCCTGGCCCAGGGCGATCTCCATGATCTCTTCGGTGATACCGTTGATCTTGATGTCCATCTGCAGCGCGGTAACACCCTTGGCGGTACCGGCTACCTTGAAGTCCATGTCGCCCAGGTGGTCTTCGTCACCCAGGATGTCGGTCAGGACGGCGAACTTGTCACCTTCCTTGACCAGGCCCATGGCGATACCGGCAACCGGTGCCTTCATCGGTACACCAGCGTCCATCAGGGCCAGGGAAGCACCACAGACCGAAGCCATGGAGCTGGAACCGTTGGATTCGGTGATTTCCGATACCACGCGGATGGTGTACGGGAACTCGCTGTCGCTCGGCAGCATGGCCTGCACGCCACGACGGGCCAGGCGGCCGTGGCCGATTTCACGACGGCCAGCGCCGCCCATGCGACCGCACTCACCCACCGAGAATGGCGGGAAGTTGTAGTGCAGCATGAACGGGTCTTTTTTCTCGCCTTCCAGGGTGTCCAGCAGCTGGGCGTCACGGGCAGTACCCAGGGTCGCAACGACCAGGGCCTGGGTTTCGCCACGGGTGAACAGCGCCGAACCGTGAGTCTTCGGCAATACGCCGACTTCGATGTTCAGCGGGCGCACGGTGCGGGTGTCACGACCGTCGATACGCGGTTTGCCGTTGACGATGTTCTCACGGACGGTGCGGTATTCCAGCTCGCCGAAGATTTCCTTGATGGCGCCGGCGGACGGGCCGGTCTCTTCGTTGCTCAGACGGGCAACAGCCTCGTCGCGCAGCTGGCCCAGGCGATTGTAGCGGTCAGCCTTCTGGGTGATGGTGTAGGCCTGCGAAACGGCTTCGCCGAACTCGGCGCGTACCAGGTTCATCAGCTCGACGTTGGCCGGGGCTGGCTGCCAGTCCCAGGTCGGCTTGCCGGCTTCGGCAGCCAGTTCCTTGACGGCCTGGATCACGGCCTGGAATTCGTCGTGGGCGAACAGCACGGCGCCCAGCATCTGGTCTTCGGTCAGCTCTTTGGCTTCCGACTCAACCATCAGTACAGCCGATTCGGTACCGGCAACGACCATGTCCAGGCTCGAGGCAGCCAGTTGCTCGTAGGTCGGGTTCAGCAGGTAGCCGGTGCTTTCGTGGAAGGCAACGCGAGCGGCGCCGATCGGGCCTTCGAAAGGAATGCCGGAGATGGCCAGGGCGGCCGAGGTACCGATCATCGCAGCGATGTCCGGGTCGGTCTTCTTGCTGGTGGAAACCACGGTGCAGACAACCTGCACTTCGTTCATGAAGCCTTCCGGGAACAGCGGACGGATCGGACGGTCGATCAGGCGCGAGGTCAGGGTCTCTTTCTCGGAAGGACGGCCTTCACGCTTGAAGAAGCCACCCGGGATCTTGCCGGCGGCGTAGGTCTTTTCCTGGTAGTGGACCGACAGCGGGAAGAAGCCCTTGCCTGGATCGGCCTGTTTGGCACCGACCACGGTCACCAGCACGGTGACGTCGTTGTCGACGGTAACCAGCACGGCGCCGGTTGCCTGACGGGCAATACGGCCCGTTTCGAGAGTAACGGTCGACTGACCGAACTGGAATGTCTTGATTACCGGGTTCACGGTTTCCTACCTTTTTTCAGTGGCTCTGGGGGAACTGGTTTCTTGCGAATTCTTGGGCAGAACGGGGAATCGGCCCCATTGACCGTCCAGATACAACACGAGGCTGGGAGCCTGGCACCAAGCGGAAAATCCGCTCAGCATTGCCAGGCTGCCAACCTCGGAGATACGCGTGGCGTGTCCAACGGCAGCACTGCAAAACAGCCCTGCCGAAGCCTGCGACACGCCATGCACACCACTGGCCAGGCCGCTATTAGCGACGCAGACCCAGGCGACCGATCAGGGCGCTGTAACGAGTGGTGTCTTTGCCCTTCAGGTAGTCCAGCAGCTTACGACGCTGGTTGACCATACGGATCAGACCACGACGGGAGTGGTGGTCTTTATCGTTGGCCTTGAAGTGGCCTTGCAGCTTGTTGATGTTGGCGGTCAGCAGAGCAACCTGCACTTCCGGGCTACCGGTATCGCCGGCGGCTTGCTGGTATTCGGCAACGATCTGAGCTTTTTCTTCAACGCTGAGGGCCATTTGGCTTCTCCTGATAACGGATCCCGCATGCGGGGTCCAATAGGCCAGGGACAAATCCCTGTATTAATAAAAAAGGTGTGACCGTGCCTACTGACAGCCACCCTTGGTGCCGTGGGGCCTGGCAATTGCCCGACCCCGCGGTTTCGGTCATTCCGACCGAATCAGCCGACGCGGCGCAATGCGCCCGTCTTCGCTCACTTCACCGATACCGATGAAGCGCGCATTGTGATCCTGTACCCGGACCATGCCAAATTGCGGCGCGTCCGGCGCGCGTACCGCCTGCCCATGCAGCCAGTAGAACGCACTGTGCTCGGACAGGCACACCAGTGGCCAGTCCTGCAGGCCGCTGTCCGAAGGCATCAGGAAGCGGTCGAGCGCTTCGTTGCCGCCTTCGGCATGGGCCTGTTCGAGTTCCTCGAGGGTGACCGTCTGTGCCAGCGCGAAAGGCCCGGCCTGGGTCCTGCGCAGCTCGGCGACATAGGCGCCACAGCCAAGGGCCTCACCGATATCCTCCACCAGGGTGCGGATATAGGTGCCTTTACTGCATCCTACGCTCAGCCGTGCACGGGTGCCTTCGCACTCGAGCAACTCCAAGCGGCCAATAGTAACAGAACGCGCCTCGCGCTCCACTACCTCTCCTGCACGTGCCAGCTTGTAAAGCGGCTGGCCATCACGCTTGAGCGCCGAGTACATCGGCGGTATCTGGCTGATCTGGCCACGAAAACGCGGCAGCAGGGCCTCGATGTCGGCGCGACCAACGGTCACCTCACGGGTCTGCAGCACTTCACCTTCGGCATCGCCGGTGTTGGTAGTCTGCCCCATCTGCATGACCGTTTCGTAGCCCTTGTCGGAATCGAGCAGGTACTGCGAAAACTTGGTCGCTTCGCCAAAGCACAGCGGCAGCACGCCGGTTGCCAGCGGATCGAGGCTGCCGGTGTGACCGGCCTTTTCCGCATTGAGCAGCCAGCGCACCTTTTGCAGGGCGGCGTTGGAGGTGAAGCCCAGCGGCTTGTCGAGCAGGATGATGCCGCTGACGTTGCGGCGGATACGTTTGACCTGGGCCACCGCTTACTCCTCGGCGTCCAGCTTGTCGGCATCCTTGTGCAGACGGTCTTCGGCGACCGCGCGCTCGATCAGTGCCGACAGGTGGGCACCACGGCTGACGCTTTCGTCGAAGTGGAAGTGCAGTTGCGGCACGCTGCGCAGTTGCATCACACGGCCCAGGTGCAGGCGCAGGAAGCTCGCGGCGCTGGTCAGGGCCTTGAGGGTCTGCGGTACGGCGTCGGCGCCGTCCTGGCCCATCACGGTGATGAACACCTTGGCGTGGCCAAGATCACGGCTGACATCGACGGCAGTGATGGTCACCAGGCCGACGCGCGGGTCTTTGACTTCACGGCGGATCAGCTCCGACAGCTCGCGCTGCATCTGGTCGCCGATGCGTTGGGTACGGCTATATTCTTTTGCCATTCTTGCTACCTGTAACTTAAAGCGGCAAACGCCCGGTCAGGCTGAAGCCTGACCGGGCGCTACCTACTGAGGCGCTGCCCACCGCCCTGCGGCGGGGGCTGGCGCCCTGCTCACCTTTAAAGGGTACGAGCAACCTGGACTTTCTCGAAGACTTCGATCTTGTCGCCGACCTTGACGTCGTTGTAGCTCTTCACGCCAATACCGCACTCCATGCCGTTACGTACTTCGGAGGCGTCGTCCTTGAAGCGACGCAGCGACTCCAGTTCGCCTTCGAAGATCACAACGTCTTCGCGCAGTACGCGGATCGGACGGTTGCGGTACACGGTACCCTCGATGACCATACAGCCAGCGATGGCGCCGAACTTCGGCGAACGGAACACGTCACGTACTTCGGCGACACCCAGGATGTTCTCGCGAACATCGCTGCCGAGCATGCCGGTCAGGGCCTTCTTGACGTCTTCGATGATGTCGTAGATCACGTTGTAGTAACGCATATCCAGACCTTCCTGCTCGACGATCTTGCGCGCGCCGGCATCGGCACGCACGTTGAAGCCGAACAGTACTGCATTCGAAGCCAGCGCCAGGTTGGCGTCGCTTTCGGTGATACCACCGACGCCGCCACCGATCACGCGCACCTGAACTTCGTCGTTGCCCAGGCCCGACAGCGAACCCTGCAGTGCTTCCAGGGAACCACGCACGTCGGTCTTGAGGACGATGTTGAGGGTCTTCTTCTCTTCCTGACCCATGGTCTCGAAGATGTTTTCCAGCTTGCCGGCGTGAGCACGGGCCAGCTTGACCTCGCGGTACTTGCCTTGACGGAACAGGGCAACTTCACGAGCCTTCTTCTCGTCGGCAACCACGGACAGCTCGTCACCGGCTTCCGGGGTACCGTCCAGGCCGAGGATTTCGACCGGGATCGAAGGGCCGGCTTCCTTCACAGGCTTGCCGTTCTCGTCGAGCATGGCGCGCACGCGGCCATAGTTGGAACCGCACAGGACCATGTCGCCCTGACGCAGGGTACCGTCCTGAACCAGGATGGTCGCCACCGGGCCACGGCCCTTGTCCAGGCGAGATTCGACAACCACACCACGACCTGGAGCGGTCGGGGTAGCGGTCAGTTCCAGGATCTCGGCCTGCAGCAGTACAGCCTCGAGCAGTTCGTCGACGCCGGTACCCATCTTGGCCGAAACCTTGACGAACGGAGTATCACCACCCCAGTCCTCGGAGGTCACGCCTTCGACAGCAAGCTCGTTGCGGATGCGATCGATATCGGCACCCGGCTTGTCGATCTTGTTCACTGCAACCACCAGCGGAACGCCAGCTGCCTTGGCATGCTGAACGGCTTCGCGGGTTTGCGGCATCACGCCGTCGTCCGCCGCCACCACCAGGATGACGATGTCGGTAGCCTTGGCACCACGGGCACGCATCGCGGTGAACGCAGCGTGGCCTGGGGTATCGAGGAAGGTGACCATGCCGCGGTCGGTTTCCACGTGGTAGGCACCGATGTGCTGGGTAATACCACCGGCTTCGCCAGCGGCAACCTTGGCACGACGGATGTAGTCGAGCAGCGAGGTCTTACCGTGGTCAACGTGACCCATGACGGTAACGACCGGCGCACGCGATTCGACTTCACCTTCGAACTTCAGCGATTCGGCCAGGGAGTCTTCCAGGGCGGTATCGCTGACCAGGGTCACTTTGTGGCCCAGTTCTTCGGCGACCAGCTGAGCGGTTTCCTGGTCGAGCACCTGGTTGATGGTGACCGGGGTACCCAGTTTGAACATGAACTTGACCACTTCAGCGGCCTTGACCGACATCTGTTGGGCCAGTTCCGAGACGGTGATGGTCTCGCCGATGGTCACGTCACGGATGACTGGACCGGTCGGGTTCTGGAAGCCGTGCTGGTTGCGCTTCTTCAGCTTGCTCTTGCCACCCCGGCCACGGCGTACGCCATCGCTCTCTTCATCGGTGGTGCGCGGTGCGGCACGAGGAGTCGGAGCCTTTTCCTTCTCCTTGACCTTGACCTTGATCGACACGCGCGGGGCCTCGCCACGACGCTCGCCACCACGACGGTCTTCGTCACGGGTGCGGCCTTCGTTGCGACGGGCTTCGTCCTTCTTGCGCTCGGCAGCACGGGCTGCGGCGTCTTCGGACGCCGGGGCGTCGGCAACTACCGGGGCCGGGGCAGCGGCAGGTGCCGCCTCTGGCTTGGCGGCAGGCGCAGGGGCTGCAGCAGCGGTTTCGGCGGCCTGACGGCGAGCCTGCTCTTCGTTGCGCTGGCGAACTTCGGCCTCGACCTTCTCGCGAGCGGCGTTTTCAGCCGCGCGGCGCTCTTCCAGCTCACGCTTCTGCTCAGCCTGGATTTCTTCCGGGCTGCGCTGCACGAATACTTTCTTCTTGCGTACTTCTACGCTGATGCTCTTGCTACCGGCGACACGCAGGGTGCTGGTGGTTTTGCGCTGCAAGGTAATCTTGCGCGGCTCTTCCGCCTTGCTCTTGTGGCTGCTCTTCAAATGAGTCAGCAAGGTCTGCTTCTCATTGTCGGTCACTACCTGACCGGCGTCGGTGTGCGGCAGACCTGCCTCACGCATCTGCTGCAGCAGGCGCTCTACCGGTGCCTCGACCTCTTGGGCCAGTTCTTTCACCGTGACTTGCGTCATGCACTTCTCTCCTCAGGCCGCGCCTAATTACTCGAACCAGTGGGCTCGGGCGGCCATGATCAACTTGCCGGCACGCTCTTCGTCGATGCCGTCGATGTCGAGCAGATCGTCGATCGACTGCTCGGCCAGGTCTTCGCGGTTAACCACGCCGCGCACCGCCAGTTCCGCCGCCAGGTCCTTGTCCATACCCTCGAGGGAGAGCAGGTCGTCAGCCGGATGGGCGTCTGCCAGTTTTTCTTCGGTAGCGATGGCCTTGGTCAACAAACGGTCCTTGGCTCGAGCGCGGAGCTCGTTGACGATATCTTCGTCAAAGCCATCGATGTTGAGCATTTCTTCCAACGGTACGTAGGCAATTTCTTCGAGGCTGGTGAAGCCTTCGTCGACCAGCACTTGGGCCAGCTCCTCGTCGACTTCCAGTTCATCGATGAAATTGCGCAGGATGTCACCGGTTTCGGCCTGCTGCTTGGCCTGGATGTCCTTTTCGGTCATCACGTTCAGGGTCCAGCCGGTCAGCTGACTGGCCAGGCGAACGTTCTGACCGCCACGACCAATGGCCTGGGCCAGGTTGTCCTCGGCAACGGCGATGTCCATGGCATGGGCATCTTCATCAACGATGATCGCCGCGACTTCAGCCGGCGACATGGCGTTGATGACGAACTGCGCCGGGTTATCGTCCCACAGGACGATATCCACACGCTCACCACCCAACTCCCCGGATACGGCCTGGACGCGCGAACCACGCATGCCGATGCAGGCGCCTTGCGGGTCGATGCGCTTGTCCTTGGAGCGGACGGCGATCTTGGCTCGCGAACCCGGATCACGGGATGCAGCCATGACTTCGATGAGGCCCTCGGCAATTTCCGGCACTTCGATGCGGAAAAGCTCGATCAGCATCTGTGGCGCGGTGCGCGACAGGATCAGCTGTGGGCCACGGTTCTCGGTGCGAATTTCCTTGAGCAGCGCACGCAGGCGCACGCCAACACGGAAGGTCTCGCGCGGAATGATGTCTTCGCGGGCCAGCAGGGCCTCGGCGTTGTTGCCCAGGTCAACGATGACGTTGTCGCGGGTAACCTTTTTGACGGTACCGGAGATGATCTCGCCAACGCGCTCGCGGTAGGCATCGACCACCTGGGCACGCTCGGCCTCACGGACCTTCTGCACGATGACCTGCTTGGCGGTCTGGGCGGCAATACGACCGAATTCGATGGACTCGATCTTCTCTTCGATCACGTCACCAACCTTGGCTTCAGGGTGGGTTTCGTGAATCTTGCTCAACCAGGTCTCGATCGCCGGATCATCAAGATCGGCTTCGTCGACCACGGTCCAGCGACGGAAGGTCTCGTAGCTACCGGTGTGGCGATTGATTTCCACACGCAGGTCGACTTCGTCTTCAAAACGTTTTTTGGTTGCAGTGGCCAGTGCCACTTCCAGCGCTTCGAAAATGACGCCGGGCGGTACACCTTTTTCGTTGGATACCGATTCAACAACCAGCAGTACTTCTTTGCTCATCGTACGCCTCGCCTTGCGCAAGCCATTGGGCCCGGATAGTCCGCCGGGCCCGGCACGTCTCAGTCAAAACTGGGAATAATATTGGCCTTGTCGATCGAGTCGATCGGCAACAGGAATTCTTGATTGTCCACCTGGACCACCACATCCTGTTCCTCCACACCGCGGAGAAGGCCCTGGAAGTTACGACGACCCTCGAAGGGTGAGCGCAGCTTGATCTTCACTTGTTCGCCGGCATGCGAGGCAAACTGTTCCAGAGTGAACAGTGGGCGATCCATGCCTGGAGAAGACACCTCGAGGGTGTATTCACTGCTGATCGGATCTTCCACATCGAGAATTGCGCTGGCCTGACGGCTGACCGCTTCGCAGTCGTCCACCAGGATGCCGCCTTCCTTGTCGATGTAGATGCGCAGTACCGAATGCTTACCCTGGGAAACGTATTCGATCCCCCAGCATTGATAGCCCAGACCCTCGACAACCGGGGCCAACAAGGCCTGCAACTGTTCTAGCTTGCTCGACACCTGAACCCCCTCGTGCATGCTGTGCAAATAAAAAATGGGCGAAGCGCCCATCCCTGAAAGCGCCGTTGGACAACGACGCCGAAACTGTTCGGTTAGCAAAAAGCCCCTGAAAAGGGGCTCCGCTGAAGCTGGTTGCGGGGGCTGGATTTGAACCAACGACCTTCGGGTTATGAGCCCGACGAGCTACCAAGCTGCTCCACCCCGCGACAAAGCTGGGGCAAAAGTATAAGACCGAACCCTCTTGAGGGTCAAATCCGAACCTTCACCTGCAAGAAAGCCCGCTAAAGCGGGCTCTCAAGCTTTAATTGGTACCGAGAAGGGGACTCGAACCCCTACACCCTATGGGCACAACCACCTCAAGGTTGCGTGTCTACCAATTCCACCACCTCGGCAATACTACTTGAAACCCGTTACTTCTGCTCTTGTGCCGGAGGAGGTACATCACCCGTGTTAGGAGTGGTTTCGCTCTTCTGCTGCTGGAGCACCGGTACATCATCATTAACTGCCGGTTTCTGCGGCTCTTTCACTTCTAGCACTGCTGGATCTGGAAGACCTGCTTGGCTAAGCTGATGAGCTTGTTGCTTCGCGAAGTATCCTAACCCAAGTGCTGTCAAAAAGAAAGTGGCAGCGAGTATAGCAGTTAATTTACTCAGAAACGTTGCAGAACCCTGGCTCCCGAACACGGTATTTGAAGCACCCGCGCCGAAAGATGCACCTGCTTCCGCACCTTTACCCTGTTGCAACAGAACCAGCACTACAAGCGACAGCGCTGCCAACAGATGAAAAACAACGATGACTGTTTCCAGCATTTGTTCAGTTTCCTGCGGCGCGACAAATTGCACCGAATTCGTCTGCGTTCAGGGAAGCTCCACCAATGAGCCCCCCATCGATATCCGGCATGCCGAACAGTTCGGCCGCATTGGCCGCCTTCACGCTGCCGCCGTAGAGCAACTGCACCTTCGCAGCCACTTCAGCATCTTTTGCCGCCAACTGGCTACGGATGGCTGCGTGCACATCCTGGGCCTGCTGTGGCGTGGCCGTAAGGCCGGTACCGATGGCCCATACAGGCTCATAGGCAATTACTGCATTGGCAAAAGCCTTAACACCGAATGCCTCGATGATACTGCTTAGTTGACGCCCGACAACTTCGAGCGTTTTGCCAGCCTCGCGCTCTTCAAGGGTTTCCCCGATGCAAAGCACTGGTTTCAAACCTTTGGCCTGGGCCGCTGCAAACTTGCGATTGAGCACTTCGTCGGTCTCACCAATGACCTGGCGACGCTCCGAATGACCAATCAACACCAACTTGCAGCCTGCTTCAACCAGCTGTTCCGGAGCAACTTCTCCGGTCAGCGCACCCTGTTCGGGTTGTACTGCAGAATTCTGTGCGCCGACAGTAATTTCCTTACCTGCCAGGCCATCGATCACTTGATTGATGAACAAGGCCGGTGGAAATACAACGACTTCCACTCCGCTCGGCAAGGCCAGATTTCTCAAGCCTTCGGTCAGCTCAGCGACGCTAGCGCGGGTACCGTGCATCTTCCAGTTACCAGCTACCATAGGGCGACGCATGCTTTACCTCGTCGGTCAAAGTGGGCGCAGATAGTACCCAACCCTATCTGCGCTGGCAAGCGCCTTCAGACACAAACTTCGCCGACCAGTTTGGCCAACGCTTCTGCGTGCGCACGCACCTGGCTTTCGTCCTCGCCCTCGACCATCACCCGCACCAACGGCTCGGTACCGGATTTTCGCAGCAGCACGCGGCCGCGGCCTGCCAAGGCCTCGGTCACCTTGGCACTGGCTTCCTTGACCGCCGGGTGCTCCAGTGGGTCGACCTTGCTGGCGCCATAGCGCACGTTGATAAGCACCTGCGGGCACTTGCGCAGGGCCTGACGAGCCTGCGCCAGGGTTTCGCCACGACGCTTGAGTGCCATCAATACCTGCAGCGCTGCGATGATCGCATCACCGGTGGTGGTGTGGTTGCAGCACACGACGTGCCCGGAGTTTTCGCCACCGACCAGCCACTCACGCTCCAGCAGCTCTGCCATGACGTAACGGTCACCGACCTTCGCCCGCACGAACGGAATATCCAGTTCCTTCAGCGCAAGCTCCAGGCCCAGGTTGCTCATCAGCGTGCCCACCACCCCGCCCTGCAGCTTGCCACGCTCCTGCAGGTCGCGGGCGATGATGAACAGCAGTTCGTCACCATCAACGATGGCACCGGTGTGGTCGACCATCAGCACGCGGTCGCCATCACCGTCGAAGGCGATGCCCAGGTCGGCATGACCGACCAGCACGGCAGCCTGCAGCGATTCGATGTGAGTCGAGCCACAGCCTTCGTTGATGTTCAGGCCGTCTGGCTGGGCATGCAGCACGGTCACTTCAGCACCCAGCTCGCGGAAAACGCTTGGCGCGACCTTGTAGGTGGCACCGTGGGCGCAATCGACAACCAGCTTGAGGCCGTCGAAGCTGGTGCTGGTCGGCACACTGCTCTTGCAGAACTCGATGTAGCGGCCGGCTGCATCGTTGATGCGCGAAACCTTGCCCAGCTTGCCCGACTCGACAACGGTCATCGGCTGGTCGAGCAATTCCTCGATCATCAACTCGACTTCGTCCGGCAGCTTGGTCCCTTGGCCCGAGAAGAACTTGATGCCATTGTCATCGTGCGGGTTGTGCGAGGCGCTGATGACGATGCCGGCTTCGGCGTGGAAGGTACGCGTCAGGTAGGCGATGGCCGGCGTAGGCATCGGCCCGAGCAGCATCACATCGGCACCTGCCGCGGACAGGCCGGCTTCGAGTGCGGACTCGAACATGTAGCCGGAGATACGCGTGTCCTTGCCAACCAGCACTCGGCAGTGGCCTTGCTTGCGGAAGGCCATGCCGGCCGCCCAGCCAAGCTTCAGCATGAAGTCAGGCGTGATCGGGTATTCGCCGACGCGGCCACGAATGCCGTCGGTACCAAAGTATTTTCTGCTCATAGGGACTCCAATGTTCTTATTCGGCGTTTTGCACCGCAGCGATCATGCGCACCACATCAACGGTTTCGGCCACGTCATGGACACGAAGGATGCTCGCCCCCTTGGTCATGGCCAACGCCGCCAGCGCAAGGCTGCCATACAACCGCTCGCCGACCGGACGTTCCAGCGTCAGGCCGATCATGCTCTTGCGCGAAACACCCACCAGCAGCGGGCGCCCAAGGCGATAGAGCGCTTCCATGTGCTTGAACAGGCTCAGATTGTGCGCCAGTGTCTTGGCGAAACCGAAGCCCGGATCAAGGATGATTCTGTTTGCGTCGATGCCCGCCGCCGCGCAGGCGACCATTCGCTGTTCAAGGTAGCGCGTAACGTCGGCGGTCACATCTTCGTAATGCGGGTCGTCCTGCATGTTACCCGGCTCGCCACGCATGTGCATGAGGCATACCGGCAGGCCAGTATCCGCAGCAGCATCCAGGGCGCCATCGCGCTCCAGGGCTCGCACGTCGTTGATCAGCCCAGCACCGAGGCGCGCCGATTCACGCATGACCGCTGGGGTGGAGGTATCGACCGAGATGACCACATCGAGGCGGCTGTTGATCGCCTCGACCATGGGGGCTACCCGCTCCAGCTCCTCGGTTACCGATACCGCGCGCGCGCCCGGCCGCGTGGACTCGCCGCCGATGTCGATCAGCGTGGCGCCTGCGGCAACCATAGCTTCGGCATGACGCAACGCCTCGTCGCGCTGGTTGAAGCGCCCGCCATCGGAGAAGGAATCAGGGGTGATATTGAGAATACCCATGACATGGGTACGCGACAAATCAAGAACCCGGTTGCCGCAAGGCAACCGGGTCGGGTACTGCACTGAGCTCATAGATGCCCTTAGTGTTGAGCCGCTGGACCGCCGATCGGCGATTCCGGGCGATCACCTTGGGCAGCTGGTTTGCCCGAAGCCGAGTCATCATCCCAGTCGCGCGGTTCGCGGGGGGGACGGCCAGCCATGATATCGTCAATCTGCTCGGCGTCGATGGTCTCGTACTTCATCAGCGCTTCGGCCATGGCATCGAGCTTGTCACGGTTGTCGGTGAGCAGCTGCTTGGCCGTGGCGTAGCATTGGTCGATGATGCTGCGCACTTCCGAGTCGATCAGCTTGGCGGTTTCGCCGGAAACGCTGGCGTGCTGGCTCGCAGCACTGCGCCCCAGGAACACCTCGCCTTCTTCCTCGGCGTACATCAGCGGCCCGAGTTTTTCGGAAAGGCCCCACTTGGTCACCATGTTGCGGGCGATCTGGCTGGCACGCATGATGTCGTTGGACGCACCGGTAGTGACGCCGTCGAAGCCCAAGGTCATTTCCTCGGCGATACGGCCGCCGTACAGCGAGCAGATCTGGCTGATCAGTGCGCGCTTGGACAGGCTGTAGCGGTCTTCTTCCGGCAGGAACATGGTCACGCCCAGGGCACGGCCACGCGGAATGATCGAAACCTTGTAGACCGGATCGTGCTCAGGCACCAGGCGACCGACAATGGCGTGGCCAGCCTCGTGGTAGGCAGTGTTCTGCTTTTCTTTCTCGGACATGACCATGGTCTTGCGCTCGGCGCCCATCATGATCTTGTCCTTGGCCAGTTCGAACTCTTTCATTTCGACCAGGCGCTTGTTGGCGCGCGCGGCAAACAGCGAGGCCTCGTTGACCAGGTTGGCTAGGTCCGCACCGGAGAAGCCAGGGGTACCACGGGCAATGACCGCCGGGTTGACGTTCTCGCCGACCGGCACCTTGCGCATGTGCACCTTGAGGATCTGTTCACGACCACGAATGTCCGGCAGGCCCACCACCACCTGACGGTCGAAGCGGCCGGGGCGCAGCAGCGCCGGGTCGAGCACGTCCGGACGGTTGGTAGCGGCGATGACGATGATGCCATCGTTCATCTCGAAGCCGTCCATCTCCACCAGCAACTGGTTGAGGGTTTGCTCACGTTCGTCGTGACCGCCACCCATGCCAGCGCCACGGTGGCGACCAACGGCGTCGATCTCGTCGATGAAGATGATGCAGGGGGCGTGCTTCTTGGCCTGTTCGAACATGTCGCGCACACGGCTGGCGCCGACACCGACGAACATTTCCACGAAGTCCGAACCGGAAATGGTGAAGAAAGGCACCTTCGCCTCACCGGCGATGGCCTTGGCTAGCAAGGTCTTACCGGTACCGGGCGGGCCGACCATCAGCACGCCACGCGGGATACGGCCGCCCAGGCGCTGGAACTTGCCCGGGTCGCGCAGGAACTCGACCAGCTCGCCGACTTCTTCCTTGGCTTCGTCGCAACCTGCAACGTCGGCCAGGGTGGTCTTGACCTGGTCTTCGGACAGCAGGCGCGCCTTGCTCTTGCCGAAGCTCATCGGCCCGCCCTTGCCCCCCGCTCCGCCCTGCATCTGGCGCATGAAGAACATGAACACGGCGATGATCACCAGGATCGGGAAGCTCGCTACCAGCAGTTGTGTCCAGATGCTCTGCTGCTCAGGCTGCTTGCCTTCGATGATGACGTGATTGTCGACCAGGTCGCCAATCAGGCCGTTGTCGGTAATGGCCGGACGCACGGTCTTGAAATTGTCGCCATCGGCGCGCTTGCCGGTGATGATGTAGCCGTCGACGGTCACACGCTCGACCTTGCCATCCTTGACCTGCTGGATGAAGTCGGAATAGTTGAGGGTCTGCGGCTCGTTAGGGCTGGAGAAGTTGTTCATCACTGTCACCAGGACAGCTGCGATGATCAACCACAGGATCAGATTCTTTGCCATGTCGTTCAATTCGCTACCCTCTGAGGTCGGCGCACGACGCAGCCGTTCCTCGCATGATATTCATCGCCCTAACTTACTACATTACCTACGCAGCCGCAGGCACCGTCTGTAACCCTTTGTGAAAGCTAGACTACACGAAGTTCGGACGATCCTGACGCGGCGGCCGATTGGAAATAACTATCGGCCACCACGCTTCACGCCTTTCATGCCCCTTTGAAACCCCTGGCCAGCAGGTACTGCTCGCGGGAACGGTCACGCGACGACGACGGCTTGCGCATCTGTACCTTGTCGAACTTGCTGCGCACGTCCTTGAGGTACACGTCAAAACCTTCGCCCTGGAAAATCTTGATCAGGAAATCGCCGCCGGGCTTTAGCACGCGGGTTGCCAGATCGAGGGCCAGCTCGCAGAGGAACATGGCACGCGGCATGTCCACCGCAGGCGTACCACTCATATTGGGGGCCATGTCTGAAATCACAAGGTCTACGTGCGAATCGCCGACGGCCTCGAGAATGCGCTGCAGCACTTCATCCTGGGTGAAATCGCCCTGGATGAAGGTCACATCGGGGATCGAGTCCATCTCCAGGATGTCGGACGCGATCAGGCGGCCCTGGCCACCAATCAGACGACTGGTCACCTGCGACCAGCCACCAGGAGCAGCGCCGAGATCGATCACGCTCATACCCGGGCGGATCAGCCGGTCCTTTTCCTGGATCTCCAGCAGTTTGTAGCTCGCACGCGAGCGGTAGCCGTCCTTTTGTGCCTGTTTCACAAAAGGATCGTTGAAATGCTCTCGCAGCCAGTTTGCGCTGCTTTTGGAACGTTGTACCACGGGGCACCTCGATGATATGCGTCGTGATTGACTGGGCGGAGCCGGTGGCCCTCGGGTAAAATGCCGGTCAATTTTACAGAATCAGACGGAAAGGGTCAGATTATGCCGCTCAATAACGAGCAGAAGAAGCAATACAAGTCCATTGGTCATGACCTGAAGCCGGTCCTGATCGTCGCTGGCAACGGTTTGAATGAAGGCGTCATCGCCGAACTGGAGCGCGCCTTGGTCGACCATGAGCTGATCAAGGTCGAAATTCGCTCGGAAGACCGCGAAGAGCGCGCCGAGACCATTGCCGAACTGTGCAAGGCCGGTCGTGCCGAACTGGTGCAGACCATCGGCAAGAAAGCGCTGATCTACCGCAAGAACCCACAGCCGAACAAGCAACTGTCCAATATCCACCGTTACAAGTAACGGCAAAGGGGCTGCTGCGCAGCCCATCGCCGGCAAGCCAGCTCCCACAGGTACGGCGCATGGCCTGAATTCGATGCGGTCGGTGTGGGCGCCGGCTTGCCGGCGATGGGCCGCTAAGCGGCTCCAGCGATCTCGAGCCGCTTAGCGGCGCACTTTGACCGGAACCGGCTGGGCCACCAGCACGATGCCGGAAAAGCCCAGCACCAGGAAACAGAGCAGCTGCCAACGCTCGCCAACGGAAATACCGTAGCGCAAGGTGTAATACCCCACGCAGGCACCGAAGCCGAGCAGCAGCATCTGGCCGCGGAACTGCCGCCACCAGGCCGACAGGCCGTCCACCCTTGCCAGCACCGCCAGCTGGGTCAACAAGCCAAGCAGCGCCACGCCGATCAACCAGCGGTCGATCTGCCCGGCGACATCCTGCACCAGCAGCGGCGCCAGGCCACTGACCTTGAGCGCGGGCACCAACCCCACGTGAAACACCCACAAGCCGCCGACCCAGAAAACCTGGGCCAGTTGCCAGAGGATCCCCTCGAGGGATGGCGCCCGCAGGCGCCGGTCAGATGTGCTTGACTTCGACAATCTCGTACTCGACCGTACCGTTCGGCGTCTTGACGACAACGGTATCCCCTTCTTCCTTGCCAATGATGGCGCGGGCGATCGGCGCACTGTTCGACAGTTTGCCCTTCTTCACGTCGGCCTCATCCTCGCCAACGATCTGGTAGGTCACCTGGTCACCGGTTTCGGTGTTTTCCAAGTCCACGGTGGTGCCGAAGATGACCTTGCCGGTGTGGGCAATGGTAGTCACATCGATCACCACCGAGTTCTGCAGACGACCTTCGATATCGCGGATACGCGCCTCGACCATGCCCTGCTCTTCACGAGCAGCGTGGTATTCGGCATTTTCCTTCAGGTCACCCAGTTCGCGCGCTTCACCAATGGCCTGGCTCAGGCGCGGGCGCTCGGTCTTGCTCAGGAAGAGCAGCTCCTCTTCCAGGGCGCGAGCGCCCTGGACGGTCATCGGGTATTTGGTAATGCTCATGCTTTCAGTCCTGCATGCAGATCCTGCAGGCGGCGAACGGTCTTTTCCGGACCAAATTTCAGCGCCTCGCAGATGGCTTCACCGGCCGCAATGGTGGTGGTGCAGTAAATCTTGTGCTGCAGCGCATTGCGACGAATCGAGTAGGAATCGGCGATCGACTGACGGCCTTCGGTGGTGTTGATGATCAGCGACACTTCGTCGTTCTTGATCATGTCGACCACGTGCGGGCGACCTTCGGTCACCTTGTTCACACGGCGCACTTTCAGGCCAGCCGCTTCGATAACCTTGGCAGTACCGGCAGTTGCAACCACTTCGAAGCCCAGGGCGATCAGGTCGCGGGCAACGCCAGCCACTTGCGGCTTGTCGTCGTCGCGCACGCTGATGAATGCGGTACCGCCGGTCGGCAGTACTTCGCTGGCACCCATCTGGGCCTTGGCGAAGGCTTCACCGAAGCTGTCACCGACACCCATGACTTCACCGGTCGATTTCATCTCAGGGCCGAGGATCGGGTCAACCCCCGGGAACTTGGCGAACGGGAAGACGGCTTCCTTGACGCTGTAGAAGTTCGGGATGATTTCCTGGGTGAAGCCCAGCTCTTTCAGGGTTTTGCCGGCCATGACGCGGGCCGCGATCATCGCCAGGGAGGTGCCGATGCACTTGGAGACGAACGGCACGGTACGCGAAGCGCGCGGGTTGACTTCGATCACGTAGATCTTGTCGCCCTGCAGGGCCAGCTGCACGTTCATCAGGCCGACCACGCCCAGCTCCAGGGCCATTTTCTTGACCTGTACGCGGACTTCGTCCTGCACTTCCTTGCTCAGCGAGTACGGTGGCAGGGAGCATGCCGAGTCGCCGGAGTGAACGCCGGCCTGCTCGATGTGCTGCATGATGGCGCCGATCACCACATCGGTGCCGTCGCACACCGCATCCACGTCCATCTCGATGGCGCAGTTGAGGAAGTGGTCGAGCAGTACCGGGCTGTCGTTGGACACCTGCACAGCTTCGCGCAGGTAGCGCTTGAGCTCGTCCAGCTCGTAGACGATTTCCATGGCACGGCCGCCCAGTACGTAGGACGGGCGCACTACCAGCGGATAGCCGATGCCACCAGCAGCGCTGATGGCTTCTTCTTCGCTGCGCACGGTGGCGTTTGGCGGCTGCAGCAGGTTCAGGCGCTGAACCATCTGCTGGAAGCGCTCGCGGTCTTCAGCGCGGTCGATGGCATCCGGGCTGGTACCGATGATCGGTACGCCAGCTTCTTCCAGGGCGCGGGCCAGTTTCAGCGGGGTCTGGCCACCGTAGTGGACGATCACGCCTTTCGGCTTCTCGACGCGGCACACTTCCAGCACGTCTTCCAGGGTCAGCGGCTCGAAGTACAGGCGGTCGGAAGTGTCGTAGTCGGTGGAGACGGTTTCCGGGTTGCAGTTGACCATGATGGTCTCGTAACCGTCTTCACGCAGCGCCAGTGCGGCGTGTACGCAGCAGTAGTCGAACTCGATACCCTGGCCGATACGGTTAGGGCCGCCACCCAGGATCATGATCTTGTCGCGGGTCGACGGGTTGGCCTCGCACTCTTCCTCATAGGTGGAGTACAGGTAGGCGGTGTCGGTAGCGAATTCGGCAGCGCAGGTGTCGACGCGCTTGTACACCGGGAACACTTCCAGCTTGTGGCGGTGACGGCGCAGGTTCTTGTCGGTAATACCCAACAGCTTGGCCAAGCGCTGGTCAGAGAAGCCCTTGCGCTTGAGGCGCAGCATGTAGTCCTTGTCGATCGACGACAGGGCCAGGGTCTTGACCTTCTCTTCTTCCTTGATCAGGTCTTCCATCTGCACCAGGAACCACATGTCGATGCCGGTCAGGTCGAAGATCTGCTCGCAGGTCATGCCGGCACGCATGGCGTCGGCCACGTACCAGATACGCTCGGCGCCCGGTACGGTCAGCTCGCGCTTGAGGATGCTGCTGGCTTCAGGGTTGGCCAGGTCGATTTTCGGGTCGAGGCCGCAGGCGCCGACTTCCAGGCCGCGCAGGGCTTTCTGCAGAGACTCCTGGAAGGTACGACCGATGGCCATGACTTCACCCACGGACTTCATCTGGGTGGTCAGGCGGGCGTCGGCTTTCGGGAATTTCTCGAAGGCGAAACGCGGCAGCTTGGTGACGACGTAGTCGATCGACGGCTCGAAGGACGCCGGGGTGCGGCCGCCGGTGATGTCGTTCTGCAGTTCGTCGAGGGTGTAGCCGACAGCCAGCTTGGCAGCGATCTTGGCGATCGGGAAGCCGGTGGCCTTGGAGGCCAGCGCCGAGGAACGTGAAACGCGCGGGTTCATCTCGATCACGACCATGCGGCCTGTGTTCGGGCAGATACCGAACTGAACGTTGGAACCGCCGGTTTCAACACCGATTTCACGCAGCACCGCCAGGGAGGCGTTGCGCATGATCTGGTATTCCTTGTCGGTCAGGGTCTGTGCCGGGGCGACAGTGATCGAGTCACCGGTGTGCACGCCCATCGGGTCGAAGTTCTCGATCGAGCAGACGATGATGCAGTTGTCCTTCTTGTCGCGGACAACCTCCATCTCGTATTCCTTCCAGCCGATCAGCGATTCGTCGATCAGCAGTTCCTTGGTCGGCGACAGGTCCAGGCCACGGGCGCAGATTTCTTCGAATTCTTCACGGTTGTAGGCGATACCGCCACCGGTGCCGCCCATGGTGAACGACGGACGGATGATGCACGGGAAGCCCAGGCGCTCGAGGACGGCGTTGGCTTCTTCCATGCTGTGGGCGATACCGGAGCGCGGGCACTCCAGGCCGATGTCTTTCATGGCCTTGTCGAAGCGCGAGCGGTCTTCGGCCTTGTCGATGGTGTCGGCATTGGCACCGATCATTTCCACGCCGAACTTTTCCAGAACGCCGTGGCGCTCCAGGTCCAGGGCGCAGTTCAGTGCAGTCTGGCCACCCATGGTCGGCAGCAGTGCGTCCGGGCGCTCTTTCTCGATGATCTTGGCCACCGACTGCCACTTGATCGGCTCGATGTAGGTGGCGTCGGCCATGGCCGGGTCGGTCATGATGGTGGCTGGGTTGGAGTTCACCAGGATGACGCGGAAACCTTCCTCGCGCAGGGCTTTACAGGCCTGGGCGCCGGAGTAGTCGAATTCGCAGGCCTGGCCGATCACGATCGGGCCAGCGCCGAGAATCAGGATGCTTTTGATGTCTGTACGTTTTGGCATGGTTGTCACTCAAATCCGGAGTCAGTCGGCAAGCCGCTTTGAACAATCTGGGTCAGGCGCTTCCGGGCGCGGCGCAAGCCGGCCCGGGGCCTTGAAGCAGGATGCTCAGCGGCGCTTGGCCATGGCATCGATGAAACGATCGAACAGTGGCGCGACGTCGGTCGGGCCTGGGCTCGCTTCAGGGTGGCCCTGGAAGCTGAACGCGCTCTTGTCGGTACGCTCGATACCCTGCAGGGTGCCGTCGAACAGCGACTTGTGGATGGCGCGGACGTTACCCGGCAGGGTGGCCTCGTCAACGGCAAAGCCGTGGTTCTGGCTGGTGATCATGACCACACCGGTGTCCAGATCCTGGACCGGGTGGTTGGCACCGTGGTGGCCATGGCCCATTTTCACGGTCTTGGCGCCAGAAGCCAGGGCCAGCAGCTGGTGGCCCAGGCAGATACCGAATACCGGGATCTCGGTCTCGAGGATTTCCTTGATCGCCTGGATGGCGTAGTCGCAAGGCTCGGGGTCACCAGGGCCGTTGGACAGGAAAACGCCGTCCGGGTTGAGTGCCAGCACTTCGCTGGCCGGAGTCTGGGCCGGCACCACGGTCACGCGGCAGCCACGGGCAACCAGCATGCGCAGGATGTTCAGCTTGACGCCGTAGTCGAAGGCGACCACGTGGTAAGGCAGGTCAGCGGCTTCGATGGTCGGATGGCTGTCGGTCTTCAGTTCCCACACGCTGGAGCGCCACTCGTAGCGTTCCTTGGTGGAAACGACCTTGGCCAGGTCCATGCCCTTCAGGCCCGGGAAGGCGCGGGCAGCGGCGATGGCGGCTTCTTCGCTGATGTTGTCACCGGCGAGGATGCAACCGTTCTGAGCGCCCTTTTCACGCAGGATTCGGGTCAGGCGACGGGTGTCGATGCCGGCGATGGCGACGACGTTGTTGGCCTTGAGGTACTCAGGCAGCGACTGGGTGTTACGCCAGTTGCTGGCCAGCAGCGGCAGGTCACGAATGACCAGGCCAGCGGACCAGACGCGGTTCGACTCGGCGTCTTCCGGGGTAGTACCGGTATTGCCGATGTGCGGGTAGGTCAGGGTAACGATTTGCTGCGCATAGGAAGGGTCTGTAAGGATTTCCTGGTAGCCGGTCATAGCGGTGTTGAATACCACCTCACCAACGGTCTGACCGTCGGCACCGATAGCTTCACCGCGGAAAATACTGCCGTCGGCAAGGGCGAGTATGGCTGGCTTTGTCAAGAAGACCTCCCGTAAATCAAGCATGAAAGGGCGATCGCAGGTTGCAAAAAAGCGGAGTGACGTATGGACACGTCACCCCGCTTTCATGTGCTGAATTCAATTCGCTGCGCGCTTTTAGTGGACACACTAAAGCTGTAGCTTACAGAAAAGTGCGTTTTCGGTCTACCGTGGATGTGTCTCTAAAACACATCAATGCGACAGGCTGACATCTGTGCCAGCTTCTTCGCGGGTAAACCCGCTCCTACAGGGATAGCGCCATGCCTGAGGGCAACGCTGTACCTGTAGGAGCGGGTTTACCCGCGAAGAAGCCAACACAGTTCAAACTGCTTAACGCAGCTCGAGCACATCCTGCATGTCGTACAGGCCAGGCTCGCGCCCGTCCAGCCACAGCGCCGCACGCACGGCGCCCTTGGCAAAGGTCATGCGGCTGGAAGCCTTGTGGGTAATCTCGACGCGCTCGCCTTCAGCGGCGAACAGCACTGTATGGTCACCCACCACATCACCGGCACGCACGGTGGCGAAGCCGATGGTCTGACGCTCACGTGCACCGGTCTGCCCTTCACGGCCATACACGGCCACTTCCTGCAGGTTGCGACCCAGCGCCTGGGCAACGACTTCACCCATGCGCAGCGCGGTGCCCGACGGCGCATCGACCTTGTGCCGGTGGTGCGCCTCGAGGATTTCGATATCCACATCGTCACCCAGCACGCGCGCTGCGGTATCCAGCAGCTTAAGGCACAGGTTGACGCCGACACTGAAGTTGGCGGCAAAAACGATCGGGATTTCCTTGCCGGCCTCGGCCAGCAGCTGCTTCTCTTCCGGCGTGAAGCCAGTAGTACCAATGACCATGGCCTTGCCCGCCTTGCGGCAGAACGCCAGGTTCTTCAGGGTCACCGAAGGGTGAGTGAAATCGATCAGCACGTCGAACTCGTCGACCACCTTGGACAGGTCGTCGGAAATCGGCACACCAATACGGCCCAGGGCCGCCAGCTCACCAGCATCAGCCCCTACCAGCGAGCTGTCCGGGCGGTCGATCGCCGCCGTCAGGCCCGCCTGGGGAGCCTGTTGCTGCACGGCTTCGACGAGGGTCTTGCCCATCCGCCCTGCCGCGCCCATCACTGCAATACGTCGCATAGCCATTTCCTTGTCAGAGATCGCCGAAGAAGCGCTTCACGCCATCGAACCAGCCACTGGCCTTGGGCGAGTGGGAGCTATCGCCTTCCAGCGAATCACGCAGCTCTTCGAGCAACTCGCGCTGGCGGCGGCTGAGGTTGACCGGGGTTTCCACCGCCACGCGGCACAGCAGGTCACCCGCACCACCACCGCGCACCGGGGCAACACCCTTGCCGCGCAGGCGGAACTGCTTGCCGGTCTGGGTACCTTCCGGGATCTTCAGCTTCACCCGCCCATCGAGGGTCGGCACTTCCAGCTCGCCACCCAAGGCGGCATCGGTGTAGCTGATCGGTACTTCGCAGTACAGATGCTTGCCATCTCGCTGGAAGATCTCGTGCTCACGCACGTTGATCACCACATACAGGTCGCCGGTCGGGCCACCATGGGTACCGGCCTCGCCCTCGCCCGACAGACGGATGCGGTCGCCGGTATCGACACCTGCCGGCACCTTGACCGACAGCGTCTTGTATTCCTCGACACGGCCTTCGCCGTGGCACGAGGTGCAGGGGTCGGTAATGATCTTGCCCTGACCATGGCAGCGCGGGCAGGTCTGCTGTACCGAGAAGAAGCCCTGCTGCATGCGAACCTGGCCGATACCGCCACAAGTCGGGCAGGTAGATGGGGTCGAGCCCTTCTTGGCACCGGAGCCGTCGCACGGCTGGCAGTTGACCAGGGTGGGCACACGGATGCTGACCGTGGTGCCACGTACCGCTTCTTCCAGGTTCAGTTCCAGGGTGTAGCGCAGGTCGCTGCCGCGCTGGGCGCCGCCACGCGAGCCGCCACGGCCGCCCCCGAAGAAGTCGCTGAACACATCACCGAAGATGTCGGAGAAGTTGGCACCACCGAACCCGGCGCCACCACCCATGCTCGGGTCGACACCCGCATGACCGTACTGGTCGAACGCAGCACGCTTGCTGGCGTCAGACAGCACTTCGTAGGCCTCGTTGGCCTCCTTGAACTTGTCTTCCGACTCTTTGTCGCCCGGATTGCGGTCCGGATGGTACTTCATCGCCAGGCGACGGTAAGCCTTCTTGAGGTCTGATTCGCTGGCGCCGCGCTCGACACCCAATACCTCATAATAATCACGCTTGGACATAGGTCATTTGCACCTTGTTGGGCGTCTGGCATCTACGCCGCGCCATCAGCACCCGCCCTTTGCCCACCAGGGCCACCGACAGATGCTGTAAAAATTCTCGAATTCCAGATACGCCAACGCGGGAGCAAGCCCCCGCGCGGCGACATCCTACCAGCTCACCACCAAACGGCGGTGAACTGGCCGACAACATGCAGGGATTACTGCTTGTTGTTGTCTTTCACTTCTTCGAACTCAGCGTCAACCACGTCATCGTGCTTGGCTTCCGGCTCGGCCTGCTGCGCGCCGCCCTGAGGCGGTTCGGCCGACTGCTCGGCGTACATCTTCTGGGCAACCGGCGCCGAAACCTTGGACAGCTCTTCGACCTTGGCGTCGATGGCAGCCTTGTCGTCGCCTTTGACAGCGGCTTCCAGGGCAACAACGGCAGCCTCGATGGCGGCTTTCTCTTCAGCGGTAACCTTGTCACCAGCGTCAGCGACCATCTTGCGGGTCGAGTGAACCAGCGCGTCACCCTGGTTACGGGCAGCAGCCAGTTCTTCGAACTTGCGGTCCTCCTCGGCGTTGGCCTCGGCGTCACGCACCATGCGCTCGATTTCTTCGTCCGACAGGCCGGAGTTGGCCTTGATCACGATCGACTGCGACTTGCCGGTAGCCTTGTCCTTGGCACTGACGTGCAGGATGCCGTTGGCGTCGATGTCGAAGGTTACTTCGATCTGTGGAACGCCACGTGGAGCCGGCGGAATGTCAGCCAGGTCGAACTTGCCCAGCGACTTGTTCTGTGCAGCCTGCTTGCGCTCACCCTGCAGCACGTGAATGGTCACGGCACCCTGGTTGTCGTCGGCAGTCGAGAACACCTGCGACTTCTTGGTCGGGATGGTGGTGTTCTTCTCGATCAGCGAAGTCATCACGCCACCCATGGTTTCGATACCAAGGGTCAGCGGGCTGACGTCCAGCAGCAGTACGTCTTTGACGTCACCAGCCAGCACCGCGCCCTGGATGGCAGCACCCATGGCCACGGCTTCGTCCGGGTTGACGTCCTTGCGCGCTTCTTTGCCGAAGAAGTCGGCAACGGCTTTCTGTACCAGTGGCATACGGGTCTGGCCACCGACCAGGATCACATCATCGATCTTGCTGGCATCGATGCCGGCGTCTTTCAGAGCGATGCGGCAAGGCTCGATGGTACGGGTGACCAGGTCTTCGACCAGCGACTCCAGCTTGGCGCGGGAGATTTTCACGTTCAGGTGCTTCGGACCGGTAGCGTCTGCAGTGATGTACGGCAGGTTGACGTCGGTCGACTGAGCGGAGGACAGCTCGATCTTGGCCTTTTCAGCGGCTTCTTTCAGACGCTGCAGCGCCAGCGGATCGTTCTTCAGGTCCATGCCGGACTCTTTCTTGAACTCATCGACGAGGTAGTCGATCAGGCGCATGTCGAAGTCTTCGCCACCCAGGAAGGTGTCACCGTTGGTAGCCAGTACTTCGAACTGGTGCTCACCATCGACTTCGGCAATCTCGATGACCGAAACGTCGAAGGTACCACCACCCAGGTCATAAACGATGACGGTGTGGTCGCCCTTGGCCTTGTCCATGCCGTAAGCCAGTGCAGCGGCAGTCGGCTCGTTGATGATGCGTTTTACATCCAGGCCAGCGATGCGACCGGCATCCTTGGTGGCCTGACGCTGACTGTCATTGAAGTAGGCCGGAACGGTGATGACCGCTTCGGTAACTGGCTCGCCGAGGTAGTCTTCGGCGGTTTTCTTCATTTTCTTCAGGACTTCGGCGCTGATCTGCGGCGGAGCCATGTCCTTGCCACTGGCCTGCACCCAGGCGTCACCATTGCTGGCCTTGACGATCTTGTAAGGCACCAGCTTGATGTCTTTCTGTACAACATCTTCTTCGAAGCGGCGGCCGATCAGGCGCTTCACTGCGAACAGAGTGTTGTGCGGGTTGGTGACCGCCTGACGCTTGGCCGACTGACCAACCAGGATTTCGCCATCATTGGCGTAGGCCACGATCGAAGGGGTGGTACGCGCACCTTCGGCGTTTTCGATGACCTTGACGTTACCGTTTTCCAGAACAGAAACGCACGAGTTGGTGGTCCCCAGGTCGATACCGATGATTTTACCCATGTTAACTCTCCCGAAACTTGAATTTGGTAGCAGCGACTACTTTGGCCAACTGCGGTAATACTTGAAGGCTTGACACCTAGATGGGGATGCCCGGATGGATTTCAAGCCTTTTCATTGATCGAGGGTTGCGCCGCGCTTGGCGCCTTGCTGACCACCACCATGGCGGGGCGCAGCAGGCGACCGTTGAGCAGATAGCCCTTCTGGAACACGTTCAGCACGCTGTTCGGCTCCACTTCGGCGTTTTCCTGCATGGCCATGGCCTGGTGGTGCTCTGGGTTGAACGGCTGGCCGTGCGGGTCGACTGCTTCGAGGTTGTAGCGCTTGAGAGTGTCCTGGAACATCTTCAGGGTCAGCTCGACACCCTCGCGGATCTGCTTGACGTGCTCATCGTCGGCACTGGAGTGCGCCAGGGCCAGCTCCAGGCTGTCGATCACCGGCAGCAGGTCGCCCGAGAACTTCTCGAGGGCAAACTTGTGTGCTTTCTCGACATCCTGCTCGGCACGACGACGAGCGTTCTGCACGTCGGCAACGGCGCGCAGCGCCTGGTCCTTGGCGGCGGCCAGCTGCTCCTCGAGTTCCAGGACGCGGGCATCGGCAGCATTACCTGCACCGGTCTCTTCGACGTTAAGGTCTTTCTCGTTCAGCTGTTCGTCAGCCATGGGGTCTCTCCTGCGCAATTTTGTGGACTGCGAGCCAGGCTCGCCATTGATGTCGGCTATATGGGGCCGGAAAAACCAGCTTCAAGGGGCAAGGTCGTTTTCCCGGCTGCAACAGAATCTGCCAAGGGGCATTGGCAGGCCTGAAAAAAGTACTGTATAAATAACCAGACCTGACTTTCGGGAGCCGCCCCATGCTGGTGCACCTGTCCATTCACAACTACGCCATCGTCGAGCACCTCGACCTCGAGATCGCCCGAGGCATGTCCGTCATCACCGGTGAGACCGGTGCAGGCAAATCGATCATGCTCGATGCCCTCGGTCTGGCCCTGGGCGACCGGGCCGACAGTGGCGTGGTGCGCCCCGGCACGGACAAGGCAGACATCCTCGCCACCTTCGACCTGGTGGACATCCCCGAGGCGCATGCCTGGCTGGCCGAGCGTGACCTGGACAACGACGGCCTGTGCATCCTGCGCCGGGTGATCACCGCCGAAGGCCGCAGCCGCGGCTACATCAATGGCACCCCCTGCCCGCTCGGCGACCTCAAGGCACTGGGCGAGCTGCTGATCGATATCCACAGCCAGCACGAGCACCAGTCACTACTCAAGACCGACACCCATCGCCGCCTGCTCGACGAGTACGCCGGCGCCGTCGACCTGGCCCGTCAGGTACAGCTGGCGGCCAAGCGCTGGAACCAGACCCGCCTGGAGCTGGAGCGCCTGTCCAACTCCGGCGATGAGCAGCGCGCCCGCCATCAGCTGCTGAGCTACCAGCTGGAGGAACTGGACAACCTCGGCCTGGGTGAATACGAACTGGAGCAGTTGGAGCAGGAACACAAGAACCTGACCAGCGCCGAAGCCTTGTTCGGCATCTGCCGCCAAGTCATCGACCAGTGCAGCGAAAGCGATTCGGGCAACGTGCTCAGCGCCCTCACCTCCAGCCTCAACCGCCTGGGTGCCGCCCCCAACTCGCCAAAGGCACTGGGCGAAGCGGCCAACCTGATCGCCAGCGCGCAGATTCAGGTCGAGGAAGCCGTGGGCGAGCTCAACCGTTTCCTCGACAACTTCGACGCCGACCCCATGCGCCTGCAGGCATTGGAAGAACGCCTCGACACTATCTATACGCTGGCACGCAAACACCGAGTGCACCCAACCGAACTGCCCCACCTGCAGCAGCAACTGATGGAAGAGCTGGAGGGCCTGAACGCCAGTGACGAGTCGATCGAGCGATTGGGTGAAGAACTGGCCGCTTTCGCCCAGCATTATAAAGAGAAGGCGCTGGAGCTCAGCGCGCTGCGCCAGCAGGCCGCCCAGCAGTTGGCGGTGGCCGTCGAGCAGGAGATCCAGCGCCTGGGCATGCCTGGCGGGCGCTTCTGTATCGCACTTACACCCAATGAAGGAGCAGACCTTTCGCCCCATGGCCTGGAGCAGATCGAGCTACTGGTCAGCGCCAACCCTGGCCAACCGCTCAAGGGCCTGGCCAAGGTGGCCTCAGGCGGTGAACTGTCCCGCATCAGCCTGGCGATCCAGGTGATTACCGCGCAGACCTCGCGCATTCCCACCCTGGTGTTCGACGAAGTCGACGTCGGTATCGGCGGGCCTACTGCCGAAATCGTCGGCCAATTGCTGCGCCGCTTGGGCGAGCGAGGCCAGGTGCTGACCGTAACCCACCTGCCGCAAGTAGCAGCACAAGGTCATCACCACCTGTTCGTACACAAGGTGCGCAATAGCGACACTACCCACACCGCCGTGGCCAATCTGGGCAAGCGCGAGCGGGTCGAGGAAGTGGCGAGGATGCTGGGCGGCATAGACCTGACCAAGGAATCCCTGGCGCATGCGCGCAAGATGGTTGTAAGCGGCAAGGCCTGAACCCTTCTTTTTCAGGCCCATTCGCGGGCAAACCCGCTCCCACAGGATATTCACCGGGCCTGAGCCTGCGCAGTACCTGTGGGAGCGGGTTTACCCGCGAAGAGGCCGGCACAAACGACACCGCTCTCTACCTCAGAAAGCACAAAGGCGACCCGAAGGTCGCCTTTGCCATTCATAACGATAAGAAATCGTTACTTCTTTTTACGTACGTACAGGACCAGATTGTGATCCACCAGCTCGTAGCCATGCTCGGCCACGATTTCGCGCTGGCGTTTCTCGATCTCGGCATCCATGAACTCGATGACTTCACTGGTCTCCACGTTGACCATATGGTCGTGATGACCGCCATCGGCCAGTTCGAACACCGCATGACCGCCGTCGAAGTTGTGGCGAACCACCAGACCCGCCGCTTCGAACTGGGTCAGTACGCGGTAGACGGTGGCCAGGCCCACGTCCTCGCCAGCCTCCATCAGCGCCTTGTAGACATCCTCGGCGCTCATGTGACGCTGCTCGGTGGAGTCGAGCATCTGAAGGATCTTGACTCGAGGCAGGGTCACCTTGAGACCGGCTTTGCGCAATTCGCTATTTTCAACCATGGTCAGCTTTCTCGCCGATGCTGCTTCGCAGCTTCTCTTAATACGGGTATGATCGGGGTTTACGTTGTCCAGCCAAGATAGTGGAAGTCGCCCACCGATGCAAAACACCAAGCTCTTGCTAACCAGCCTCACCCTAGTGGGACTGCTCGCACTCGCCGGTTGCTCGTTTCCCGGGGTTTACAAAATCGACATCCAGCAGGGCAATGTCGTTACGCAAGACATGATAGACCAATTGCGCCCCGGAATGACCCGCCGGCAAGTAAGGTTTATCATGGGTAACCCGCTAATCCAGGACACCTTCAACACCAACCGTTGGGATTACCTGTACAGCCTGCAGCCAGGCGGCGGCAAACGCCAGCAGGAACGCATGAGCGTGTTCTTCAACGAAAGCGACCAGTTGGTGAGCCTGTCCGGCGACTTCATGCCAGGCGTCAGCCGCGACCAGGAAATCCTCGGTGGCAGCAGCGACACCACGGTCAGCCCGGCCAACCAGCCAGAGCAGCCAACCGTGCAGCCTGAAGAAAAACCGGCCAAGCCAGGTTCGGTGGAAGAATCCATCCAGCGCGAAATCGACACCATCGAGACCACCCCGGTCCCGACTCCAGCGCCGCTGGAAACCTCGCCTCAATAAGCGGCGAGCAGATACAAAAAAGCCCGGACTTGGTCCGGGCTTTTTGTTGCCGCTGTTTCAGTCAGGCATTCAGTTGCTTGGCACGCTGGCAAAAGGCATCCACCAGCGTATTTGCCGCCTGGTTGAACAGCGGCCCCAAAGTCGCGCGCACCAGCGGGCCAGCATAGTCGAACGAAAGGTCCAGGCTGATCTTGCAGGCCTTTTCACCCAGCGGCTTGAACACCCAAAGGCCATGTAACTGGGTGAACGGCCCTTCCTCCAGGTTCATCTCGATAGACTGCCCCGGCACCAGTACATTGCGCGTGACGAAGTGCTGGCTCATGCCGCCCTTGGCCACTTCGAGCTTGGCACGCATGTGCGTGTCGCTGGCTTCGATCACCGTCGAGGCCGAGCACCAAGGCAGAAACTGCGGGTAGCTGGCCACATCGTTGACCAGATCGTAGAGCGCCTGGGCGGGATACGGCAGCAGGGCGGAGCGTTGAATATGGGTAGTCATCCAGGCATCACTTCCAAGGCTGGGTGGCGGCGCTTCGCAGCGTGCCGAAAACAGGTTCTGTCGCAAAGACAGGGGCTGTATTGTCCGGTATTCATTGCAGTGGCTCAAGCACACCGAAATCCCATAGCCGACGACGCGGCGACTGCCTATAATGCCGCCCCTATGGCTAAACAAAAGAAACATCCGACCGGGACCATCGCGCAGAACAAGAAGGCGCGACACGATTACTTCATCGAACACAAGTTCGAGGCCGGGCTGGTCCTGTCCGGCTGGGAAGTAAAAAGCCTGCGAGCCGGCAAGGCGCACCTGACTGACAGCTACGTGCTGCTGAAGGACGGTGAGGCCTGGCTGTTCGGCAGCCACATCACCCCGCTGACCACGGCCAGCACCCACGTCATAGCCGACCCCATCCGCACTCGCAAGCTGCTGCTGAACAAGCGCGAGCTCGAGCGCCTGGAAGCGGCCGTGGCGCAAAAAGGCTACACCTGCGTGGCCCTGGCGCTGTACTGGAGCAAGCACCTGATCAAGTGCGAAATCGCACTGGGCAAGGGCAAGAAGGAATTCGACAAGCGCGACACCATGCGCGAGCGCGATTCCAACCGCGAGCTGCAGCGGGCTGTGCGGAACAAGGGCAAGGAAGAGTAATACCTCTTCTTCAGCCTGCTCCGGCCTCTTCGCGGGTAAACCCGCGAAGAGGCCAGCACTGCCAGTACAAATCTCAACGCCCGCTACGCCGCTCCGCCCGCGCCACTCGCTGCGCTTCTTCATGCGCCTCTTCCAGCACCTCCTGCACATACAGAATGTGCCGGCTGGACACTTCCCGCGCATCCTCCGCCCTGCCCTCGACTATCGCCAGGTACAGCTCCCGGTGCTGGCTGATCAGCATGTCCCGGGTCTCGGTCCGTTGCTGGTACATGCCGCCGATGTTGGTCACCACGTTGCGCTTGAGCAGGTCGAACAAGCCCCGAATGGTGTGCAGCAACACGGCATTATGGCTGGCCTCGGCAATCGCCAGGTGGAAGCGCGCATCGGCCGCGCCTTCCTCCGCCCGGGTCACTTCGTCGGCCCTGGCATAGCAGTCCTGCAGCGCATCGAAGGCCGCCTTGAGGCGCGCCCGGTCGGGCTGGGTGGCGCGCTGGGCCGCGTAGTAGGCGCAGGACGCCTCCAGGGTATGGCGGAATTCGAGCAGGTCACGCTGCGCCTCGGCACTGTGCTCAAGCAGTTGCAGCAATGGGTCGCTGAAAGTGGACCCCAGAGACTCGGCGACAAAATTGCCCCCACCCTGGCGGCTGACCAGCAGCCCCTTGGCCACCAGCTTCTGGATCGCCTCACGCAGTGATGGGCGGGACACGCCGAACTGCTCGGCAAGGACGCGTTCGGCCGGCAGCCGCTGACCCGAGGTCAGCGTACCTTCCAGAATCATCCCTTCCAACCGATCGACGATGTCGTCGGACAGGCGCCGTTGGCGGACCTGATCAAAAACCATCACATGCTCTCCACAAACCCCCGGCAGATTTCAGGGGGCGCCTATTCTCGCCGATCCGGGCCTTGCAAACACCCACCAGCCGACGATTTTCCCCGCCCATCAGATGCCCACTCATCGGCACACGACCAAAGTTTTGCACGGGACAAATTGACACACCCACGAAGACGCTTTTAACCTAGCGCCCAGCCATTGTAAATTGGTCTTACCAATTATCCAATGCCAGTGCCTGACCAACAACAATTAGGGGCCACCCCATATGCAAACCTGGCAACAAATCTATAGTCCGCTTGGTAGTCTTGGCCTGTCCGCACTGGCGGCGGTCATCCCCATCGTCTTCTTCTTCCTTGCCCTCGCGGTGTTCCGCCTCAAAGGCCACGTGGCCGGCAGCATCACCCTCGCATTGTCGATCCTGGTGGCGATCTTCGCCTTCCAGATGCCTGTCGACATGGCATTCGCCGCTGCAGGTTATGGCTTCCTCTACGGCCTCTGGCCGATTGCCTGGATCATCGTTGCCGCGGTGTTCCTGTACAAACTCACGGTCAAGAGCGGCCAGTTCGAAGTGATCCGCAGTTCGGTGCTGTCGATTACCGACGACCAGCGCCTGCAAGTGCTGCTGATCGGTTTCTGCTTCGGTGCGTTCCTGGAAGGTGCGGCGGGCTTTGGTGCACCGGTGGCGATCACTGCCGCGCTGCTGGTGGGCCTGGGCTTCAACCCGCTGTACGCCGCCGGCCTGTGCCTGATCGCCAACACCGCGCCAGTGGCCTTTGGCGCCTTGGGCATCCCGATCATCGTGGCCGGCCAGGTCACCGGTATCGACGCCTTCCACATTGGCGCCATGACCGGTCGCCAGCTGCCGCTGCTGTCGCTGTTCGTACCGTTCTGGCTGGTATTCATGATGGACGGCCTGCGTGGCGTGAAGGAAACCTGGCCTGCCGCCCTGGTCGCCGGCCTGAGCTTCGCCGTCACCCAGTACTTCACCTCGAACTTCATCGGCCCGGAGCTTCCGGACATCACCTCGGCCCTGGCCAGCCTGATCGCCCTGACCCTGTTCCTGAAAGTCTGGCAGCCAAAGCGTTCGTTCGCCGAAGCCAAGGGCAGCGTCGGTGCCGCCGTGGTCCAGCCAAGCGGCAGCCAACCAAGCCCCTACAGCTTTGGCGAGATCTTCAAGGCCTGGTCGCCGTTCCTGATCCTCACCGTGCTGGTCACCATCTGGACCCTGAAACCGTTCAAGGCGGCCTTCGCCCCGGGCGGCGCGATGTACAATTTCGTGTTCAACTTCGCCATCCCGCACCTCGACCAACTGGTGATCAAGACCGCACCGATCGTCGCCGCGCCAACCGCCATGCCAGCGGTGTTCAAGCTCGACCCGATCTCTGCCACCGGCACCGCGATCTTCCTCTCGGCGCTGATCTCCATGGCCGTGCTGAAGATCAACTTCAAAACTGGTCTTACCACTTTCAAGGAAACCTTCTGGGAGCTGCGCTGGCCAATCCTGTCGATCGGCATGGTGCTGGCCTTCGCCTTCGTCACCAACTACTCGGGCATGTCCTCGACCATGGCCCTGGTGCTGGCCGGTACCGGTGCCGCGTTCCCGTTCTTCTCGCCGTTCCTCGGCTGGCTGGGTGTGTTCCTGACCGGTTCCGACACCTCGTCCAACGCCCTGTTCAGCTCGCTGCAGGCCACCACCGCGCACCAGATCGGGGTCAACGACACTTTGCTGGTAGCGGCCAACACCAGCGGCGGCGTGACCGGCAAGATGATCTCGCCGCAGTCGATCGCCGTGGCTTGCGCCGCCACCGGCCTGGTTGGCAAGGAATCCGACCTGTTCCGCTTCACCGTCAAGCACAGCCTGTTCTTCGCCACCATCGTCGGCCTGATCACTCTGATCCAGGCCTACTGGCTGACCGGCATGCTGGTTCATCACTAAAGTGAAAGGGGCCGGGCGCCGTCGCGCGCCCGGCAATCCCCACACGCAACGCTGCGAGAATCCATGATCATTTCTGCCTCTACCGACTATCGCGCCGCGGCCCAACGCAAGCTGCCTCCCTTCCTGTTCCACTATGCCGACGGCGGCGCCTACGCCGAGCACACCCTGCGCCACAACGTCTCGGACCTGGCCAGCATTGCCCTGCGTCAGCGCGTGCTGAAGAACATGTCCGAGCTCAGCCTGCAGACCAAGCTGTTCGACGAAACCCTGAGCATGCCGGTGGCCCTGGCCCCGGTCGGCCTCACCGGCATGTACGCCCGCCGTGGTGAAGTGCAGGCGGCACGTGCGGCGGCGGCCCACGGCATTCCGTTCACCATGTCCACGGTGTCGGTGTGCCCGATCGAAGAAGTGGCCCCGGCCATCGACCGGCCGATGTGGTTCCAGCTGTACGTGCTGAAGGACCGCGGCTTCATGCGCAACGCCCTGGAGCGGGCCAAGGCCGCCGGGGTCAAGACCCTGGTGTTCACTGTCGACATGCCGACACCCGGCGCCCGCTACCGCGACGCCCACTCTGGCATGAGCGGCAAGAACGGCCCGCTGCGCCGCGTGCTGCAAGCCATGACCCACCCCGAGTGGGCATGGGATGTCGGTGTGATGGGGCGCCCACACGACCTGGGCAACATTTCCACCTACCGTGGCAACCCCACCGGCCTTGCCGACTACATCGGCTGGCTGGCCAACAACTTCGACCCGTCGATCTCCTGGAAAGACCTGGAGTGGATCCGCGAGTTCTGGGACGGCCCGATGATCATCAAAGGCATTCTCGATGCCGATGACGCCCGCGATGCGGTCAGGTTCGGTGCTGACGGCATCGTCGTGTCCAACCACGGCGGCCGCCAGCTCGACGGCGTGCTGTCCAGCGCCCGCGCCCTGCCGGCAATTGCCGATGCGGTCAAAGGTGACCTGAAGATCCTCGCCGATTCCGGCATCCGCAGCGGCCTCGACGTGGTGCGCATGATCGCCCTCGGCGCCGATACCGTACTGATCGGCCGCGCCTTCCTCTACGCCCTTGCCGTGCACGGCCAGGCCGGGGTGAAGAACCTGCTGGAGCTGTTCGAGAAGGAAATGCGCGTAGCGATGGTGCTGACCGGCGCCAAGTCGATCAGCGAGATCACCCGCGACTCGCTGGTACGCGAACTGGGCGCCTGACCGCCCGCAAGAACGACCGCCTGATTGACCCGGGGCGTGTGGCGCACAGACGCCACGGCCCCGCGAGGAGACTGCATGAGCCTGCCCGCCGCGTTCCTGCGTGATGCCGAGCGCCTGATCCCCGCCGAACGCCGCTTCGACGACCCCACCTCCACTTTGGCTTTCGGCACCGATGCCAGCTTCTACCGGCTGATCCCCAAGCTGGTGGTGCGCGTCGAGTCAGAAGACGAAGTGGTCGGCCTGATCAAACTGGCCCAGCGCGAGCGGGTGCCGGTCACCTTCCGCGCCGCCGGCACCAGCCTGTCCGGCCAGGCCATCAGTGACTCGGTGCTGATCGTGCTGGGCGATAACTGGAACGGCCGCGAAATCCGCGGCCAAGGCGAGCAGATCCGCTTGCAGCCCGGCGTCATCGGTGCCCAGGCCAATGCCTGGCTGGCTCCCTTCGGGCGCAAGATCGGCCCCGACCCGGCGTCGATCAACGCCTGCAAGATCGGCGGCATCGTCGCCAACAACGCCAGCGGCATGTGCTGCGGCACCGCGCAGAATACCTACCACACCCTGGCCGGCCTGCGCCTGGTGCTGGCCGACGGCACGCGCCTGGACAGCGAAGACCCGGCCAGCGTCGCCGCGTTCGAGGCCAGCCACGCCGGCCTGCTGGAAGCACTGGCCCGCCTGGGCCGCGAGACCCGCGCCAACACTGCACTCGCCGAGCGCATCCGGCACAAATACCGGCTGAAGAACACCACTGGCCTATCGCTGAACGCACTGGTGGACTACGACCAACCGCTGGATATCCTGCAGCACCTGTTGGTCGGCTCCGAAGGTACCCTGGGCTTCATCAGTGCCGTCACCTACGACACCGTGCCCGACCACCCGCACAAAGCCAGCGCACTGCTGGTTTTCCCCAGCGTGGAAAGCTGCTGCCGCGCGGTGACCGTGCTCAAGCGCCAGCCGGTCTCGGCCGTTGAACTGCTCGACCGCCGCAGCCTTCGCTCGGTGCAGAACATGCCCGGCATGCCACTGTGGGTAAAAGGCCTGTCGGACAACGCCTGCGCCCTGCTGATCGAGTCCCGTGCCGCCAGCCAGAGCCTGCTGCATGAACAGCTGCAACAGGTGATGGCCTCGATCGCCGACTTCCCACTGGAACAGCAGGTGGACTTCAGCGAAGACCCCGCCGTGTACAACCAGCTGTGGAAAATCCGCAAGGACACCTTCCCCGCCGTCGGCGCCGTACGCCAGACCGGCACCACCGTCATCATCGAAGACGTCACCTTCCCCATCGAGCAACTGGCCGAAGGCGTCAACCGCCTGATCCAGCTGTTCGACAAGCATCGCTACGATGAAGCGATCATTTTCGGCCACGCCCTGGAAGGCAACCTGCACTTCGTCTTCACCCAGGGTTTCAACAGCGCCGAGGAAGTCGCACGCTACCAGGCCTTCATGGACGATGTGGCGCAACTGGTGGCGGTGGAGTTCGGCGGCTCGCTCAAGGCCGAGCACGGCACCGGGCGCAACATGGCACCGTTCGTGGAGCTGGAATGGGGCCATGACGCCTACCAACTGATGTGGAAGCTGAAGCGCCTGCTCGACCCCAACGGCATCCTCAACCCCGATGTGGTGCTGAGCGAAGACCCCGACATCCACCTGAAGAACCTCAAGCCGCTGCCCGCTGCAGACGAGATCGTCGACAAGTGCATCGAGTGCGGCTTCTGCGAACCGGTTTGCCCGTCCAAAGGCCTGACCCTCAGCCCGCGCCAGCGCATCGTCATGTGGCGTGACATCCAGGCCAAACAGCGCGCCGGCATCGACACCCGGGAATTGCGCCAGACCTACCAGTACCAGGGCATCGACACCTGCGCCGCCACCGGCCTGTGCGCACAGCGCTGCCCGGTTGGCATCAACACCGGCGAACTGGTGAAGAAACTGCGCAGCCAGGCCGCCGAACACGAAAAAACCGCCGACTGGCTGGCCGAACACTTCCACACCGCCCTGGGCGGCGCGCGCCTGACCCTGACCGCCGCCAATACCGCACGCAAGCTGCTCGGCGCCCCACGCCTGGGCCGCCTGAGCGCCTCGCTGCACAAAGCCAGCAAAGGCCGCCTGCCAAAGTGGACCCCGGCGATGCCACAACCACTGCGACCACTGGACTTCGGTCCGGCCAGCAACGACGCCCGCCCTCGCGTGGTGTACCTGGCTGCCTGCGTCTCGCGGGTGATGGGCCCGGCCTATGCCGACCGTGAGCAGAGTTCGCTGCTTGACAAGACCCGCGCCCTGCTGGAAAAGGCCGGCTACCAGGTGGTGTTCCCTGACAACGCCGACAGCCTGTGCTGCGGCCAACCGTTCGCCTCGAAGGGCTACCCCGAGCAGGCCGAACACAAACGCCAGGAACTGCTTGCCGCCCTGCTGCACGCCAGCCGCGGCGGCCTCGACCCTATCTACTGCGATACAAGCCCCTGCACTCTGCGCCTGGTGCAGGACCTGGACGACACCCGGCTGGACCTGTACGACCCAGTGCGCTTCATCCGCACCCACCTGCTCGAGCGCCTGGAGTTCACCCCCCAGGACGAACCAGTGGCCGTGCATGTGACCTGCAGCACCCAGCACCTGGGCGAAAGCCAGGCGCTGATCGACCTGGCGCGGCGGTGCAGCAAACAGGTGGTGATCCCGGAGGGCATACATTGCTGCGGCTTTGCCGGTGACAAAGGCTTCACCACCCCCGAGCTCAACGCCCACTCGCTGCGCAGCCTGAAGGATGCGGTGCAATATTGCAGCGAAGGCATCTCCACCAGCCGCACCTGCGAGATCGGCCTGTCCAGCCATAGTGGCATCGATTACCACGGGCTGGTCTACCTTGTAGACCGCGTCACCCGGCCACGCAGCATATGACCGTTTAACGCAAAACCTGATAGCTGCCGCAATCCCTGTGGGAGCGGGCATGCCCGCGAACACCGGCGCAGCCGGTGCCATACACCGCGCAGCCTGCTTCGCGGGCACGCCCGCTCCCACAAGTACCGCGCCGGCTTTGGGCCCACGCTGTACCTGTAGGAGCGGCTTCAGCCGCGAACACCGGCAAAGCCGGTACCATCCCGATTGAACCCCCGCCAATCCCCCGCAGTCCACCCTTACAGGCCCACCTTCCAGAGGCCCAGAAGGAGACTCCCATGAAAGGTACCGCGCTTTCGGCCCTGTTCGCGGCCGCCACCCTGCTGGCTTCGCCGGTATTCGCCGCCGAAGACCTCTGCACCGCCAACCTGCAAAAGATCGATGACAGCATGGCCACCGCCGGCGCTACCTCCGAAGGCCTGGACAAGGCCATCACCGAGCACGTCGACAAAGCCAAGGCTGCCCAGGCATCGGGGGACACCAAGGAATGCATCGCCATCACCAGCAAAGTCCTGGAGCGGTTGGAAAAAACGGAGAAAGGCAGCGGCACCAGCGGCGGCGGTAGCGGCGCGTGAGCCCAAAAGCGGGCGACCGGACCGGCTGTCGACGTCGCCCGCGCAATGGCGTATACTCAGCCTCACGTACCGTAAGGTGCGTTAGCTTAGAGCTAGTGTGGGGCCGATCAGGATTCGACGCCGGTAGCGAAACTCTAGGTGCATGCCGAGTTGGTAACAGAACTCGTAAATCCACTGTTGCAACTTTCTATAGTTGCCAATGACGAAAACTTCGAGGCGGAGTACGCTCTCGCTGCGTAAGCAGCCGAGCCCGACCTTCTGGTAGCTTCGGCTCCAGCAATCATCAGGGGATGCCTGTAAACCCGAAATGATTGTCATACAGAACAGGATCGTCGTGTAGCACGTTGGGGGCAAAGCGACTAAAACTTACCCAACTCGTCCAAAGCACCCTGCCCGTCGGGCGGCTGCGGATTAACTCAGTAGACACGGCTAAGCATGTAGTACCGACAGCGGAGTACTGGCGGACGGGGGTTCAAATCCCCCCGGCTCCACCAATTTTTCTTCCCAGGAAGACCCAGAAAAGCCGTAAAGCCTAGAGAAATCAAAGCTTTACGGCTTTTTTATTGCCCGCGTTTTCCCACCTTATCCCAGGGCATCCCACGATTGACGGGGGCACATATGGGGGCATAAAACGCTCATCTGCTCGTTCGGAGAGGATGTGCCCCCAATGCCCTTGAAAGACACCAACTGCCGCAACGCCAAGCCCCAGGACAAGCCGTACCGCCTGTATGACGAACAGGGCTTGTACCTGGAAGTGCAGCCCAACGGAGGTCGTTACTGGCGCTTGAAGTACCGCTTTCTGGGAAAGGAAAAGCGCTTAGCGCTTGGTGTTTATCCTGAGGTCGGCCTGCAGGAGGCCCGGCGCAAGCGTGATGATGCTCGCGTTCAGCTTGCCGGCGGCCAAGACCCTTCGCTGCAAAGACGCATGGCCAAGGTGGTCAGCCAGCTCGATCACCAACACACCTTTGAGTCGGTCGCAAAGCAATGGCTCACTATTCGCGAGTCAACCTGGGATCCGGAATATACCCGCACGGTGCGGCAGCGCCTTGAGCTCAATGCCTACCCCTGGCTGGGAAAACTCCCGATCAGCAGCATCAGCACGCCCATGCTGGTCGAAAACCTGCAGCGCATCATCAAGCGCGGCGCTCGCGAGACGGCGCGTCGTGTTGCCCAGATCTACAAACAGATTTTCGAGTTCGCCGAAGCTGCCGGTATCACCCCGCCCAACCAGATTGGCAATCTCTCACGTACGCTCCCAGCCAAGCGGGTGAAACACTTTGCTGCCGTGACCGATCCTGAAAAACTCGGGGCACTGCTCAAAGCACTGGATAGCTACACGGGGACATTGCCTGTTTGTTGTGCACTCAAGCTGGCCCCATTGCTGTTCTGCCGGCCCGGTGACCTGCGCCACATGGAGTGGTCGGAGGTCAATCTGGATGCGGGCGAGTGGTTGATTCCCGGCCACAAGATGAAAGGGCTCACTGCCACCAAACAGGATCGTCCGGATCATTTGGTTCCCCTGAGCCAGCAAGCAATCGCTGTTCTGCGCGAGCTGAAACCACTCACCGGCAGACATCGATACGCCTTCCCCTCGGCACGAGGAGGCGACCGGCCGATGTCCAACAATGCCGTACTCAGCGCATTACGCCGCATGGACATCAGCGGCGACGAAATGACTGGGCACGGCTTTCGTGCGACAGCGAGAACCATAGGTGCGGAGGTGCTGGGATTTCGCCCAGATCTCTTGGAGCATCAGCTTGCTCACACAGTAAAAAATCCGCTGGGACGCGCGTACGATCGAACCAGCTTCTTGCCAGAGCGGCGTGAAATGATGCAGATCTGGGCCGACTTTTTGGACTCGATAAAACGCTGAATGCAAGCGCCCCCATCAGTCAGCGAGCCCTCAAGCTAATACGAGCACTATCTTATCGCTCCAGTACTGGCTGAATTGCTAAACTGCGCCGATTTGGCGCCTGTAATGCGCCAGACGCAATCCAAAAGGAATTCCTACCGATGTCAGCCTTATCAGCTTTGCTGAATACCTACCGCAGCGCTTCTGTCACCGAACGCGAAAAAGGTACTTACTTCGAAGAGCTGATTTGCACTTACCTCCGCAACGAAGCCACCTACCGCGACCTTTACGACAAAGTATGGACGTATGCGGAGTGGGCGAAGGAACAAAGCCTCAGTGGCAAGGATGCGGGCGTTGATTTAGTGGCTCGCACCCAGGGCACCGGCGAGTACCACGCTATCCAGTGCAAGCTGTACGCCGAGGACTACAAAGTCCAGAAGAAGGACATAGACAGTTTCTTCACCGCCTCGGGCAAGGCGCCGTTCTCGCACCGCGTCATCGTCGCCACCACCAACAACTGGAGCGAGCACGCCGAGGACGCGTTGCAGGGTCAGCAGCCTCCGGTCAGTAAAATCGACCTGCAAGCCCTGGAAGACAGCCAGATAGACTGGGCCAAGTACCAGCCCAATCAGGCAGTCGCTCTCAAGGCCAAAAAGCAGCTGCGCGAGCACCAGCAAACCGCGTTGAATGCCGTGGCCGCTGGCCTCAAGGACGCCGAACGCGGCAAGCTAATCATGGCCTGCGGCACCGGCAAGACCTTCACCAGCTTGAAAATTGCCGAGCAGCAGGCCGGCAAGGGTAAGCGTGTACTGTTCCTGGTGCCTAGCCTGTCGCTGCTATCGCAGACCCTAACCGAATGGACGCAGGAAAGCGCCACCCCGCTCCACAGCTTTGCCGTCTGCTCCGACAGTGACGTAGGCAAGAAGCGAAAAGCAGAGGATGACGCGGTTCAGGTGTTCACCCATGAACTGCGATACCCGGCCACTACCAAGGCAGATCGCCTCGCGGCAGAAATGCTCAAGCGTCACGATGCCGAACACATGAGCGTGGTGTTCTCCACCTATCACTCCATCGATGTGATCAGCCGTGCCCAGGCTGATCATGGCCTGGCCGCTTTCGATCTGGTGATCTGCGACGAAGCGCACCGCACCACGGGTGCCACCTTTGGCGACGATGACGAAAGCAACTTTGTGCGCGTTCATGATGCCGACTACATCCGCGCCACCAAACGTCTGTACATGACCGCCACGCCGCGCATCTACGGTGACAACGCCAAGCTCAAGGCCGAGTCCGGCGAAGTCACCCTGTGCTCAATGGATGACGAAGCGCTCTACGGCAAAGAGCTGTTCGTCATCAACTTCTCCGAGGCCGTCCAGCGCGGCCTGCTCACCGATTACAAGGTGCTAGTACTCACCGTCGAGGAAAGCACAATCAGCCGCCGCCTTCAGGAGATGCTGAAGGACGAGAACAACCAGCTCAAGGTAGACGACGCCGCCAAGATAGTCGGTTGCTGGAAGGCGCTGGCCAAGCAGGGATTGGCCGAAAACTTGGTGGGTGATGATCAGCCCATGAGGCGCGCTGTAGCTTTCTGCCAGGTCATCTCGCCCAATTACAAGGGCACCAAGCACAAGGTCAGCTCGATCAACATCGCCAGCATGTTCCAGTCGGTGGTGGAAGCTTATCAAGACTCCGAAAATATCGATGAGGACTCACGCATCATCTGCGAAGCCGCACACGTCGATGGCGGCATGAATGCTAGTGCCAAAGAAGCCAAGCTCAACTGGCTCAAAGAAGAACCGCCAGCCAATACCTGCCGCATCCTCAGCAACGTACGCTGCCTGTCTGAAGGTGTGGACGTACCAGCGCTGGACGCCGTTCTCTTCCTCACCCCGCGTAATTCCCAGGTGGACGTGGTGCAATCCGTTGGCCGGGTAATGCGCAACGCACCGGGTAAGAAGCGTGGCTATGTGGTGCTGCCCGTGGTCATTCCGGCCGGCATGGAGCCCCACGAAGCGCTCAATGACAACCAGACCTACAAAGTTGTCTGGCAGGTGCTTCAGGCCCTGCGCTCGCACGACGACAGCTTCGACGCCATGGTCAACAAGCTCGACCTGATCGGCTCTGACCCGCGCAAGATGGAAGTCATCGCCATCACCGACAAGGCCGACAAGGCCGACAAAAAGACCAAGAAAAACAGCGGAACGAGCAACGGCCAGGCTGGCAAAGGCCAATACGGCATTGGTGAGAAACGCGCTAAGTACGATGTCGAGGGTCAGATGACCCAGCAGACCGAGCTGGCCTATGAGGTGGGGGAAATCGAGAAGGCCATCTACGCCAAGATCGTTGACAAGTGCGGCAACCGCCACCACTGGGAAGACTGGGCCAACGACATCGCCAAGATCGCCCGCACCCATATCGACCGCATTCAGGGCATCCTGGAGAACCCTGCCAACATCCAGGAAAAGACCGCATTCAATGCCTTCGCCACCGAGCTGCGCGACGACCTCAACGACAGCATCAGCGATGGCGAGATTGTCGAAATGCTCGCCCAGCACCTGGTAACCAAGCCAGTGTTCGACGCGCTGTTCGATGAGTACAGCTTCGCCAGCCACAACCCCATGTCCAAGGCCATGCAAGGCGTACTGGACGCGCTTCATGAACATCACCTGGCCAAGGAAGCCGATACCCTAGATAAGTTCTACGCCAGCGTGCGGCAACGCGCTGCCGGCATCAACAATGCCCAAGGCAAGCAGAAGATCATCGTCGAGCTGTACGACAAGTTTTTCCGCAATGCCTTCCCCAAGATGACTGAGCGCCTAGGGATCGTTTACACCCCGGTTGAGGTCGTGGACTTTATTCTGCACAGCGTCAATCACCTGCTGCAGCAGGAGTTCAGCCAGACCTTGGGCAGCAAGGGCGTCCACATCATTGACCCGTTCACCGGCACCGGTACCTTTATCACCCGCCTGATCCAGTCAGGCCTGATCAAGCCGGACGAGCTGCCGCACAAATACAGACACGAGATTCACGCCAACGAGCTGGTACTGCTGGCCTACTACATCGCGGCCATCAATATCGAAGCGGCATACCACGGCGAAGTGATTGACGAATACACCCCGTTTGAAGGTATCTGCCTGACCGACACCTTCCAGATGTACGAAAAGGACGATTTGGTAAGCGCGCTGCTGGAGGACAACAGCGCCCGGCGTCAGCGCCAGAAGGATTTGGATATACGGGTGATTGTGGGTAATCCGCCGTATTCGGTTGGTCAAGGAGATGCCAATGCCAACAATGCCAATGTGCCCTATCCATCATTGGACGCACGCATTCGTGATACATACGGAGCGCGTTCTGAAGCAACCAACAAGAACTCGCTGTATGACAGCTACATTCGCGCCATCCGATGGGCCAGCGATCGTATCGGTGATGCCGGGATCATCGGCTTTGTTACCAACGCCGGCTTTGTCGATGCCAGCACTACTGACGGACTGCGGAAGTGCCTAACTGATGAGTTTTCCAGCCTGTATGTGTTCCATCTGCGCGGGAACGCCCGCACATCAGGTGAAACACGCCGGAAGGAAAAGGACAACGTGTTTGGCATGGGTAGTCGAGCGCCTATTGCCATCTCCCTATTGGTCAAGAATCCTAACGCAGAGGCTTATGGCCAGATTAATTTCAACGACATAGGCGACTACCTCAGCCGTGAGGAAAAGCTGAAGAAGATCGCCGGCTTTAGCAGCGTGGCCGGCATCGAGCAGTGGCAGCCGATCACCCCGGATGAGCACGGGGACTGGGTTAAGCAGCGTGACGACAGCTTTAACCAGTTCATTGTGTTGGGCGAAAAGGACGACAAAAGCGCACTTACACTGTTCGACAACTACTCCAATGGCGTGAAAACTCAGCGTGATGCTTGGGCCTTCAATTCCTGCAAAGCCAAATTAGCGACCAATATGGAAGGCATGATTGGTTTCTACAACGCTGAAGTAAAGCGCTTCAATGCGGCGCATCCGGGGCTGGATACCAAGGGCCGTCAGGCTCAGGTGGATGGATTTATTGACACCGATCCGACACGCATCAGTTGGACTCGCGCACTGAAGCAGGATCTTGGCAAAGATCGCAGCTATGCCTTCGAGGTCGACTGCTTGGTGACTGCACTTTATCGCCCTTTCACCAAGCAATGGTTGTACTTCAACCGTCGATTCAACGAGATGGTTTACCAGATGCCGCGCATTTTTCCCGATGCCGTGGCTGAGAATTTGGTGATCGGCGTTTCTGCCACAGGTGAAAAGGTTGCATTTAGCGCCTTGATTTCTCGCCATGTACCAAGCCTTCACTTCGTGGATATTGAGGGTTCGCAGTGCTTCCCCCTGTACCTCTACGACGAAACCGCACAGGCCTCGAAAAAAGATCTCTTTTCCGAGCCCACTGAAGCCGGGCTGCGCCGGCGCGATGCCATCACCGATGCCGGCCTTGCACACTTCAATACCACCTACCCCGGCGAGCAGATCAGCAAAGAAGACCTGTTCTACTACGTCTACGGCATCCTGCACTCCCCAGACTACCGCGAGCGCTTTGCCGACAACCTGAGCAAAGAGCTGCCGCGCATCCCGGCTGTGAAGAAGGCCGCCGACTTCTGGGCTTTCAGCAAAGCAGGCCGCGCCCTGGCTGACCTCCACCTGAACTACGAAACTGTCGAGCCGTACCCGTTGACCATCGAGGCCAAGGGCACGCTGGCCGATGCCGACTACCGAGTGGAGAAGATGAAGTTCGCCAAGAAGGGCGACAAAACCACAGTCATCTATAACCCCCGTATCACCCTCAAGGGCATCCCCGAGGTGGCTTGGGATTACGTGGTCAACGGCAAAGCTGCGCTGGATTGGGTAATGGAACGCCAAGCCGTGCGCACCGACAAAGCCAGCGGCATCGTCAACGACGCCAACGACTGGGCAACCGAAACCATGGGCAACCCCAAATACCCTCTGGAGCTGTTCCAGCGCGTGGTCACCGTGAGCTTGGAAACCCAGAAAATCGTCAAGGGATTGCCCAAACTCGATATCGGTACAGATGACTAGTTGAGTCCGATAAAACGCTGAGCACTCAGTCAACTATTGCCTTGGTTGGGCCACCCTTTCCCAACCAAGGCAGAGCACCTGCTGATTGCCAGCCCGGCACTCTCATGTTAAATAGTGTTCGTCCCAAGCGATCCATATCGATCCGCAACGGTCCGCCACGTCGCCCTGGTAACGATGTTAAAAACTTTCGCCTCGTTCGCATCCGCTGAACGGGCCGCATCAACTGCCATTGGTTGATTTGCGTATCTGGCGAGGACATTCTCAGTCCGTTCTGCCACTAGAAGCCTTAGGGCCCTAGAACTTCTGTAGCCCACAACGACCTCCGACGCTACCGAACATCAATCTCGGAAACGCGCATATACCTATGCGTGTGGCAAATGCCCCTGCTCGCTATGTAGCCAGCCGATATCCGTCTTTTACCCTTTTTAGCAGTAGTGCCGGAGGACGCTGCCCCACGCTTCAGAACCTAGGACTCAAACCTATGTCAATGCACGTTAGCAACCCTGACGATGTCAGCGACGATGACAAAATTCTTCGTTTGCGCGATGTCGAGGCAATCGTCGGCCTAAAACGTTCAACGATCTATCGGAAAATTTCGGAAGGCCTTTTCCCGCGACAGCGCCTTTTGTGCGGCTCCAGCGTCGGTTGGCGTAATAGCGAAGTCCAGGCTTGGATTCGGCAAAGGGAGGCGCTGTAATGCAGCGCCGAACACCTCAACAACCGGGCTGGATGATAGAACTCACAGCAGCGGTCGATATCCCAGCGGAAAAAACCCAGTGGATTTGGCCAGGCTGGCTGCTAAAGGCAAAGTTATCCATTCTTGCCGGTGCAGGTGGATGCGGCAAAACCACGCTGGCAATCTCGCTGGCCGCCACGCTCAGCAGAGGTGGTGACTGGCCAGACGGCAGCAAATGTGAGGCAGCAGGCAACATCGTAATCTGGAGCGGCGAGGATGGTATCGCTGACACGATCATTCCCCGCCTTACGGCTGCAGATGCAGACCTAACCCGCGTGCACATAATCGAAGGGCTAAGTGATCAGCGCGGGAACAGGCGACAGTTTGATCCTGCAGCCAACTTTGCCCTTTTGAATGAGGCAGCCGCACGTATTGACGGCGTTTCATTGCTGATTTTCGATCCACTGATCAATCTTATTCGTGGGGATATGCACCGAGCAAACGAGGTTCGGCAAGGGCTACAAATGGTAGTGGATTTTGCAGAGCGGCATTGTTGCGCTGTCCTCGGCATATCTCACCTGAGCAAGGGTACGGCCCAGTCCTCCGCCGCTAATCGTGTAATCGGCAGCCAGGCATTCTCCGCGCTCGCTCGCACTGTACTGGTGGCAGAGAAGGATCAAAATTCAGAAGCCAGGGTGCTTGTCCGAGCCAAGTCCAACGTTTCGATTGATAACGGAGGAATCGAGTATTTCGTTGAGCCCATCGTTATAGACGAGCAGTTGGAGACAACCTGCATCCGATGGGGAGAGGCCATCGATGGTAGCGCTGAAGCCATTCTCGCTGCGATCGAGCAAGCGGGTGACGCCAGACCCGCATCAGCTACTCAAGAAGCGCGTAGCTTTCTTGAGGAGACGTTGCAAGCTGGGCCTGTTGCAATCAATGCGTTGATGGCTTTAGCTGAAGAACGTTGCATTTCTTCGGCGTCACTTCGCAGAGCCCAGAAACAGCTAGGTATACGTTCACACAAAACAGGTATGCAGGGCGGATGGGCATGGGAGCTTCCCACCGCTCCCTGAAGGCGCTCAACGCACGTCGAAGGTGCTCAATACTCGTGTTGAGCATCTTCGTTTTTATTGAACGCCTTCGACTCGCGAGAGAGTCTGTATGACTGATTCCGCAGATAAAACCCCAGCACGCCAGGCGCACAGGTCGACCACGAACTACTTCCCAATGAAATAGAGATTGCCGTTCTTGTTGTAAATAGCGGCAGGTCGGAAGTCCTTAGGCCAATTCCGTCCAGGGTAGTATGCATAGATCCATTCGGGCAGGTGACGAGCAATACCCGCCAGCGCATCCATGCCGTCCTTATCAGCTCTGCTAGCGTCAGCAAATAGTTCGCCTGAGGGATCGGTCAGGAAAATCGGGCCGTAGGCTTTCTCGGCCGAAATGAATGCTGGCGCAGCGCTCGCCGGAGCGTCGAACGGTGCAGGGTTCCCAGCAGCCAAATCTGCAAGCCTGTCGTATTTCTTGCCTGATCCGTCAGCGTACTTAGCCGGCTCATGACGCAACTTTGAGATTTTCCCACCGAAGTATTTTTCTCTCGCATCCAGCCAGGCCAACCTGACCAACGCAGATGCCTCCTTTGGGTTAGACGCGAGTTCCTCAGGCACCCACGCAGCAACCTGGTAATGATAGACAGGGCCAGCGCTGCCACCACCCAGCAAGAACAACCCGACGCCAAGAGAGGCTGCTCCTGCGCTGCTAAAACCAGTTGGAGGTGACACGTATCCCAAACCTGCCGTCGCCAGACCTCCAGAGCCTCCCGAAGTCCCCAGCGCGCTCAAGTTATTTACCTCGTTCCCGACCATTTCCCTTGGAATATCGCGCTGACCATCGATGCGCATGGCTTCCAGAACCAGCATGGCATCGGACCATTTCTCGCGAGGAACATTTTTAGGTTCTGGCAACGTGACCCTCGGGGTACTGGAGCACCCAACTAGCGCAACCAACAGCAAGGTACCAACGCATCCCTTCACAGAAAAATACACCGACATGAAAACTCCCTATTTTTATTCAGTGGTAGTCCGGCACACGTAGTGCGCCGGAGACATCCGTCACTTGCCTGCCAGGTCATAGCGCCCAAAATTATCTGGGCAACTTCAGCGGAAAATACCACCACCACTTAAACGACCGCAGATGATTTCTGTGAACCGACGTAGCGGTAAAGCGTTGTTCGAGAAACGCCATACCGTCGGGCAACATCGGTCACCTGTATCTCAGGATCTCTGAGAAGAGCTCGTATCTCACGTACCTGACGATCATCCAGCGCAGGCTTGCGTCCACCGTTTCTCCCACGGGCACGAGCCGCAGCCAGCCCTGCACGAGTTCGCTCTCGAATGAGGTTGCGCTCGAACTCCGCCAGGGCAGCGAACACGTGAAAGATCAGCTTACCGGCAGCGCTGGTGGTTTCGATTCGTTCGGTCATGGATTCGAAGGCCACCCCTTCCCGCTCCAAGCTACTGACAATCCCAACCAAGTCAGGCAGAGAACGACCGAGGCGGTCCAGTCGCCAGACAACCAGAGTGTCACCACTACGCAGAGCTTTTAGGCAATGCCCAAGCTCCGGCCTGTCCGCCGACTTGCCGCTCATGGTCTCCTCGTAGACTGTTGAGCACCCAGCCAGAGCAAGTGCATCTCGCTGCAGGTCGAGGTTCTGATCATCAGTCGACACTCGGGCATACCCAATCCGCTTTCCCATACGTTTTTCTCACACTGATTTCGGTACAGGAAAAGTGACAGGAAAGCGGTAAATCCCAAGTTCAAAAGATCATTTGGAATAGGTGTGCCATAAACGACCGTTTACGGGATGGATGCGCTCGTCAATTTCAGGCGCTAAATGCAACCGAAAACGAAGCCCAGGATATTTTTTCTCGCTCAACATTTCCTTTAGGGATGCTCCGATCAACTTGTCGTGCAGCCGCGGCAAGTTGCAATTTTCCAGGCACCTACAGCGTCATTGGACGAAAAGTGACCGAAAAATCATGTACGGAGAGCTTTTTCGACCGGTTCTCCGTGTT
>NZ_LQXW01000016.1:0-99780 GCF_001586765.1 Pseudomonas sp. ABFPK | reverse complement strand
GCTGGCCCTAATAGGCCAGCCGCCTTTTCTTTTTCAAAATGTCAGCGCTGCCACAGATCTGAAGTCATGCGCCTCATGTTTGCTGCGCGACAGCGCAGCCCGGAAGGGCTGGGTGATCTCCCACAGGCATAGCGGCACATATGAAGTCGGTGCTGTACCTGTGGGAGCGGGTTTACCCGCGAAGAGGCTGGTACAGGAGTACCCCCTGCCGTAACCCCCCGCTACAAACTCCCCGGGCATGATCCTGACTTAGCCGTATAATGGCCCACCTGTCGTGTGTGAAAATTTACCCATCCGCAGGTAACCGAGCCTACGCCCAAGAACACAGGTGCTGTACATGGATTTCAACCCGCTGGACCTTATCCTGCATCTCGATGCCTACCTCGATCTGCTGGTCACCAACTACGGCCCCTGGATCTACGCCATCCTCTTCACCGTGATCTTCTGTGAAACCGGGCTGGTGGTCATGCCCTTCCTGCCTGGCGATTCGCTGCTGTTCATTGCCGGCGCCGTGGCCGCCGGTGGCGGCATGGACCCGTTGCTGCTGGCCGGCCTGCTAATGGCCGCCGCGATCCTCGGCGACAGCACCAACTACGTGATCGGCCGCACAGCCGGCGAGCGGTTGTTCAACAACCCCAACTCGAAGATCTTCCGTCGCGACTACCTGCAGCGTACCCACGACTTCTATGAACGCCACGGCGGCAAGACCGTGACCATGGCGCGCTTCCTGCCCATCCTGCGCACCTTTGCGCCGTTCGTCGCCGGCATCGCCCACATGCACTACCCGCGCTTCCTCGGTTTCAGCGTCGCCGGTTCGCTACTGTGGGTCGGCGGCCTGGTGACCCTGGGCTACTTCTTCGGCAACGTGCCATTCATCAAACAGCACCTGTCGCTGATGGTGGTGGGCATCATCATCCTGTCGCTGGTACCGATGATCCTCGGCCTGCTGCGTGGCCGCCTGGGCCGCACGGCCAAAGCGCACTGAAACTTGCCGATGTGGTCGTTCAGCGCCTGGCGGCGCAAGCGCACCCTGGCGCGCTATCCCATCCCCCCCCAGCAATGGCAGGCCGTGCGCGAGCGCCTGCCAATGCTGGACGGCATCACTGACGAAGAGGATCGCTGGCTGCGTGAAGCCTGCATCCTGTTCCTGCTCGACAAGCACCTCACCTGCCTGCCCGGCGTCGAGCCGGATGACGAGCAGCGCCTGTTGCTGGCCGCCCAGGCGCAGTTGCCGCTGCTGCACCTGGGCGAGCTGAACTGGTACCAGGGTTTCCACGAAATCATCCTCTACCCCGACGACTTCAAGAGCCCACAGCGCCACCGCGATGCCAGTGGCGTGGAGCACGTGTGGGACGGTGAGCACAGCGGCGAAGCCTGGCAGCAGGGCCCGATCATCCTCGCCTGGAGCGGCGTGCTAGCCAGTGGTGGCTGGGAGGCCTACAACCTGGTTATCCATGAACTGGCGCACAAGCTCGACATGCTCAATGGTGATGCCAACGGCCTGCCGCCGCTGCACAGCGGCATGCCCGTGGATGAATGGGCAACCGCCATGCAACAGGCCTATGACGACCTCAACCGCCAGCTGGACGCCAACCCCGACGCCGAAACCGCCATCGATCCCTATGCCGCAGAGAACCCCGCGGAGTTCTTTGCCGTCACCAGCGAGTACTTCTTTAGTGCTCCCGACCTGCTGCAACAGGCTTATCCACAGGTCTACCGCCAGTTGTCGCTGTTCTACCGCCAAGACCCGCTGGCGCGCCTGTGCCGGCTGCAGGCCGAACACCCGGAATACCGCGAAAGCCACGCCTGACGGGGCCGCACATCAGGCCAGGCGTGGCATGCCCATGCAGAATGTGCCTATAATCGCCGCCACTTTTTTGGTCAAACACGGGGGCACTGCCCAATGAGCTACAGCAAGATTCCGGCGGGCAAAGACCTGCCGAACGACATCTACGTCGCCATCGAGATCCCGGCCAACCACGCGCCGATCAAATACGAGATCGACAAGGACAGCGATACCCTGTTCGTCGACCGTTTCATGGCTACCCCGATGTTCTACCCAGCCAACTACGGCTTCATCCCGAACACCCTGGCCGATGACGGTGATCCGCTGGACGTGCTGGTCGTTACCCCTTACCCGGTAGCCCCAGGTTCGGTTATCCGCGCCCGTCCGGTCGGCGTGCTGAACATGACCGACGACGGCGGCGGCGACGCCAAGGTCATCGCTGTTCCTCACGACAAGCTGTCGCAGCTGTACGTCGACGTGAAGGAATACACCGACCTGCCAGCCCTGCTGATCCAGCAGATCGAGCACTTCTTTGCCAACTACAAAGATCTCGAGAAGGGCAAGTGGGTCAAGATCGAAGGCTGGGAAGGCGCTGACGCCGCCCGCGCCGCGATCACCAAATCGGTTGCTGCCTACAAGGGCTGATACCGATTGCATGAAGAACCCCGCCTCGGCGGGGTTTTTTTATGCCTGATGGATGGCTGGTCGCCCTGGCACTGGATGACCTGCCTGCGCAGCACTTTTGTGGGAACAACTGTCTTGCTCAAATTCTAGATGCCGACCCGCTCCCACAGGAACCGCGCACTTGCCTGGGAGAGTAAAAAATCCTACGCAGTCCTACTCCAACGCCCTACAAACAGGCGCTTTTCACACAAGCCCCATCAACATCCGGTTCATATCCTTGCTGGCACCCCGCCGCTACACTCGCCGCCATGAACACATCCGGTGACAGACTCAAAGCCCTCCTCCACGAATGTGGCCTGACCCCTTCCGATTTCGCCGCCCAGCGCAGCGTCACGCCCCAGCACGTCAACAACTGGCTCAAGCGCGGCGTGCCCCTGGCCCGGCTGGACGAAATGGCGGACCTGTTCTGCGTGCATCGTCGCTGGTTGCGCACGGGCGAAGGCCCCAAACACCACAACCCGATCCTGCGCACCTGCCCACCGGAGCCGGCGCCCGCCAACCCGCACACGCCGCTATCGGCGCAAGGCGGCCGTACATTGAAGGTGCCCTTTTACGAGTTGCACAACGGCCTGCTGTCGCCCGTGGCCGGCAAACACCTGTGCCTGCCCGCAAAAGCCCTGAAAGGGTTGGGAGTGCATGCCGACGACGCCATCTGCCTGGCCATGCCCGCCAGCAACATGACCCCGCTGATTCCGCTGCAAGCTACCCTGGCCATCGACCTGGGCATGACCCAGGTGGTCGAGGGCGAAACCTATGCCCTGCTGCACAACGGCGCGCTCAGGGTTAACAACCTCAGCCTCGGCCAGCACGGCACGCTGTACCTGCACAGCCATGATCGGCGCAACTATGCGGTCGAACGCTACACCGCCGCCCAGCGCCAGACACAAGGGCTAAAGGTCCTGGGCTGGGTGTTCCACTGGTCGCATTTCCGCCAGCAACGGCCCGACTGAAACAACCTGTGCCATTTTTTGCTGGGCATCCTGCGCGCGCCCTTGTATGCTACGCCGCACATTCAGCCCCGACCGGCGCAAGCCGCGGTCCAGAGGGCTCGGCGATATCCCACACGGGCATCTGCCATCTCTTTCAGGCCCTTGATGGCCACACAGTTAAGGCGATTGCGGCTTACCATAAATTAGTCGGAAGCGTCCCCGAGAAGCCGGCCACAAGCCGGCTTTTTAATGCCCGCCATTCCCATCCTCTGAAACTTTCTGCAGCCTTCCCATGGCCAGGGAATCGCCGCTGCGTGAGCGAAAAAAATCTCATTCGCCATTTATCTGACACTATACTAACGCTCATCCGAAAATCGTCGGATAAATGACGTTTCGCGTAGAGCTTTCACCCTCCTGATCTAGGCTCAAGCCATATGGGAGGAGGTGTAGTCCATGCGCAAATTATTGATTGGCTCGTCGATCCTGGCTTGTCTCGTGGTGTTGGGCGGCTGGTTGAGTCGACCGCAGCCGGTGCCGGTCAGGCTGCTGGAAGTTGAGCGGGGACCGGTGGAGACGGTGGTGGCCAACACGCGCGCGGGTACGCTGAAGTCCTGTCGACGCTCGCACCTGTCCTTCAATGTCGGCGGCCAGGTTGCCGAGTTGCTGGTCAGCGAGGGCCAGCGGGTCCAGCCGGGTCAGGTGCTCATGCGCCTGCGGCAGGACGAGCAACAGGCCAGGCTACAGGAAGCCGAGGCGCGGCTGGAGGCCCAGCGCAACAGCCGCGAACAGCGCTGCCAGCAAGCTCTGCTGGACCGGCGCGACCTTGATCGCCTCGGCCAGTTGGCCGACCGCAAGTTGATTGCCGCCGACCGCCTCGATCAGGCCACGACCAAGGCCAACCTGGCGAAGTTGATGTGCAGTGCCAGTGCCGTGCTGATCCGCGAGGCCGACGCCAGCCTGCAGTTGCAGCGTTCACTGCTGGAACAGACAACTCTGCGTGCACCATTCGCCGGCATCGTCGCAGAAATCAACGGCGAACTCGGCGAGTTCGTCACCCCGTCGCCGCCAGGTATTCCCACGCCGCCGGCAGTCGACCTGATCGACGACAGCTGCCTGTTTGTAGAGGCACCGATCGATGAGGTGGACGCTGCCCGGGTTCACCCCGGAACCGCCGTACGGATCAGCCTGGATGCCTTCCGTGGTCAGCATTTCACCGGCCGCGTCAGCCGCATCGCGCCCTATGTGCGCGAACTGGAGAAGCAGGCGCGCACCGTCGATGTCGAGGTGCGCTTCGACCAGCCGCCGGCAGACCTGGCCCTACTCACCGGCTATAGCGCCGATGTCGAGATCCTCCTGGAGCAGCACGCGGGTGCCTTGCGCATCCCCACCGAGACCCTGCTGGAGGGGCAACGCGTGCTGCGATACGACCCGAGCGCCCGGGTGTTGCGCGAGGTGCAGGTGCAAACCGGGCTGAGCAACTGGCGCTGGACCGAGGTGCTTGCAGGGCTGGACGAGGACGCACGCATAGTCGCCAGCCACGAGCAGGAAGGGCTCAAGGATACCGTGGCGGTGATCCCGGCGGATGCCGCGGAGACCGAGAAATGATCCGCCTGCGCGGCGGTAGCCGCAGCTTCCAGTTGGGCGAACAGCAGGTGATGGGACTGGATGGCCTGGACCTGGACATCGCCGCCGGTGACTACATGGCGGTGATGGGCCCGTCGGGCTCGGGCAAGTCGACCTTGCTGAACATCCTCGGCCTGCTCGACGCGCCGAGCGCCGGCGAATACTGGCTGCAGGGCGAGGCCACGGCGGCCCTGAGCGAGGCGCGCCGCGCCCAGTTGCGCAGCCGGCTGATAGGTTTCGTGTTCCAGTCCTACCACCTGATCGCACGGCTGACGGTGCTGGAAAACATCGAGCTGCCGATGGTCCTTGCCGGCATTGGTGCGGCACAACGGCGCAAGCGCAGCAGCCAATTGGTGGCACGCCTGGGGCTGGGCGAGCGCATTGCCCACCGCCCGGCCGAGCTGTCCGGTGGCCAGCGCCAGCGCGTGGCGATCGCCCGGGCGATGGTCATGCAACCGGCGCTGCTGTTGGCCGACGAACCCACCGGAAATCTCGATAGCCAGGCCGGCGCAGAGGTCTTCAGCCTGCTGGAGGAGCTCAACGGCGAGGGCCTGACCCTGATAGTGGTGACCCACGATGCCAACCTGGGCGCCCGTGCACAGCGCCAGCTGCACATGCGTGATGGGCGGATCCACAGTATTGCGCCGCAGTGGGCGCTGGCCTGATGCGCGCTGCCGATGCCCTGGGCTTCTGGCTAGGTGCCTTGCGTGGGCATCGCTCACGCAGCCTGATGCTACTGCTGGCCATCGCTATCGGGGTGGTCGCGGTCAATCTGCTCACCGGTCTTGGCGCGGGGGCGCGGGCCTTTGTCCTGAACGAGTTCTCGCTGCTCGGGCGCGACATACTCATCGTTTTCCCGGGGCGCAAGGAAACCACCGGGCGAATGCCGCCGCTCACCGGGCTGACGCCACACGAGTTGACCTTGCAGGATGTCCAGGCCATCACCCGGTTGCCGGGCATCCGCCGGGTCGCGCCGCAGCAGGCCGGGCAGATGGAGGTGATAGTCGGCAACCGCAATCGTGAAGTGCTGACGCTGGGCACCACCCGGGACTTCTTCGCCATTCGCCAACTGACCGTCGTACAAGGCCAACCCCTGCCGACGCTGGACCCTGAGCAGGCCGAAGCCGTCTGCGTGATCGGCGGCAAACTCCGGCGCGAGCTGTTCGGGGCTCGCCCGGCCCTGGGTGAATGGTTGCGCGCTGGCGACCGGCGCTTCCGGGTGGTTGGCATTCTCGGCGAGCGGGGCGAATCGCTGGGGATGGATTTCGCCGAGATGTTGATCATCCCGGTGGCCAGTGCCCAGGCCTTGTTCAATAGCGAGGGGTTGTCGCGGGTGTTTGTCGAGGTGCATGGTCCGAGCTTTCTCGACCGTAGCAAGCAGCTGATACTCGCCGCGCTCAAGGAGCGTCACGAGGGTGAGGAGGACGTTACCCTCGTCAGCCAGGACAGCCTGCTCAGCGCCTTCGACCAGATACTCGCGGTGCTGACCCTGGCGGTGGCCGGCATTGCCGCGATCAGCCTGCTGGTGGCAGGCATCCTGATCATGAACGTGACCTGGATTGCAGTAAGCCAGCGCACCGCCGAGATCGGCCTGCTCAAAGCCATAGGCGTGACGGCGGCGCAGCTGCGCCTGCTGTTCCTCGGCGAGGCGGCGCTGTTGGCCCTGACAGGGGCACTGGCAGGGCTGCTGCTGGCCGAAACCTTGCTCTGGCTGGGGCGCCTGGCGTTCGATCTGCCGCTCTATGCCCCCTGGTGGGCGCGGGTTGGCGCCGTGCTGCTGGCACTCGGCACGGCGCTGCTTTTCGCCTGGCTGCCTGCCGCTCGGGCCTCGGCGCTGGAGCCGGTGGCGGCGCTACGCCCGCCGGGGGCGCACTGATGCGCTGGCAAGATGGTTTCCGGCTGACCAGCTCGGCGCTGACCTGCCGCCCGCTGCGCAGCCTGCTGACCCTGCTCGGGGTAGCGATCGGCATAGCCGCCGTGGCGCTGCTCACGGCCATAGGCGAAGGCGTGCGCGGCTATGTGCTGGAGAACTTCTCGCAGTTTGGTACGCGGATCATCACCGTGCGCCCGGGCAAGACCCAGACCAGCGGCCTCGGCGGCCTGCTTGGCAGCGTGCGGCCACTGACCATCAGTGACACCGACGCCCTGCGGCGCTTGCCGCATGTCGAGGCGGCGGTGCCGATCATTCAGGGCAGCGGGAATATCCAGTTCGGTCACCTGAGCCGGCGCAGCGACATTCTCGGTGGCGGCCATCAGATGGCACAGGCCTGGCGCATGCAACTGAGCCTGGGCGAGTTCCTGCCCCCGGCCCGTGACGGCCGTTCGCCGCCCTATGTGGTGCTCGGCCATCAGCTGCGTACCGAGCTGTTCGGTGCGCGCAACCCGCTGGGTGAGCTGATCCGCGTCGGCGGCGTACGTTTCCGGGTGATCGGCGTGATGGCGGAGAAAGGCCAGTTGCTCGGTTTCAACCTCGACGATATCGCCTACATCCCGGTGGACTGGGCGGAAAGCCTGTTCAACCGCACCGGGGTGGTCAAAGCCCATGTGGTGTTTGGCGCCGGTACCACTTCACGGGCGTTGAGCCGGCAGATTCGCGAGGTGCTCGGCGAACGACACGGTGCGGAGGACTTCAGCCTGACCACCCAGGACGACATGCTGCGCAGCTTCAACCGCGTTCTCGGCACCCTGAGCCTGGCCATTGGTGCCTTGGGGGGCATTTCGCTGTTGGTCGGCGCCGTCGGCATTCTCACCATCATGACGACCACTGTGGGCGAGCGCACGGCAGAAATCGGCCTGTTGCGGGCGATTGGCGCCAGTCCGCGGCAGGTACTTGGGTTGTTTCTCGCTGAAGCGACGCTGCTGTCCCTGGCCGGTGGCCTGCTTGGCCTGCTGTTGATGGGCCTGCTGCTGGGGCTACTGCACCTGGCCATGCCGAGCCTGCCCTTGGCGCTGCAACCGCTGTTTCTGCTGCTGGCGCTGCTGCTGGCGGCGGTGCTCGGCATTCTCGCCGGCCTGGCCCCGGCCGTGCGGGCGGCTCGCTTGCATCCGGTCGCGGCGCTGCGCATCGAGTAGCGGCCAGGCCAAAGAGCCCCTTGATGGGGCTGCTTTGCAGCCCTTCGCGGGCACGCCCGCTCCCACAGGCCGCGCGGCGCGCTTACTGAATTTGACCCACCACAAGCTGACAGAAAAGTAATCTGAAGCTCAGCCAGCTGACAGCGCAGGTCCGCTAGCGTTAAGGAAGATTGTGGGGGGCTTCTAGCCCCACGGGCTGGGGCGTTGAACCGCCTGAATACCAGCAACTTTTCGACTGACTGGACGCAACGGCATGCAAAGCAAAACCACCAGACGCTCTTTCGTCAAAGGCCTGGCCGCTACCGGACTGCTTGGCGGGCTTGGCATGTGGCGCGCGCCGGTCTGGGCCGTGACCAGCCCGGGCCAACCGAGTGTGCTGAGCGGCACGGACTTCGATCTCTACATCGGTGAGCTGCCGGTCAACATTACCGGCGCTGCGCGCACAGCGATGGCCATCAACGGCTCCATTCCCGGGCCCATCCTGCGCTGGCGCGAAGGCGATACCGTCACGCTGCGTGTGCGCAACCGCTTGCAGCAGGACACCTCCATCCACTGGCACGGCATCATCCTGCCGGCGAACATGGACGGGGTGCCGGGCCTGAGCTTCCATGGCATCGCCCCCGACGGCATGTATGAGTACAAGTTCAAGGTCCAGCAGAACGGCACCTACTGGTACCACAGCCACTCCGGTTTCCAGGAGCAGGTCGGGGTGTATGGCGCCCTGGTCATCGACGCGAAAGAGCCTGAGCCGTTCACCTATGACCGGGACTACGTGGTCATGCTCAGCGACTGGACGGATGAAGACCCTGCACGGGTGCTGTCCAAGCTCAAGAAGCAGTCCGACTACTACAACTACCACAAGCGCACGGTGGGCGATTTCGTCAACGATGTGAGCGAAATGGGCTGGTCCGCCGCGGTAGCCGACCGCAAGATGTGGGCCGAGATGAAAATGAGCCCCACCGATCTCGCTGACGTGAGCGGCTACACCTACACCTACCTGATGAACGGCCAGGCCCCCGACGGTAACTGGACGGGCGTGTTCAAGCCGGGCGAGAAAATCCGCCTGCGCTTCATCAACGGCTCGGCCATGACGTATTTCGATGTGCGAATTCCCGGCCTGAAGATGACGGTTGTCGCGGCGGACGGGCAGCATGTAAAGCCCGTTTCGGTCGACGAGTTCCGCATTGCCGTTGCCGAAACCTACGATGTCATCGTCGAACCCGAAAGCGAGCAGGCTTACACCATTTTCGCTCAATCCATGGACCGCACCGGGTATTCCAGGGGCACCCTGGCTGTTCGCGAAGGCTTGCAAGCCCCTGTTCCAGCTGTCGATCCACGGCCGATCATTTCCATGAGCGATATGGGCATGGACCATGGCGGTATGGGTGGAATGGACCACGGCAGCATGGCTGGCATGGATCACGGCGACATGGCTGGCATGGACCACGGCAGCATGGCCGGCATGGACCATGGCAACATGGCTGGCGCCAACGCAGCCATGCAGAGCCACCCAGAATCCGAGACCAACAACCCCCTGGTCGACATGCAGACGATGACCCCTACGCCAAAACTGGGCGATCCGGGCATCGGGCTGCGTGACAACGGCCGCCGTGTGCTGACCTATGCGGACCTGCGCAGCACCTTCCCGGACCCGGACGGCCGCGCGCCAGGTCGCACAATCGAGCTGCACCTCACCGGCCACATGGAAAAGTTCGCCTGGTCCTTTGACGGCATCAAGTTTTCCGATGCCGAGCCATTGCGCCTCAAGTATGGCGAGCGCCTGCGCATCACCCTGGTCAACGACACCATGATGACTCACCCCATCCACCTGCATGGCATGTGGAGCGACCTGGAGGATGAGAACGGCAACTTCATGGTGCGCAAACACACGATCGACATGCCGCCTGGCTCAAAACGAAGCTACCGCGTCACTGCAGATGCTTTAGGACGTTGGGCCTATCACTGTCACCTGCTGTTCCACATGGAAATGGGCATGTTCCGCGAAGTCCGTGTGGACGAATGAACTGGAGATCCGAGATGAGCAAACCAATGAAACGAAGCGCGTTTTTCCTTTCTGCTGCAATGGCCGGCCTGTTTGCAGTTTATGCCCCATCATCCTGGTCCGACGGCAACGATCAGCAGTCTGCCGATGCCAAGGAAGCCAGGAGTGCCCAAGGCATGGACCATGGTGCGATGAAGGGCATGGACCATGGCGCCATGAAAGGGATGGATCACAGCTCGATGAAAGGTATGAACCATGACGCCATGAAGGGTATGGACCATGGTTCGATGCAGGGCATGGACCACGGCAAGATGATGGAATCCCATGGCAGTAACAAAGCCAAGGCAGGGAAAGATGCTCAATAGCCTGGCACGACCATCGCTGCTGGCACTGACCGTTACGCTGGGGGCGCTGGGCGCTGCGCCCAGCTTCGCCGCTGAAGAAATGGACCATTCGATGATGGACCACGGCGAGATGGATCATGGCAGCATGCAGGGCATGGACCATGGCGCGATGAATCATGGAGCTATGAATCATGAGGCTATGAATCATGAGGCTATGGACCATTCGACAATGAACCAAGGCTCGGCGGATACACCGACAACAAGCCGTACCCCGATCCCGGTCCTGACCGACGCCGACCGCCAGGCAGCCTTCCCCCCATTGGGTGGGCATCAGATGCACGACAGTGCTATCAACAGCTTCTTCCTGCTAGATCAGCTCGAGTACCAAGATGCGGATGAAGGCAGCACGCTGGCCTGGGATGCTTCTGGCTGGGTAGGCGGCGATATCAACCGGCTGTGGATCCGCTCCGAAGGTGAACGCACCAACGGTGTCACCGAAGATGCCGAATTGCAGCTGCTGTACGGCCGCTCGATCAGCCCATGGTGGGATGTGGTTGCCGGGGTGCGCCAGGACTTCAAGCCTGAATCTCCCCAGACCTGGGCGGCGTTCGGTATCCAGGGCATGGCGCTTTACGACTTCGAAGCCGAAGCCACCGCGTTCATTGGCGAGAACGGCCAGACTGCCGCTCGCCTGGAAGGCGACTATGACATTCTGCTGACCAACCGCCTGATCCTGCAGCCGACCGCTGAAGTCAACTTCTATGGCAAGAACGACCCTGGGCGCGGTGTGGGTTCCGGACTGGCAAATACCGAAGTCGGGCTGCGCCTGCGCTATGAAATTGTCCGCCAGTTCGCCCCCTACATCGGCATCACCTGGAGCCGCTCCTACGGCAAAACCGCCGATTTCGTCCGCGACGACGGTGGTGATGTGGATGAAGCGCGTTTCGTGGCCGGTATCCGCATGTGGTTTTGAGAACCAGACATGAAAAGAACAATAACAACGCTTGTTGCAGCAGGCGCAGTGGCCAGCGTGGCCGTGCTGGGTGCTGCGTACTCCGGCCTGGTCAACGTGGGGGCCGATGATCCCCATTTCCCCGCCGTGCATGCGTTTCTGGCCATGGCCCGGGACCGCTCCATCGCAGTACGGGCCAGGGACATCGAGGTGCCAGACCTGAAAGATGAAGCGCTGATTCGTACCGGCGCCGGTAACTACAATGCCATGTGCATCGGTTGCCACCTTGCCCCTGGCGTCGAGAAGACCGAGCTCAGCCAGGCTCTGTATCCATCACCCCCCAACCTGACCATAAGCGGTATCGGTGGCGACCCTGCTGCGGCGTTCTGGATCATCAAGCACGGCATCAAGGCCTCCGGCATGCCGGCCTGGGGCAAGAGCATGGGCGATGAATACATCTGGGGCATCGTCGCCTTCCTGGACCAGCTACCTCAGTTGAACGCCGAGCAGTACAAAACGATGGTCGCGGCCAGTGGCGGCCACCAGCATGGTGGTGGCGAAAGTGAAATGCACAACCATGAAGGCCAGCACCGCGGCAACGTGCCTGGCCACCATGGTGAGCAGGCCTCGGGCGCAAGCCAGCATGATGAGGGGCATTCAAAGGCCCATACTCATCGCGATGGCAAGCAGCACATGCATAAAGACTGAAGGCTGCTCGGCACTGCCTTCAGTTGTCACGCAGGGTACGCAGCACGCGATCCGCCAATGCCAGGCAACTGGTCAAACCCGGTGACTCGATACCAAACAGGTTCACCAGCCCCGGCACGCCATGCTCGATGGGCGTACTGATGACAAAGTCTGCCGCCGGGTCCTGCGGGCCGCTGATCTTCGGGCGGATGCCGCTGTAGGCCGGTTGCAGGCTGGCGTCTGGCAGGTCGGGCCAATAGCGCCGTACTGCAGCGTAGAAGCTGTCGCCGCGTCGGGGGTCTACCGGGTAGTCGATATTTTCCACCCACTCCACATCCGGGCCGAAGCGCGCCTGGCCGCCCAGGTCGAGGGTCATGTGCACGCCCAGGCCGGCGTGCTCCGGTGCGGGGTACACCAGGTGCCGAAATGGCGCGCGACCGCTCAGGCTGAAATAGCTGCCTTTGCATAGATAGGCCTTGGGCACATGGGCCGGATCGAGGCCGGTGATGTGCCCAGCGACTTCAACTGCCGATAACCCGGCGCAGTTGACCAGCCGCTGGCAGGTCAGGCTCATCGGCTCGGCACCGCCCATGTCCAGGCTGAAACCGGCCTCGATCACCCGCGCGGCAAGCAGTGGGGTATGCAGTACCAAGGTGGCGCCTGCGGCCTCGGCGTCACCCAGCAGGGCGAGCATCAAACCGTGGGAGTCGATGATGCCGGTGGACGGCGACCACAGCGCGGCGACACATGACAGCGCCGGCTCCAACTCACGCGCTTGGTCGGCGTCGAGCCATTGCAGGTCATCGACACCATTGCGCCGGCCCTGCTCCAGCAGGCGCTGCAAGCCTTCGACCTGGGCCGCATCGGTGGCGACGATCAGTTTGCCGAGGCGTTGGTATTCAACGCCCCGACTGTCGCAATAGGCATACAGGCGTTGCTTGCCCTCGACACACAACTGCGCCTTCAGGCTGCCATCGGGGTAATACAGGCCGGCGTGGATCACCTCGGAGTTGCGCGAGCTGACCCCGACGCCAATGCCCTCGCCCGCCTCCACCACCAGCACTTCATGGCCAGCCTGGGCCAGGGCGCGCGCCACCGCCAGTCCGACCACGCCGGCCCCGACCACCACACACTCGATATCAACGCTCACCTGCACCTCGCTTGTCGAAAGGCTTGACTGGCCTGTATCACCCCAGGCGCCACTCTAATCAAGCGGGCCATCAGGTGTATACCGACAGGTTTGCAGCGCCTGTGAGACCGAGCGCCGCCCGCGCGGCGCTTCGCAGCACAAGGCTGCTCCTACATTTGTTTCGGGCCAATATCGCCTGTGCCAGGGGCGCGCGGTCGCCTTGTTTGTGCGACGCGTTATCACGGCATGCGCCAAGGCGTTCGCACGCGAATTACACAGGAAGGACTGGCCCGAAACAGATGTAGGAGCAGCCTTGTGCTGCGAAGCGCCGCGCGGGCGGCGCTCGGTCTGACAGGCGCTGAAACTGCCGCGGCGAACACCTTGCGGCCCTCATGCGACCTAAAGGCAAACGCTCACTGCCCCATGCCCAATTCAGCATCATCCATCAGCGCCTTGGCCATCGCACTCAGGTAGTGCGCAGCCCAGATCATCATCGGCTTCTCATCCATCAGGCCGGTGATGGTCAGTTCGCGGACATAGCCCATCAACTCTGAGGACTGCTCGCGGGCATCGCGGCAGGGGATGCCGGGCTCGATGCGAAACAGTGGGTGGGTGCCGTGTTCGCCTTGGTAGAACGTGGTCTTGCCGACAGTGAAATGGGTGTCTTCTGTGGTCATTTTTGAACCCCCTGAAAATTCTCGACTGCCTGGACGGGCCCTTTCGCGGGTAAACCCGCTCCTACATGGACCACCGATCGTTGTAGGAGCGGGTTTACCCGCGAAAAGGCCGGCCCAGACAACACATCACTCAAGCCTCAGTGCAAAGTCCGAGGCTGAGCGGGCAGCAGCATGGCCTGATGCACAACGGTCGCCGCGCACAGCGCGTAGTCCGTGGCCCGGATCAGGGTGTCTTCAAGGGAATGAATATCGTGGGGGGATCGGGGACAATCTTAAGCATGGTGAGGTTCTCAGTTGATTGGCTAGAACCGCCACTCATTACTTGCAGTGTGATGGGTGGCGGCCACGTACAGGTCTGCAAGACCGGCAGAGAACGAAACCGGCAGGTTCGAAAACCTCCCGTACGCAGCCACCCTCAAGCGCGCGCAATGGCATGCCATTGGGGCGCTAGGAAGCTATTTCAGAAATGGCCTACGCGCAACGGGAAAAATCTGATTATCAGAAGTCATACCGCGGCTCGAATGAAGGGATATCTCGGTAAACCTGTCAGCCCTTCACACACACCACCTGCCGCAAGGTGTGCACCACCTCCACCAATTCCTGCTGCGCGCGCATCACCGCATCGATGTCCTTGTAGGCCATGGGGATCTCGTCGATCACCTCCTTGTCCTTGCGGCATTCCACATGCGCCGTGGCCCGCCGCTGGTCTTCCACGGTGAAGCGGCTCTTGGCCTTGGTCCGGCTCATCACCCGGCCGGCACCATGGCTGCAGGAACAGAAAGACTCCTCGTTGCCCAGCCCTCGCACGATGAAGCTCTTGGCCCCCATCGAGCCGGGAATGATGCCCAACTGCCCTTTCTGCGCCGACACCGCCCCCTTGCGCGTCACCAGCACCTCTCGGCCAAAATGCTGCTCGCGCTGCACATAGTTGTGGTGGCAGTTCACCGCTTCCAGGCTGGCCTCGAACGGTTTACCGAGCGCCTTGCGAGCCGCACCGACCACCGCCAGCATCATCAGCTCGCGGTTCTGCCTGGCGTAGTCCTGCGCCCACTCCACCGCTTCGACGTAGTCGGCGAAATGGCGGCTGCCTTCCTCGAAATACGCCAGGTCCTTGTCCGGCAGGTTGGCCAGGTGCTGGCGCATGTCGGCCTGGGCCAGTTCGATGAACAGGTTGCCAATGGCATTGCCCACGCCCCGGGAGCCGCTGTGCAGCATGAACCAGACGCGGTCGGCCTCGTCCAGGCACACCTCGATGAAGTGGTTGCCGCCGCCCAGCGTCCCCAGGTGATGGCGGTTATTGGTCTTCTCCAGGCGCGGGTACTTGTCGGTGATGGCCTTGAAGCGCCCGGCCAACTGCCCCCAGGCCTTGTCCGCCTTGGCTGGCACATCGGCCCAGGCGCCCTGGTCATGTTTGCCGAAGGTCTTGCCATGCGGCACGGCGTGCTCGATGGCATTGCGCAGGCCATGCAGGTTGTCCGGCAGGTCGCGGGCGTACAGCGACGTGCGCGCGGCGATCATTCCGCAGCCGATATCCACACCCACCGCGGCGGGGATGATTGCGCCAACCGTGGGGATCACACTGCCGATGGTCGAGCCCTTGCCCAGGTGCACGTCCGGCATCACAGCCAGGTGCTTGAAGATGAACGGCATCCTGGCTGTGTTGAGCAGTTGCTTGCGGGCGTCGTCTTCCACCGGTACGCCGTCGGTCCACAACTTGACCGGCTTGCCGCCGGCGACCTGGAGAATGTCCATGGGGCTGTTCCTCGAATGCATAGCCGAATGATACCGCCAAAGGTCGTAGAGCCGTCGGTTGCCAGCGAGGTGGCAATGTGCTGTATGCTTGGCGGGTCTTCAGGGCGGGGTGAAAGTCCCCACCGGCGGTAAATCGAAAGATGAGCCCGCGAGCGCCCCGGCCATGCCGGGGGTCAGCAGATCTGGTGAGACTCCAGAGCCGACGGTCATAGTCCGGATGAAAGAAGGCGTCAGGCAGGGGCCATCCGGGCGCCCCTGCGCGCGCATTTTGTTCGCCCCGAGACGTTCATCGATCATTCACGAGGAGCGTTTCATGTCCACCACGCACCACCCGCAATTCCCCAATGTCAGCGCCGCCATCGCCGCCTTCCGGGCCGGGCGCCCTGTGCTGCTGCTCGACGACGACGACCGCGAGGACGAAGCGGACATCATCGCCGCCGCCGAGAACATCTCGCTGCAGACCATGGCCATGATGATTCGCGATTGCAGCGGCATCGTCTGCCTGTGCCTGGACGAGGCCACCGTCGACGAACTGCAACTGGCACCCATGGTGCAGAACAATCAGGCCCGCCATGGCACCGGCTTCACCGTCACCATCGAGGCGGCGGAAGGCATCACCACCGGGGTGTCCGCCCAGGACCGCATCACCACCATTGGCGCGGCATTGCGCTCTACTGCGGAGCAGCGCCATATCGTCAGCCCGGGGCATGTATTCCCGCTGCGCGCCCGCAATGGCGGGGTGCTGACCCGCCGTGGCCACACCGAAGGCTCGGTAGACCTGGCACGCCTGGCCGGGTTGCGCCCGGCGGCAGTGCTGTGCGAACTGATGAACCCCGATGGCACGATGGCCCGTGGCGAGCAGGTGGCGGTGTATGCGCGGCAATACAATCTGCCGGTGCTGACCATCGAGGAACTGGCGCGGTACCGTGAGGCCATGCTGGAGCTCGAGGCAGAGCCAGCCTGATCCACCGCACGGGGCCGCTTTGCGGCCCATTCGCGGGTAAACCCGCTCCCACAGGGACCGCGCAGACTCGGAACCGGTGCAGTACCTGTGGGAGCGGGTTTACCCGCGAAGAGGCCGGCAAGTGCAACCTCAGGCTGCCGGAAGTTTGCTCCCCCCGCCCCGCTCTGCTAGTGTCGCGCCGTTCTGAATGCTACCGAGACAGTCGCCATGGCCCGCAAAAAAGCCTCCCTCGATTTCGAGCAATCCCTCGCAGACCTGCAAGCACTGGTCGAGCGCCTGGAGAACGGCGAGTTGTCGCTGGAAGAGTCGCTGGCCGCCTTCGAGCAAGGCATCGCCCTGACCCGCGATTGCCAGGGTGCCCTGGCCCAGGCCGAACAGAAGGTGCAGATCCTGCTGGAACGCGATGGCGAACTGGCTGCCCAGCCCTTCGACGCGGAGCCGGAAGCATGATCGGCACCTACCAGGCCAGCTGCCAGGCGCGGGTCGACGCCGCCCTCGAACCGTTGTTCGTCGCCCCGACCAAGGAACTCGAACGCCTTTACACCGCCATGCGCTACAGCGTGATGAACGGTGGCAAACGCGTTCGTCCGCTGCTGGCTTACGCGGCCTGCGAAGCATTGGGCGCCCCGGCCGAACAGGCCAACGGCGCAGCCTGTGCGGTGGAACTGATCCACGCGTACTCGCTGGTGCATGACGACCTGCCGGCCATGGATGACGACGACCTGCGCCGCGGCCAGCCGACCACCCACAAAGCCTTCGATGAAGCCTGCGCGATCCTCGCCGGCGACGGTCTGCAGAGCCTGGCCTTCAGCGCCCTGCTCGACCCGCGCCTGAGCCCACAGGCTGACAGCATTCGCCTGGCCATGGTCCAGGCCCTGGCCAAGGCTGCCGGCCCGGCAGGCATGGTCGGTGGCCAGGCCATCGACCTGGGCTCGGTTGGCCTGAAGCTGGACCAGCAGGCGCTGGAGTTCATGCACCGGCACAAGACCGGCGCGCTGATCGAAGCCAGCGTGCGCCTCGGCGCCCTGGCCAGCGCCCGCGCCGAACAGGCGCAACTGGATGCCTTGCAGACCTATGCACAGGCCATCGGCCTGGCGTTCCAGGTGCAGGACGACATCCTTGACGTGGAAAGCGACACCGCCACCCTGGGCAAACGCCAGGGGGCCGATATCGCCCGTGACAAACCGACCTACCCGGCGCTGCTGGGCCTGGAAGCGGCCAAGGCCTATGGGATCGAACTGCGCGACCAGGCGCTGGTCGCACTGCAAGGGTTCGGCGAAAAGGCCGAACCGCTGCGGGCGTTGGCGCGTTACATCGTCGAACGCCGCAATTAAGCAACGACACCAATCCCTGTGGGAGCGGGTTTACCCGCGAATGCGATGTTGAGTTTACCGCCGCATTCGCGGGTGAACCCGCTCCCACAGGGGCCGCGTAACCCGTGGTTGAATGGGCAGTATTTCCTACAATGGGGTAAACTGCCGCGTCTTCACACACCTATAACGACTCGCCTGATGCCCACGACGTTTCAAGAGATCCCCCGCGAACGCCCGGTCACGCCGTTGCTCGACCGCGCTGACACGCCTGCCGGCCTGCGCCGGCTGGCCGAAGCCGACCTGGAGACCCTGGCCGACGAACTGCGCCAGGAACTGCTCTACACCGTGGGTCAGACCGGTGGGCATTTTGGTGCCGGCCTGGGCGTCATCGAGCTGACCATCGCCCTGCACTATGTCTTCGACACCCCCGACGACCGGCTGGTGTGGGACGTGGGGCACCAGGCCTACCCGCACAAGATCCTCACCGGGCGCCGTAACCGCATGCTCAGCCTGCGCCAGAAGGACGGCATCGCCGCCTTCCCGCGCCGCAGCGAGAGCGAGTACGACACCTTCGGCGTCGGCCACTCCAGCACCTCGATCAGCGCCGCACTGGGCATGGCCATTGCCGCCCGCCTGCAGAACAGCGACCGCAAGTCGATCGCGGTGATCGGTGACGGCGCGCTGACCGCCGGCATGGCCTTCGAGGCGTTGAACCACGCCCAGGAAGTCAACGCCGACATGCTGGTGATCCTCAACGACAACGACATGTCGATTTCGCGCAATGTCGGCGGCCTGTCCAACTACCTGGCCAAGATCCTCTCCAGCCGCACCTACGCGAGCATGCGCGAAGGCAGCAAGAAAGTGCTGTCGCGCCTGCCAGGCGCCTGGGAGATCGCCCGCCGCACCGAGGAGTACGCCAAGGGCATGCTGGTGCCGGGCACGCTGTTCGAAGAACTGGGCTGGAACTACATCGGCCCGATCGACGGCCACGACCTGCCGACCATGATCGCCACCCTGCGGAATATGCGTGACCTCAAGGGCCCGCAGTTCCTGCACGTGGTGACCAAGAAGGGCAAGGGCTTCGCCCCGGCCGAGATCGACCCTATCGGCTACCACGCCATCACCAAGCTGGAGCCGGCCGACAAACCCGCCGCACCGAAGAAAGCCAGCGGCCCGAAATACTCCGCGGTGTTCGGCCAGTGGCTGTGCGACATGGCTGCCGCCGACAACCGCCTGGTGGGCATCACCCCGGCGATGAAGGAAGGCTCCGACCTGGTCGAGTTCAGCGAGCGCTACCCGGAGCGTTACTTCGACGTGGCAATCGCCGAGCAACATGCCGTGACCCTGGCGGCCGGCATGGCCTGCGAGGGCAGCAAGCCGGTGGTGGCGATCTACTCCACCTTCCTGCAGCGCGCCTACGACCAGCTGATCCACGACGTGGCGGTACAGAATCTTGACGTGCTGTTCGCCATCGACCGCGCCGGCCTGGTCGGCGAAGACGGCCCGACCCACGCGGGCAGCTACGACCTGTCGTACCTGCGCTGCATCCCGGGCATGCTGGTGATGACCCCAAGCGACGAAAACGAACTGCGCAAGATGCTCAGCACCGGCCACCTGTACAACGGCCCGGCGGCTGTGCGCTACCCGCGTGGCACCGGCCCGAACGCGCCGATCAGCGGTGACCTGGAGCCGCTGGAAATCGGCAAGGGCGTGGTCCGTCGCCAGGGCGAGAAAGTCGCTTTGCTGGTGTTCGGCGTGCAACTGGCCGAGGCCATGCAGGTTGCCGAGCAGATCAACGCTACCGTTGTGGACATGCGTTTCGTCAAACCGCTGGACGAGGCGCTGGTGCTGGAGCTGGCTGCAAGCCATGAGCTGCTGGTAACCATCGAAGAAAACGCCATCATGGGCGGTGCCGGTGCGGCTGTGGGTGAGTTCCTGGCCAGCCAGGCGATCGTGAAACCGCTGCTGCACCTGGGGTTGCCGGACATCTATGTCGAGCATGCCAAGCCGGCGCAGATGCTGGCTGAGTGCGGGCTGGATGCGGCTGGGATCGAGGCTTCGGTGAAAGCTCGGATGGCCAGGCTCGGGTTGTAATCCCTTGGGGGCCGCTTTGCGGCCCTTTCGCCGGCAAGCCAGCTCCTACCTCGACCGCGCCAGCCTCAAGCCATGCGCTATCCCTGTAGGAGCCTGGCTTGCCAGCGATGGAGGGCGCAGCCCTAGCAGAACCTCACCTGGGCGTTGGTGCTTTAGCCTCGAGCAACGCACACAAACGCGCCGTAGCTTCGATCATCTGCCCACTAGGCCGCTCCAGGCCCTTGTCTGGCACCACCAGTAAACGATCATCGGCAACTGCACGCAGTTGTGGCCAGGCCTTCCAACCCGCCAGCTGCGCCTGATCTCCCGCCAGAATGACCTGCGGGTTGCGCAGCAGCACAGACTCCACATTTACCTGCGGCGCCGCCTGGGTGAAATCGGCGAAGACATTACGCGCGCCGCAAACGGCCAGGGCATCGCTGACCACCTGCCGGCCACCGAGCGTATACAGCGGTCGGTCCCAGACCTGGTAGAACACCTGCAAGGGCTCGTCCCGTCGATACTGCTGGCGCAGCTGACGCAGTCGTTCACGCAGGGCCTGGGCATACCGATGGCCCTGTTCGGCACGGCCGATTCGTTCGGCGATGGCTTCGATCTGCTCGATCAGCTGGTCGATATCATGGGGTTCTGCGCTGTACGTTGCGATACCCAGGCGCTTGAGCTGGTCGCGTTGCGCCGGCGGCACGCTGCCCGGCCACAGCAGCAACAGGTCGGGGCGCAGGCTGAGCAGGCGTTCGAGGTCCAGTTGCCCCTGGCGCCCCACCGAGGGCAACTCGCGCAGCGCCGCCGGCCGTTCGCCACCGTCGAGCACACCGACCAGCAGGTCATCGGCCTGCAGTTCGAGCATGATCTCGCTCATCGACGGGGCCAGGCTGACCACCCGCAGGGGTTCGGCGGCCAGTGCGGAACAGGCGAACAGCACCAGCAGGCCGGGCAGCAGGCGCATCAGCCGAGCTGGCGTGGAATGCGATAGAGGTACAGCACCACTGCGGTGGACAACGCCAGCAGGATCTGCGGCACCGCCTCGAGGCCGACCAGCACCGACAAGGCGGCGACCCAGGCCGGGAAGCAGGCATACAGAATGGCCAGGCGCCGCACCCGCGCCAGCTCGATCCAGGCGGCGGGCTCTTCACCAGTGCCGAGCACCTTGGATGTGGCGATGAGGGCGCGCTTGTAGGCACCGAAGCGCGGCAGGCTGAGGAACATGGTCGCCGCGCCGGCAATGAACAGTGGCATGGCCAGCACCGAGGCCAGCGCATCACCGCCACCGAAGGCCCAGGCCATCACTGGCAGCGGCACCAGGCCCACCGCCAGGTACTGCCACCAGGCCAGCGCCAGGCGCCGCTTGACCTCGGCGCGGGTCACGCCTGAGGCACCTCGCCCTGGTGCTCGTTACCCAGCATGTGGCCCAGCTTGCCGGCCTTCGTCGCCAGGTAGTAGCGGTTGTGCGGGTTGTGCCCGGTGTGCAGCGGTACGCGCTCGGCGACGACGATGTTCATGTCGGTCAGGGCTTTGACCTTGCGCGGGTTGTTGGTCATCAGGCGCAACGACTTCACGCCCAGGTGCTCCAGCATCGGCAGGCACATGGCGTAGTCGCGCTGGTCGGCGGCAAAGCCCAGGCGCTCGTTGGCCTCGACGGTATCGGCGCCACCATCCTGCAGCTCGTAGGCGCGAATCTTGTTAAGCAGGCCGATGCCACGGCCTTCCTGGCGCAGGTACAGCAGCACGCCACGGCCTTCACGGGCGATGGCCTGCAGCGCGGCTTCCAGCTGCGAGCCGCAGTCGCAGCGCTGGCTGAACAGGGCATCGCCGGTCAGGCACTCGGAGTGCAGGCGCCCCAGCACCGGCTGGCCGTCCGCGATGTCACCCAGGCTGAGCACCACGTGCTCACGGCCAGTGGCTTCGTCGAGGAAGCCATGCATGGTGAAGGTCGCGAAGGGAGTCGGGAGTTTAGAGGCGGCAACAAAGACGACGGGCACGTTGTGCTCCTGGAATAAGTTGAAAATTTCTCGTGCGCCGATTGTATCAGCAGGTTGGGGGATGTGGGCTGGCTGAATACCGTGGGGTAAGATCGAAAAGTTCGATGCTTATTAGGCCATCGATCAACCCTGCCCCCTACGCGGGCTTCTGTGGGAGCGGGTTTACCCGCGAAGAAGGTAACGCGGTGCCTGGCACCGGCTTCGCCGGTGTTCGCGGGTAAACCCGCTCCCACAGGGACCGCACAGGCCTTGGTGCTCTGCGCCTCAATGCGGTTTGCTATCCGGGCTGAACGGATACGGCTGCTGCCAGTGCTCGAAGATCGGCTTCAGCTCACCACTGCGCACCAGCTCGGCCATGCGCTTGTCGAACAGGTCGCGCAGGGCCTTGGCCTGGTCGCTGCGGGCAAAGGCCAGGTACAGCGGCAGTTCGGCCACATGGGTGCGGCGGAAGCGCTCGGGCTGGGAGGTCTGGCCGAGCACGTAGTCGATCTCGGTCAGCGCATCGATGTAGAAGTCCACGCGGTCATGCTCGAGCATCGGCAGGATGCCTTCGCGGCGCTGGACTTCGCGGAAGTCATGCACATCGGGCAGATAGCTACCGAAGTCGTAGCCACGCACCCAGGCCAAGCGGTAGCGGCCTATGGTCTGCCGAGTAGGCACTGGCTTGCTGACCAACCCTAGCGCGTAGATGTGGTCCATGTCGAAGTGCCAGCGCGGGTACAGGTTGTCGTCGTTCTCTTCCTTGTACGAGCCTACCCAGGCGTCAGCCTCGCCACGCTTCACCAGCCCGACCGCACGGCTGTAGGGCGCGCTCTGGGTCACTACCTTGACCCCGGCCGGCTCGAACACCTTGCGCAGCACATCCCAGGCTACCCCGGTACCGTCGGCGTTGGTGTAGTCGAGCCACTCTTCGCTGACCAGGTGGATCTGTTTCGGCACACCCTCGGCAGCCGCCGCCCACGGGGCAAGGCTCAGCAGCATTGCCAGCAGCACGGTCCTCATGGCCATTCACACGCTCCCTGTATCAGGCAACCGCCCAAACCAGAACCTGCATCCCCAGCCAGGCAAACACGCCAGCCAGGATATCGTCGAGCATGATGCCAACACCCCCATGCACATGGCGGTCGACCCAGCGGATCGGCCACGGCTTGAGAATGTCGAAGAAGCGGAACATCAGGAACCCCGCCAGCAGCCACTGCCAGCCTTCCGGCACCAGCCAGAGGGTTATCCACATGCCGACGATCTCGTCCCAGACAATGCCTTCATGGTCGTGCACGCGCAAGTCATTGGCGACCTTACCGCATAGCCAGAAGCCGAACAGCATGCTCACGCCCAGCAACAGCCAGTAGCCCCAGTCGGGCAGCATCTGCCACAGCGGGATGAACGGTATGGCCACCAGCGAGCCCCAGGTGCCCGGCGCCTTTGGCAAGGTGCCAGAACCGAAACCGAAGGCGATGAAGTGCCACGGGTTGCGCCAGACCGAAGGCGGAACAAACTCCGCAGGCACCTGGTTGGGGTGATCGGTCACGGTGTCTCCCTAAAATGTTGATAGCCGCGTTGCCGCGGGGTGATGTCCTGGCCCTGCCGGTCGCGCAGGCTCACACCCTGCCCTTCGAGCACCCGCCCGATGACATGGAACGCCGCCAGGCCTTGTGCCTGCAGGGATGAAAGCTCGGCTGGCGGCAAGGTGAACGCCAGCACATAGTCGTCGCCACCGGTCAGCGCCGCCTGCACGGCCGCCTCGGCGCCGAGGAACCCCTGCAGAGCGGCTGACACCGGTACCTGCTCCAGGTTCACCTCGAGCGCCACACGGGAGGCCTTGGCGATATGCCCGCAGTCGGCCAGCAAGCCGTCGGAAATATCCAGCGCCGAGGTGGCACGCCCGCGCAGCAGTTGGCCCAGGGCGAACTGTGGCGATGGTGACCAGTAATGGTCGAGCAACGGTTGCGCCAGCGCGGCATCCGCCTGGCGCTGGCCCAGCACCAGCGGCAAGGCACCCGCCGCATTGCCCAGCTCACCGCCCACGCACAGCAAGTCGCCCGGACGAGCCCCGCCACGGCGCAACGCCTGCCCCACCGGAACCCGGCCGAACACGGTCATGGTGATACTCAGGGGGCCGCGAGTGGTGTCGCCACCGATAAGGCTTAGCTGGCAGTGGCCGGCCATGCGGTTGAGGCCGCTGGCGTAGGCTTGCAGCCAGTCGGCGCTGACCTCGGGCAAGGTCAGGGCAAGGGTGAAGCCGATGGGGGTGGCGCCCATGGCAGCCAGGTCGCTGGCAGCCACGGCCAGCGAGCGCTGGCCGAGCAACCAAGGGTCGCACAGAGCCGGAAAATGCACCCCGGCAACCAGGGTGTCGGTGGACACTGCCAGTTGCTCGCCGACAGGAAGGCCCAGCAAGGCGCAGTCGTCACCAATGCCAAGGGCCACGCCTTCACCGCCTTGCGCACAGGGCGCGGCGGCGAAGTAATGGCTGATCAGCTCGAACTCACCCATGGTCCGCAAGCGCCAGGATCAGCGCTTGTTCGCCTTGACTTCTGCTTCGCGCAGGTTCGGGGCCAGCTTGTCCAGCACACCGTTGACGAACTTGTGGCCGTCGGTGGCACCGAAGACCTTGGCCAGCTCGACACCTTCGTTGATCACCACGCGGTACGGTACGTCGACGCGCTTGATGAACTCCCAGGTAGACAGACGCAGCACGGCCAGCTCGACCGGGTCGAGCTCTTCCAGTGCCAGGTCCAGGCATGGCTTCAGGGCGCTGTCGATTTCGCTCTTGATCGCCGGGACCCCATGGAGGATCTCGCGGAAATAAGCGCCGTCGACATCGGAGAAATCGTTATCGACCCGGAACTGCGCTTCGATCTCGTTCAGCGAATGCTGCGCCATGTGCCACTGGTACAGCGCCTGGGTCGCGAGCTTGCGGGCTTCGCGGCGCTTGGCACTCTTCGATGGCTTGCCGGCATCCGCAGGTTTTGGATCGCGCGGGTTGAAACGATCGCTTTCGTCGCTAATCACTTGGCCTCCAACTGCGCCAGCAGGCTGACCATTTCCAGAGCGGACAGGGCAGCTTCAGCACCTTTGTTGCCGGCCTTGGTGCCGGAACGCTCGATGGCCTGCTCGATGGAGTCGACGGTCAGTACGCCGAAGGCCACCGGAACACCGAACTCCATGGACACCTGGGCCAGGCCCTTGGTGCATTCGCCCGCCACGTATTCGAAGTGCGGGGTACCACCACGGATCACGGCGCCCAGGGCGATGATCGCGTCGTAGGCGCCTTGCTGGGCGACCTTCTGTGCCACCAGCGGGATTTCGAATGCACCCGGGGCACGGATGATGGTGATGTCGCTTTCGCTGACACCGTGGCGTACCAGGGCGTCAACGGCACCGCTTACCAGGCTTTCGACGACGAAGCTGTTGAAGCGGCCAACCACCAAAGCATAGCGACCTTTGGGGGCGATGAAGGTACCTTCGATGGTCTTCAGGGTCATTCCGATATTCTCATCTTCAAGAGCGAGGCCGCATGCTGGCGGCCTCGACAGGGGTATGGACTCGAGCTGGAGGGCGTCACTGCCGCCTCAAGTCACTCGGAGGGCACGTATTCTACAACTTCCAGATCGAATCCGGATATCGCGTTGAACTTCATCGGCGAACTCATCAGGCGCATCTTGCGCACACCGAGGTCGCGCAGGATCTGCGAACCTGCACCCACGGTGCTGTAGGTAGTCGGTGCCTTGACTGGTGCATCGCCAGCGCTTTCGCGGATGTGCGCCAGCAACACGTCGCCGTCCAGCGGGTGCCCCAGCAGCAATACCACACCGCTGCCGGCCTCGGCCACGGCAGCCATGGCGGCGCGCAGGCTCCAGCGGCCCGGTTGCTTGACCAGCAGCAGGTCGCGCAGCGGGTCCATGTTGTGTACGCGGACCAGGGTCGGCTCTTCGGCGCAGATCTTGCCCAGGGTCAAGGCCATGTGCACGTCGCCTTCCACCGCGTCGCGGTAGGTGACCAGGTTGAACTCACCCAGCTCGCTCTCGACCGGTTGCTCGGAGACGCGCTGCACGGTGCGCTCGTGGATCATGCGGTAGTGAATCAGGTCGGCGATGGTGCCGATCTTCAGGCCGTGCTCGGCGGCAAACACTTCCAGTTCGGCGCGGCGCGACATGGTGCCGTCGTCGTTCATCACTTCGCAGATCACGCCGCTCGGCTCGAAACCGGCCATGCGCGCCAGGTCGCACGCGGCCTCGGTGTGGCCGGCACGGGCCAGGGTACCGCCAGGCTGGGCCATCAGCGGGAAGATGTGGCCAGGGCTGACGATGTCTTCGGCCTTGGCGTCCTTGGCAGCGGCCGCCTGCACGGTACGTGCGCGGTCAGCGGCGGAGATGCCGGTGGTGACACCTTCGGCGGCTTCGATCGACACGGTGAACTTGGTGCCGAAGCCCGAGCCGTTGCGCGGCGCCATCAGCGGCAGCTTCAGCGTTTCGCAACGCTCGCGGGTCATCGGCATGCAGATCAGACCACGGGCGTGCTTGGCCATGAAGTTGATGTGCTCGGGCAGGCAGCACTCGGCTGCCATGATGATGTCGCCCTCGTTTTCGCGGTCTTCGTCATCCATGAGGATGACCATTTTGCCCTGGCGGATGTCTTCGACCAGTTCTTCGATGCTGTTGAGCGCCACGCGGCACCCCCTTCTCAATCAGGATTTCAAGAAGCCGTTGGCGGCCAGGAAGCTTTCGGTAATGCCACTGCCCTTGCTCGGTTCGGCGGCCTTGTCACCCAGCAGCAGACGCTCCAGGTAACGGGCCAGCAGGTCGACCTCAAGGTTTACCCGACGCCCTGCACGGTAGTCGGCCATGATGGTTTCGGACAGGGTGTGCGGGACAATGGTCAGCTCGAACTCGGCGCCATTGACCTCGTTGACCGTCAGGCTGGTGCCGTCGACGGTGATCGAACCCTTGTGGGCGATGTACTTGGCCAGTTCCTTCGGTGCACGCACGCGGAACTGGATGGCGCGGGCGTTATCGCTGCGCGAGATGATTTCGCCGACCCCGTCGACGTGGCCGCTGACCAGATGCCCGCCCAGCCGGGTAGTGGGAGTCAGGGCTTTTTCCAGGTTGACCTTGCTGCCGCTCTTGAGGTCGATGAAGGCGGTGCGCTTGAGGGTTTCGACGCTGACGTCGGCCCAGAAGCCGTCGCCCGGCAGTTCGACGGCGGTCAGGCACACGCCGTTGACGGCGATGCTGTCGCCGAGCTTGACGTCACCCAGGTCGAGCTTGCCGGTTTCGACGTAGACGCGCACGTCGCCACCCTTGGGAGTCAGGCTGCGGATGGTGCCGATGGATTCGATGATGCCGGTGAACATTGGGTCTTCCTCAAAAACGTTTTGCGCAGGGCAAGCCAGGCATTATACGCGGGGTGCCGGCAGGGGGATGGCCGTGACCCGCCAGTCATCGCCCACTGCGCGCATTTCGGTAATTTTCAGCCGCGGCGCTTCGCTCATCTTGTCCAGTGGCCAGTCCAACAGCGGACGGGCCTGGGAACCAAGGAACGTGCCGGCGACGAAAAGCTGGTACTCGTCGATCAGGCCTAGCCGAGCGAAGGCGCCGACCAGGCCGGCACCGGCTTCCAGCAGGACTTCGTTGATGCCGCGGGCCGCCAGGGCCTGCAGCAACGCCGACAGGTCTACCTGGCCATTGTCACCCGGCAAGCTGAGCAGTTCGTGGCCGGCAGCGGCATAGCGCGGGTCATCTGCGACAGCGGTCACCACCAGCGCCGGGCCAGCCTGGAAGAACGGCGCATCCAGCGGCAGGCGCAGGTGGCCATCGATCAGCACGCGCAGCGGTGTGCGGCTGAGAGCCAGGGCAGTGGTTTCGGCATCCAGGCCCAGCTCGGCGCCGCGCACGGTCATCCGCGCGTTGTCGGCCAACACGCTGGTGGCGCTGGTCAGTACCACGCTGGAGCGGGCGCGCAGGCGCTGCACCGCCGAGCGGGCGGCCGGGCCGGTGATCCACTGGCTTTCGCCACTGGCCATGGCGGTGCGGCCATCCAGGCTCATGGCCAGCTTGGCGCGAACGAACGGCAGGCCGTGCTCCATGCGTTTGAGGAAACCGGGGTTGAGTGCGCGGGCCTCGGCCTCGAGCACGCCGCTGGCCACTTCGATACCGGCTTCGGCCAGGCGCCGCAAGCCCTGCCCCGCCACTTGCGGGTTGGGGTCCTGCATGGCGGCTACCACCCGTGCCACGCCTGCCTTGACCAGCGCTTCGGCGCACGGCGGCGTGCGGCCATGGTGGCTGCACGGCTCGAGGGTGACATAGGCACAGGCGCCACGGGCACGCTCACCGGCCTGGCGCAGCGCATGCACTTCGGCATGCGGCTCGCCGGCGCGTACATGCCAGCCTTCGCCAACCACCTCGCCATCGCGCACGATCACGCAGCCTACGCGCGGGTTCGGGTGGGTGGTGTACAGGCCCTTGCGCGCCAGCTCCAGCGCGCGGGCCATGTAGTGGGCGTCGAGGATGGCAGCTTGGCTGGGCATGTTCACTCTTTAGCCGGCTCGCGAGCCAGGCGGTCGATTTCTTCGCGGAACTCGTCGAGGTCCTGGAAGCGCCGGTAAACCGAGGCAAAACGGATATAGGCCACTTCGTCGAGCTTGCGCAGCTCGGCCATGACCATTTCACCCACCACCAGCGATTTGACTTCACGCTCGCCGGTGGCACGCAGGCGGCTCTTGATATGCGCCAGCGCAGCTTCCAGGCGCTCGACGCTGACTGGGCGCTTTTCCAGTGCCCGTTGCATGCCGGCTCGCAGTTTTTCTTCGTCGAAGGGTTGGCGCGTGCCGTCCTGCTTGATCAGCCGGGGCAGCACCAGCTCGGCGGTTTCGAAGGTGGTGAAGCGCTCGCCGCAGGCGACGCATTCACGGCGGCGGCGCACCTGCTCGCCCTCGGCGACGAGGCGAGAGTCGATTACCTTGGTGTCGTTGGCACCGCAAAAGGGACAGTGCATGGTGGCAGGCAACAAAAAAAGGGAGGGCCATGGTAGCGCATCCCACTGGCAAGACAAGCCAAAGGGGTTAACATCCATGGGAAATCTGCCCGTGAAGGACTACCCCATGCACTACCGAGCGCTCGTCGTGCTGTGCTGCGCCGCCCTGCTCGCTGCCTGCGGCAGCGACAGGCCGAAGCCCGACACCCCTCCGGCACCCACGCCAGCCCGCACGGCCAAGCCGGCCGCAGTACTGGGCCCGCTGCCGGCCTACCAGCGCGAGCTGAGCGGCACCTTGCTGGAAATCCCCGCCGGTGCCGACGTGGAGCTGGCCTTGCTGGTCATCGACGAACGCGACCGCCCACAACGCTTGCTGGCCAGCAGCAATCTGACTGGCACCGGCCAGGCCCTGCCCTACCAACTGCGCTTCAACCCCGAGGCCTTCCCCGCTGGTGCCCGGGTCGAGCTGCGCGGCCGCGCCAGCAGCTCTGGCCAGCTGATCATGCACCTGCCGCCGGTGCGCATTACCCAGGCCCAGACCCAGGCCACCGGCCCGCTGCGTTTCGAGAAGGCGCCGTAAGTGGCGCCAGTCTCCCTACAACAGCCCCTGCAACAGGCCCTCAGCGGCCTGATCGGCGAAGCGCGTCTTGTCGTCAGCGAGCTGCCCGGCTGCGACCTCAAGCTGTGGCTGATCGACGACCAGAACATGGACCGCGCCTTCAGTAGCGAGGAGACTCGGCGCATTCTTGAAGATCCGCCCTACTGGAGCTTCTGTTGGGCCAGCGGCCTGGCCATGGCCCGTTATCTGGCCGAGCACCCGGAATGGGTAGCCGGCAAGCGCGTGCTGGATTTTGGCGCCGGCTCCGGTATCGCCGGTATTGCCGCCGCCCGCGCCGGTGCGCTGGAAGTGGTGGCCTGCGACCTCGACCCGCTGGCACTCGATGCCTGCCGCGCGAATGCCGCGCTGAACGGGGTGGAACTGGGTTACAGCAGCGATTTCTTCGCCGAAGACGACCGCTTCGATCTGATCCTGGTTGCCGACGTGCTGTACGACCGCGCCAACCTGCCGCTGCTGGATGCCTTCCTCGGCCGCGGGCGCCAGGCGCTGGTGGCCGACTCGCGGGTACGCGACTTCAGCCACCCGCTGTACCAGCAGCTGGGCGTGCTGGAAGCGCTTACCCTGCCAGACCTGGCCGAGCCGCACGAATTCCGCCGGGTCAGCCTGTACCACGCCAGCCGCGACACTTTATAGTGGTGTTATCCACGAGTTTGCGAGAGTCGCGATGACCCAAGACACGCCTTACATTTTCGACGCTACCGATGCCACCTTCCAGCAACTGGTTATCGAGAACTCCTTCCACAAACCGGTGCTGGTGGATTTCTGGGCCGAGTGGTGCGCGCCGTGCAAGGCACTGATGCCGCTGCTGGCGAAGATCACCGAGGGTTATCAGGGCGAGTTGCTGCTGGCCAAGATCAACTGTGACGTGGAGCAACAGGTAGTTGCCCAGTTCGGCATCCGCAGCCTGCCGACCGTGGTGCTGTTCAAGGACGGCCAGCCGGTGGACGGTTTTGCCGGTGCGCAGCCGGAATCGGCGATCCGCGCGATGCTCGAGCCGCACGTGCAACTGCCTGCCGCGCCTACCGCCTCGCCGCTGGAGCAGGCCAAGGGACTTTTTGCCGAAAGCCGTTTTGCCGAGGCCGAAGCACTGTTGCAGGCACTGCTGGGTGAGGACAACAGCAATGCCGAGGCACTGATCCTGTATGCCCGTTGCCTGGCCGAGCGCGGGGAGCTGGGTGAGGCCCAGGTGGTGCTGGATGCGGTCAAGACTGACGAGCACAAAGCTGCACTGGCCGGTGCCAAGGCACAACTGACCTTCCTGCGCCAGGCCGCCAGTCTGCCGGAAGTGGCTGACCTGAAAAGCCGCTTGGCGCAGAACCCGCAGGATGATGAAGCGGCTTATCAGCTGAGCGTGCAGCAGTTGGCGCGCCAGCAGTATGAAGCGGCGCTGGAAGGGTTGTTGAAGCTGTTCCAGCGTAACCGTGGTTATGAGAACGGGCTGCCGCAGAAGGCGTTGCTGCAGGTGTTCGAGCTGCTGGGCGGTGATCACCCGCTGGTCGGCGTGTATCGTCGCAAGTTGTCGGCGGCGATGTTCTGACAATGCCGGGGCCGCTTTGCGGCCCATTCGCAGCACAAGGCTGCTCCTACACCACGTGTTGCGCAGTCCCTGTAGGAGCAGCCTTGTGCTGCGAATGGGCTGCAAAGCAGCCCCCAAAATCCTGAAAGCCTTCACCCAACCCAGTGATACACCGGCGCGTCCACGCCACTTTCCACCTTGACTTCACTGCTATGCCGCAAGCGCACCAGCAGCCGCTTACCCGCTGCCGTACTTCCCGCCAGCCCTTCGAGCCGATCCAGCAATTCCGGCCCGCTCATCTGCCCCGCCAGGCGCAACACCTCACGCGCCGCAGTCCATTGCCCGTCATCCTGACGCGTTGTCGCCACGGTTTCGGTTGCTGCGGTCTGCGCCACCGCGGGCAATTCGATCTGCCGCCCCAGTTGTGCCCACTCTTCAGGCGCCAGCTCGATGGTCAGGTCCACAGGCCAATCACCAATCTGTCCACGAATTCTCATGCTGCATTCCCTGAACCCAAGTCAATGCCGCCATCCTACCCCAACATGAAACCTGCGCCACGCAGGCTGGCAGCACGGGGAAAAGCTGTTATAACATAACCCAATCTTCTTGCCCGCTCCGGAGTCGTCCATGCGTCGCCTGTTGCTTGCCCTGCCCTTCGCCTTGCTGCCCCTGGCCGTGGCCCATGCCCACGATGATGATCACGATCACGACCACGCCCACGGCACCCTCGGCGCCCACGAGCATGGCGTGGCCAAGCTCAATGCCGTGCTCGATGGCAACACCCTGGAGCTGGAGCTGGACAGCCCGGCAATGAACCTGGTCGGCTTCGAACACGCCGCCAACAGCGACGCCGACAAGGCCAAGGTCGCGGCGGTGCGCCAGCAGCTGGAGCAACCACTGAAGCTGTTCGGCCTGCCCGCCGCTGCCGGTTGCAAGGAAGACCAGCAGGAACTGGAAAGCCCGCTGTTCGGTGATGCCCCGAAAGCCGACGACGATGGTGACGACCACGAGCACAGCCACCAGCACAGCGACATCGGCGCCCATTACCAGCTGACCTGCGCCAACCCCGACAAACTGACGCAGGTGGACCTCGCTCCGCTATTCAAAGCGTTCCCGGCTACCCAGAAAATCACCGTTCAACTGATCGGCCCCAATGGCCAGAAAGGCGTGGAAACCACACCGGCCAAGGCCGCGGTCGTGTTCTGAATGCGCCAGCCGTTGATCGAACTGCATGACCTGGTCTTCGCCTGGCCCGGCCAGCCGGCGCTGCTGGATATTCCGGCATTCCGCCTGGAAGCTGGCGAAGCACTGTTTCTCAAGGGTCCCAGTGGCAGTGGCAAGACCACATTGCTGGGCCTGCTGGGCGGGGTGAACGTACCGGGCCAGGGCCGCATCCAGTTGCTCGGCCAGGACCTCGGCCGCCTGGGCCAAGGCGCCCGTGACCGCTTCCGGGTCGACCACACCGGTTATATCTTCCAGCAGTTCAACCTGCTGCCGTTCCTCTCGGTACGCGAAAATGTCGAGCTGCCCTGCCGCTTCTCGCGCAGCCGCAAGGCCCGCGCCGAGCAACGCCATGGCAGTGTCGACCAGGCAGCCAGCACCTTGCTGGCCCACTTGGGCCTGGACGACCCCGCCCTGCTCGCCCGCCGCGCCGACAGCCTGTCGATCGGCCAGCAGCAACGGGTCGCTGCCGCCCGCGCACTGATCGGCCAACCCGAACTGGTGATCGCCGACGAACCGACCTCGGCGCTGGATGCCGACACCCGCGAAGCGTTCATCCGCTTGCTGTTCGATGAATGCCGCGCCGCCGGTACCAGCCTGCTGTTCGTCAGCCACGACCAGAGCCTGGCGCCGCTGTTCGACCGCCACCTGTCGCTGGCCGAACTCAACCGCGCCGCCAAGCCCCGGGAGGCCTGATGTACCTGCTCCGCCTTGCCTTGGCCAGCCTGGCCAACCGCCGCTTCACCGCATTCCTCACCGCCTTCGCCATCGCCCTGTCGGTGTGCCTGCTGCTGGCCGTGGAGCGGGTCCGTACCGAGGCCCGGGCCAGCTTCGCCAGCACCATAAGCGGTACCGACCTGATCGTCGGCGCCCGCTCCGGCTCGGTGAACCTGCTGTTGTACTCGGTGTTCCGCATCGGCAACGCCACCAACAACATCCGTTGGGACAGCTATGAGCACTACGCCAAGGACCCGCGGGTGAAATGGGCCATCCCCATCTCGCTGGGCGACTCGCACCGTGGTTATCGAGTGATGGGCACTACCGGCGACTACTTCAGCCATTACCAGTACGGCCGCCGCCAGCACCTGGAATTGAGCCATGGCCGCGCGTTTGCCGATGATCCGTTCGAGGTGGTGCTGGGTGCCGAAGTGGCCGAGGCATTGCACTACAAGCTGGGCGACAAGCTGGTGCTTGCCCACGGCGTGGCCGCGATCAGCCTGGTCAAGCACGACGACAAGCCGTTCACCGTAGTCGGAGTGCTCAAGCGCACCGGCACACCGGTCGACCGCACGCTGCATATCAGCCTGGGCGGCATGGAAGCCATCCACATCGACTGGCACAACGGGGTGCCGGCCCGTGGCGCCGGGCGTATCAGCGCCGAGCAGGCACGGACCATGGACCTGCAGCCTGCCGCCATCACTGCGTTCATGCTCGGCCTGAACAGCAAGATCGCGACATTCAGCCTGCAGCGGGAGATCAATGAATACCGCAGCGAGCCGTTGCTGGCGATCCTGCCCGGGGTAGCCCTGCAGGAGCTGTGGAGCCTGATGGGCACCGCGGAGCAGGCGTTGTTCGTGGTGTCGCTGTTCGTGGTGCTGACCGGCCTGATCGGCATGCTTACGGCGATTCTCACCAGCCTCAATGAACGCCGCAGGGAGATGGCGATATTGCGCTCGGTTGGTGCCAGGCCGTGGCATATCGCAGGGCTGCTGGTGCTGGAGGCACTGTCGCTGGCGGCGGTAGGGATCGCTGCAGGGCTTGGCTTGCTGTATGCGGGAATCGCCCTGGCACAAGGGTATGTGCAGGCCAACTATGGTTTGTACTTGCCGCTGGCCATGCCGAGTGCTCATGAATGGACATTGCTGGCTATCATCCTGGGAGCTGCGCTGCTGATGGGCAGCGTACCGGCGTGGCGGGCCTATCGGCAGTCGCTGGCCGACGGCTTGTCCATTCACCTCTGAGGGCGTGCAATGATCCAATACCTCACTGCCTTCTTCGCGGGTGAACCCGCTCCCACAAGGTCCACCACAAGCTTCAAAGCCTATGCAGGACCTGTGGGAGCGGGTTCACCCGCGAAGAGGCCAGTACAGGCAGTACAACTACTACTGGTCATGCTGCTTTCGCTGGCATCGCCCACCTGGGCCTCGGAACCCCGCGAACTTGACTGGCCCGCCCTCATCCCCGAAGGCGCCCCGGTCATCCCGCCCCAACTCGCGCCGTTGCACGACATGTCGCAGCTCAGCAACGCCCTGTCCGCCGAGTCCGCCCCACCGGCGCGCCAGCAGGCTCCCGATGCTCCAGTGGTAAAAAGCCTCGACGGCCAGCAGATCAAACTGCCCGGCTACATCGTGCCGCTGGAGGTGAGCGAAGAAGGCCGCACCACCGAATTCCTGCTGGTCCCCTACTACGGCGCGTGCATCCACGTGCCACCGCCACCGTCGAACCAGATTGTGCACATCTTCAGTGAAATGGGCGTTCGCATAGAAGACCTCTACCAGCCCTACTGGATCGAGGGAAAGCTTCAGGTTAGAGCCTCCAGCAGCGAACTGGCCGATGCCGGCTACCAGATGGAAGCCGAGAAAATATACGCTTATGAGCTGAGATGAGAACTATTTCGAATTTGTGACGATGCTTCGTTGAGCTGGGTCAAACTTTCCGTTCAGACGCATCCGTACCATTGGACTACTCGATTACTCACGTCCTCTGGGAGCTTCCATGAACAAGTCCTTGCTCAGCGCCGCCCTCGCGGCCCTGGCGCTCGCTGCCCCTGTCGCCAACGCCCACCAGGCAGGCGATATCATCGTCCGCGCAGGTGCCATTACCACTGCTCCCAACGAAAGCAGCGGCGACCTGAAATTCGACGGCAACAAAGTCTCGGGCACCAAGGCGACTCTGGACAGCGACACCCAACTGGGCCTGACCTTCGCCTATATGCTCACCGACCACATCGGCCTGGAGCTGCTGGCAGCCACCCCGTTCAAGCACACCGTCGGCGTCAAAGGTCTGGGCGGCGGCCTGGACGGCAAGCTGGCCGACATCAAGCAACTGCCGCCAACCCTGTCGCTGCAGTACTACCCGATGGAGCCGACTTCCAAGTTCCAGCCGTATGCCGGCGTCGGCATCAACTACACGCTGTTCTTCGATGAAGACCTCAGCAGCACCCGCAAGCAGCAGGGCTTCAGCAACCTGGAGCTGCAGGACTCGGTAGGCTTCGCCGGCCAGCTGGGCATGGACTACATGATCACCGACAACCTGCTGGTCAACGCTTCGGTCTGGTACATCGACATCGACACCAAGGCCAGCGTCGACGGCCCGTCCGCACTGGGCTACAGCAAGACCAAAGTCGACGTCGATGTCGACCCATGGGTGTACATGGTCGGCCTTGGCTACAAGTTCTGACCTGAACACTGCAGGGCGGCTTCGGCCGCCCTCGCGCGTTGCAGCCATAACCAGTACCCCAGCGCGACCGCGCTGATGCCCATCCCGAGCCCACACACCGCTGCCCAACCCCAATGGGCATACACCCAGCTCGCCAGCACTGCCCCCACTCCACTGCCAAGCGAATAGCAGCACATGTAGGCGCCGATCAACCGGCTGGCCATTGCGCCACGCCCCGCCAGCAGCAGGCTCTGGTTGGTGACATGCACCGCCTGCACGGCAAAGTCCAGCATCAGCACACCCAACCCGAAGGCCATCAGTGAATGCCCGACGAAGGCAGTGGGCAGCCATGACAGCACAAGCAGAATCAGCGCTACCCCGGTGGTGCGCTCCCCCAGCCCCTGGTCGGCCAGGCGACCGGCGCGCGCTGCCGCCAATGTGCCGGCAACACCCGCCAGGCCGAATAGACCGATCGCGGTATGGCTCAGCTCCAGTGGCTCGGCACTCAGGGGCATGACCATGGCACTCCAGAGCACGCTGAACGCAGCGAAGATCAACACGCCGAACAACCCGCGCTGACGCAGCAGCCGGTCGTGCCGGTACAGCCTGAACTGGGCAACGATCAGCGCCCGGTAGCCAGACCGCAGCGACACCGGTTGCCCCACGGGCAGGCTGCGCCACAGCACCAGGGCCAGCAGCATCAACAACCCGGCGGTAATCAGGTACACGCTGCGCCAGCCAGCCAGGTCGGCAAGCCCGCCCGAGACCAGCCGCGCCAGCAAAATGCCCAGCACTATGCCGCTGGTGACGGTGCCCACGGCCTGCCCTTGCTGGCCGGGGTCGGCAAGGCTCGCTGCATGCGCCACCATCACCTGCACCATGACCGCCATCAGCCCGGTGATAGCCAGGGCCAGCAGCAATAGCGCCCAGTTGGGCGCCATGCCTACCCCAACCAGCGCCAGGGCCGAGAACAGCAACTGCCCGAGCAGCAGGCGCTTGCGGTCGATCAGGTCACCCAACGGCACGATCAGCAACAACCCCAGGGCGTAGCCCGCCTGGGTCGCGCCAACTACCCAACCGATCTGCTGCTGCGCCACGCCAAGGTCAGCGGCCATCGACTCGAGCAGAGGCTGGGCGAAATACACTGTCGCCACAGCCATGGCGCTGGTAATGGCCAGCAGCAGGGTTATCCAGCGTGTCAGTGCAGGGTTCATCGGGCTGGTCTCGTTAATCTGGTTTCGAATTGAAACCACATGCTGGCTATTTAGCAAATGTGGTTTTAATCTGCAACCGAATGATCACGAAAGGCCCCGTCCATGCTCGATGAAAACAATGCGCAATGCCCCGTAGCCCGGGCGCTTGAGGTACTGGGAGACCGCTGGGCGCTGATGATCCTGCGCGACGCATTCGATGGGCTGCGGCGGTTCAGTGAATTCCAGAAGAACCTGGGGCTGGCGAAGAACATCCTCGCCTCACGGCTGAAGTGGCTAGTGGAGAGTGGGCTGCTGACGCTGCAGCCGGCGTCGGATGGCAGTGCCTACAAGGAGTATGTGCTGACCGAGAAAGGGCGATCGGTGTTCCCGGTGGTGGTTGGCTTGAGGCAGTGGGGGGAGCGGTTTCTGTTCGAGGCGGGCGAGGTGCGTTCGGAGTTGGTGGATAGTGATACGGGGCAGGCGCTGGAAACACTGCAGGTGCGGGCCCGGGATGGGCGGGTGCTGGCGGCAGGGGATTGCCTGCGAAAAGTGGTGCGGCATGAGTGATTCTGGGGCTGCTGCGCAGCCCATCGCCGGCAAGCCAGCTCCCACCGGGACCGCGTTCTCGCTCTTGTGGGAGCGGGCTTGCCGGCGATAGGGGCGCAAAGCGCCCCCAAGAATTTCAGCCCTTACCCAGTAGCCGCGACAAGCCCTCGACCATCGGCGTCGCCTGCGGAAACTCGAACCGCGCCAACAAGCGCTGGTTATCCGCCCGCGAATGGCGAATGTCACCCGAACGTGCCGCCACATAGCTGACCGCCGGCAAGCTACCCACCACCTTCTCAAGCGCTGCCAGCAGCTGGTTAAGCGATGTGGCCTGGTTGAGGCCGATATTCACCGCTCCCTCCTCGACCTGCGGCTGCTCCAGCGCCTGCACCATCACCTGCACCAGGTCGCCCACGTAAAGGAAGTCCCGGGTCTGCTCACCATCACCGAACACGGTAATCGGCAAACCCTGCACAGCACGTTGGGAGAAGATGCTGATCACCCCGGAATACGGCGAGGACGGGTCCTGGCGCGGCCCGAAAATATTGAAGAAGCGGAACACCACCGGCTCCAGGCCATGCTGGCGACGGTAGAAGTCCAGGTACTGCTCACTGGCCAGCTTGTCCACGGCATACGGGGTCAGCGGCGCCTTGGGGGTGTCTTCGGCAATCGACTCGCCTTCACCATTGTTGCCATACACCGCCGCACTGGAGGCGAACAGCACCCGGCGCAGCCCATGCACGCGCATGGCTTCGCACACGTTGAGGGTACCGATGAAATTGCTCTGGTGGGTCCGCACCGGGTCCTCGACCGAGGCCTGCACCGAGGCCACCGCTGCCAGGTGCACCACGGCACTGCAGCCAGCCGTAACCTGCGTAACCAGCTCGGCATCGGCGACATCGCCTTCAACCAGTTCCAGCCGAGGGTGGTCAACCTGCAGGTTGCCCCGCTGGCCAGTGGAGAAATCGTCGAGAATGCGTACGGCGTAGCCTTTCTCCAACAACGCATCGCACAGGTGGGAGCCAATAAAGCCGGCACCGCCGGTGATCAGGATGGGGGCGTCAGCCATGGCGGTAGAACCGGTCCAGTAGAGGCGGCAAGCCGGCGCGCCAGGCGCGCGGCTTGATGCCGAAGGTATGAAGGATTTTCTTGCAGGCCAGTACCGCGTGCTGCGGCTCTTCGCTGGCATCCGGCCGTGCGGCATGTGCCTGCGGCGTCGGCGCCTGCACGGCCAGCTGCCGGTACTGGCCTGCCTCGGCGAGGATCGCCTGGCCCAGCGCCAGCGGCGTGGTCGCTTCGTTGCCGGCGTAATGGTAGGTGCCCCACAGCGGCGCACTGCAATCGAGTTGTTTGAGCACCGACAGAATCACCCGGGCGGCGTCGTCGACCGGCGTAGGGTTGCCACGCCGGTCATCGGCCAGCAGCAGCTCCTGGGGTTGCTCGGCGCGGGTCAGGAAGCGGCCCAACGCCCCGTCGATGCTTTCGTCGAGCAGCCAACCAAAGCGCAACAGCACGTGTTGCGGGCAAGCCGCGCGAACGCTCTGCTCGATGCGCCACAGGGCCTGGCCACGCAGGCCCAGCGGTACCGGCTCGTCCTTTTCGCTGTAGGCCGTGGCCCGAGAACCATCGAACACCCGGTAGCTGGATGGCTGAACCAGGGTGATCTGGTGATGCTGGCACAGCTCTGCCAACCGCTCCACAGCCCGCTCCTGCTGGGCCAGGCGCTGCTCACTGACCGACTCGGCCTGGAACCAGTCGAAGTAATAGGCCAGGTTGACCAGTGCATCGGGACGATGATCGTCGAGCAGCTGGGTGAGGCTGGCCGGCGTCCAGCCGTTCTCGGGCGGACGCGGAGCCAGGAATGCGATGTCCTCCTCGGCCCCAAGACGAATCAGCGCTTGCCCGAGGGCATTGCCACCACCCAACAGCATTAGGCGCATACGCATAGAGTCAGCAGATCCGGAGAGGTTGATTGAAGGAAAGGGGTCATTTTGCGGTTTCCGGGCGGGGAAGTCCAACACCGGACCCGTTCGATGCCACAGGCGGTACTGATTTCAAAGTTCCACCGTTCAATACCGCAACACGCAGAAATCTCCTACGACATACCAGGAACGAGCTGACTTCCGCGCAACAGCACAACCGCATTGAATAGTTGACTCCCCCACTTGCCAGCCGGGGAGCTTCTCAAAAACAAGTACAGGGAACGTTCAATGCCTCGTTCGGAAGTTGCATACCTGGATTTCAGCCCGGAGCAAAGCAAGGCCATAGCCTTTGCAAGCCAGACCATTGCTGACCTGGGTGGCCCGGAGGCCAAAGGAGTAGCACTCCAGGCTCGTATATTCGCCGATCAACTCGAGCAAGCCTTGAGCGTGGAACAGCGTGGGTTGCTACAACGCTTCAGTGAAGGCCAGCTATCTGCCTTGATGTACAGGCATATGCCTTGTGCCGACGAGCCAATACCAGAATATCTGCCCCACATTTCCGCCCTGGCGCAAAACCCACGCTGCCAATACCTTGCCTCACGCAATCAACTGCTGCTGGAGCTCGTGCGCCACCGCAGTTTCGCCTTCGATATAGATAACGAGGGTAAGCAGGTTCGCCTGGTAGGCAACTTCAAGGGTGGTGGCCGCATTCCGCGACTCGACGAAGATCCCTGCCTGAAAGTTGAAACCAGCTCGCATGCGGGCTTGCGCTTGGGGCCGCACACTGAAGCGCCCTACAACTGCTCGACAATTTCCAGCAACGCTCACTCCCCTGCTCCCTCTGCACTGATTCTGACTGCGCGCTGGAACCCCGCCAATGAACCTACGCATGTCTTCCCGCTCCGGGGAATCATTGAACGCTTGGGTAGCATGGGCACACTTGCACTGACTTCAGCGTCTTTCGACTTCACCCGCAGTGACTGCTTCGGTCACGGACAAGGCAATGCAGGCAAAGCAGTTTCAATACTGCAATTCGAGCCAAATGGTGGTTTCTCGGTTCGTTACAATAGCTATCGCTTCAGTCTGAATGAACGCGCCTGCAGCGCTGCTGCGCGCGCTTTCGACTCCTTTCAAAAGTTACTGGATACCACACAACCGTTGGCGTTTGTCCTGCAGCCTGACACCGCACTGCTGATCAACAACAGCCGAGCCTTGCACGGCCGCGACATGGTTCAGGACAACCGGCGCCTGCTTATCCGTCAATTCGGATATTCCCCCTTCGCCGAACCGCTGGTGCTCGCTGAAGACCCGCTGCTGGTGCGTGGCTGATCATAGGAAAACACTCAATGATCGAATTAGATTTAACGCTTGTTCTGACACTCGCACTGGTGGCACTGATGGCCGGCTTTTTCGATGCCATCGCCGGTGGTGGGGGCCTGATCACGCTCCCGGTGTTGTTCATTGCCGGTATCGAACCCTTGGCGGCAATTGCCACCAACAAGTTCCAGGCGGCTTCGGCTACGGTTTCGGCTACGTGCGCCTTCGCCCGCAAAGGCATGATCGACTGGAGACAAGGCAGTCCAATGGCTGTCATGTCGTTTATCGGAGGGGCGTTGGGTGCCTTGTCGATAACTTACGTGCCCAAAAGCGTTCTGCAGGCGTGCGTTCCACCTCTGCTGATCCTGATAGCCGCCTACTTTGCCTTCAGTCCAAAGCCGAATGAACGAGCGCGCAAGGCAAAGATATCGACCAGCCTGTTCTGCATTACGGTTGCACCAATCATTGGCTTTTATGACGGGATCTTCGGCCCTGGCGTCGGCTCGTTCTTCATGCTGGCCTGCGTGATCCTCTTGGGCCAGCACCTGATACAAGCCGTGTGCACCAGCAAGCTATTGAACGCAGCCTGTAATCTGGGCGCGTTGTCAGTCTTTTCACTGAGCGGGGCGATCATCTGGCCGCTGGCACTGGCAATGGCATTCGCTGCTTTTGTGGGGGCTCAACTGGGCGCACGCTGCGCAGTACACTTTGGCCCCCGTCTGATCAAGCCATTGCTGGTCTGTGTTTGCTGCATCATGGCAATCAAGTTGCTGCTCGACCCAGGCAACCCTGTTGGCGAGTGGTTACATCAACTTGTTCTGTGAAAAAAGCATCACTCGATTTCGAACAGACTGTTACGCAACGGCCCCACGCTAAGGCGCTCACGCACATCGTCATCTATGCGTGGATCATCCGGCTGGTACAGTTTTACCTGCCGGTAGATATTGATGCGATTGATCTCCTCTCCCAGGTAGTCCCACACAACCCGAGTGCAGGCCGGGTTTCGCCGGTCTCCGCTGGATACGCCGGCCTTCAGGCCGTTGAGCCGGGTAATGCGGCTTTTGAAACTGGGGATGAGGATAGTCTGGCTCATCTCGTTGAACGTCAGCGACTCGTAATCGACCAGGAACATCCGGTCCTGCAGCTGGAACGCCGCTCCCAGATAGCGGCAACGCACCTCGGCATGGGGGTTGGTGGCGCTGGAACGCTCCTGGCGTTCCTGGCGTTCGAAAAGGAACTGCCCGCGCTCCTCCCACAGGTGCACCAATGACACCAGGACCGTACCCGGAACCGACATGCAGTTGGAATATTCCAGGTAGTAACCGCAATAGCGCGACAGGTTCCCCGCATGGGCGTGCAACGGGCGGAACAGATCACTGATCGGGTCGCCAGGCTGCTCGGCCGGGGTCGACACGCGGGCACCGATCAGGCGGCTGAACTGCTCGGGTGGCAAATGCAATTCGTAATCTTCTACCCCGAAGAAATCGCCGATGCGCTTGAGGTTGTAGGCCGTCGGGCGGCTTTGCCCACTCAGGTACTTGTTGAACTGCGCGCGGTTGATCGACAGCTGGCGGCAAACTTCGGAGATAGAGCGGTAGTGGCTGCAGGCCAGTTTGAGGTTGGTAGCGAAATGATCGCTCATGACTCGGGACTCAGGTGACGCGAATGGCGCAATTGTAGCATCAAGTTGCACCAAATCAGAGCAACCCGCGAAATTGTAACCGCTCTTGTCATAGCCAACCATGCGCCCCACGAATAGCGGTGCGCCTGCCGTCCGCTGATCTTTCCACACGAACAATAAGAATCGAGGTCATTTTCCAATGCTCGAAGTACTCAACGATTTCCTCTCGGGGAAACTTCTCATTGTGCTGATCGTAGGGCTGGGTAGCTACTTCACTATCCGCTCCCGGTTCGTCCAGTTCCGCCACTTCGGCCACATGTTCGGTGTGTTCAAGGAATCGCTGCGTGGCCAGGCAGGCCAGCTGAGCTCCTTCCAGGCCCTGATGCTGAGCCTGGCTGGCCGCGTTGGTGCCGGTAACATCGCCGGTGTCGGCATTGCCGTGACCCTGGGTGGCCCAGGCGCCGTGTTCTGGATGTGGGTCACCGCACTGGTGGGTATGTCCAGCAGCTTCTTCGAATGCACCCTGGCCCAGGTCTACAAGCGCGCCGATGGCGACGGCCTGTACCGTGGTGGCCCGGCGTACTACATCCAGCACGGCCTGAAGCTGAAAAGCATGGCCATCGTCTTCTCGGTCCTGCTGCTGGTCACCTACGGCTTCGCTTTCATCGGCCTGCAGTCGTACACCGTGACTCACTCGCTGCAGAACGCCTTCGCCTTCGACCCTAAGCACACCGGCATCGTCCTCGCCGTGCTGCTGGCCATCACCTTCATCGGCGGCATCAAGCGCATCGCCGCGGTGTCGGACCTGCTGGTACCGGTCAAGACCCTGGCGTACATCGGCGTGACCCTGTACGTGATCGGCACCCAGATCGAGCACGTGCCAGCCATGCTGGAAACCATCTTCAAGAGTGCCTTCGGCCTCGACCCGGCGTTCGGCGGCCTGCTCGGCAGCGCCATCGTCATGGGCGTGAAGCGTGGTGTGTTCGCCAACGAAGCGGGCCTGGGCAGTGCGCCAAACGTCGCAGCCGTGGCCGCCGTGAAACACCCGGGTGCGCAGGGCGTTGTCCAGGCATTCAGCGTGTTCCTCGACACCTTCGTGATCTGCACCTGCACCGCGCTGCTGATCCTGCTGTCGGGCTTCTACACCCCGGGCTTCGAAGGTGACGGCATCGTCCTGACCCAGAACTCGCTGGCCGCCGTGGTCGGTGACTGGGGCCGCGTGTTCGTCAGTGTGGCACTGTCGCTGTTCGTGTTCACCTGCATCCTCTACAACTACTACCTGGGCGAAAACAGCCTGCAGTTCCTCAGCCGCAATCGTGTGGTACTGATGGTATTCCGTGGCCTGGTACTGGCGCTGGTTGTATGGGGCTCGTTGCAGGACCTGTCGACTGTGTTCGCCTTTGCCGATATCACCATGACCTGCCTGGCCTTCGTCAACCTGGTGGCCCTGGCCCTGCTGTTCAAGGTCGGCCTGCGGGTGATGCGCGACTACGACGACCAGCGCAAGGCGGGCGTCGACCAACCGGTGTTCGACTCGGCCAAGTTTGCCGACCTGGACCTGGATCGCAATGCCTGGCCTGCCAATCCGCAGGCGGAAACAGCCACTGACAAAGCAGTCGGCGAAGTCCAGACTCAACGCTGATACTCTCCCCTGCCAGCCGCCCCGTCCGTGGGCGGCTTACCTTCTTCCGCTCACCGCTACGGATACTTCCCATGCGAGCAGTAAAGAATCTCCTCGTGCTCTATACCGGGGGCACCATCGGCATGCTCGAAACCCCCGAAGGCCTGGCGCCCGCCGGTGGCTTCGAAGCACGCATGCGCGAACACTTTGCCCAGTTGGCCGACGCCCCCCAGGTGCAATGGACCTTGCAGGAACTGAACCCGCTGCTCGACAGCGCCAACATGCAACAGCACAACTGGCTGGCGATGCGCGATGCAATCGTCGCAGCGGTAGAGGTGGCTGGCCATGATGGCGTGCTCGTGCTGCATGGCACCGACAGCCTGGCCTACAGCGCCGCGGCGTTGTCGTTCCTGCTGCTGGGCCTGCCGGTGCCGGTGCTGCTGACCGGCTCGATGCTGCCGGCAGGTAGCGCGGACAGCGACGCCTGGGGCAACTTGTGCGGCGCACTGCGCCAGTTCGAACAAGGGCTGGAAGATGGCGTGCAGCTGTACTTCCATGGGCAGCTGCTGCATGGCTGCCGGGCGTCGAAGCTGCGCAGCGAGGCGTTCGATGCCTTTGCCGCGCTGCCGCGTCATCGTGACAGTGAGCGCGCAACGGCGATCCCTGCCGAGCTTGGCTACAAGCACCCGCGCCAGCCGGTCAACCTGGCGGTAGTGCCGGTGTTCCCGGGCCTGCAAGCCGGGCATTTGCAAGCACTGCTGGGCAGCGGCGTGCAGGGATTGCTGCTGGAGTGCTACGGCAGCGGTACCGGGCCGTCGGATGACCAGGCGTTACTGGATGTGCTGAGCGCGGCACGCCAGCGGGGTGTGATGCTGGCGGCTATCAGCCAGTGCCCTGAAGGGTCGGTGGTGTTCGATACCTATGCGGCGGGTAACCGCTTACGCGGGGCCGGGCTGGTCAGTGGCGGGGGCATGACCCGGGAGGCGGCGCTGGCCAAGATGGTTGCGTTGCTGGGGGCCGGGCTGGATGTCGAAACGGCAGAGCGGTGGTTTGCCCTGGACCTGTGTGGGGAACGGGCCTGAGTGTTGCCGACGATAGGGCCCTGACAGGCAAAGGAAAATGGCGGAAGGCAGCGGGAGTCGAACCTGCCCGGGAACGGCTGCCGTCCCCAACCGGGTTTGAAGCCCGGCCGCGCCACCGGGCGCGATTGCCTTCCTTGAACTCAGTGCCTGGCCTGCTGCTGGGCCAGGGCGCTGTCGGCGCGAATGTGACGCTGATCGGCCACCCTCCGGGTCAGGCCGATGCGGTCGAAGTACTCCAGAATCTGCACACTGCGCTTGCGACCGATGCCCAACATATCGCGAAACGCGGCAACCTGCACTATCGGCGTTTCACTGGCCTGCCCCAGCAGCAGCTCTGCCATGCGCTGTAGCGTCGCCTCGGGGTAGAACAGGTCGCGCACCACCTGGTGCACCAGGCCCAACCGGGCCAGCTTGCGCAGCAACAGGCGCACATCGGCTTCGGCACAATTTTCCTCGCTCGCCAGCGTCCGGACCCAGGGCGGATCGTATTGCCCCGCCAGCAACTTCGGTTGCAGACTCGCCCATAATGCACTGTCGGCTTCGCTCAACTGCACCTTGTGATCGGGCAGGTGCAGCCAAGGCCCGCTGCTGGCAATGGCGCCGTCTTCGAGCAACTCATCCAGCAGGCTGACAAAAGCGGGCCGCTCCAGCGGCAAGGCAGCAAAGCGGCGCAGGCGGTCGCGGTCCGGGCCGAGCTGGTCGGGCTCCTGTTCATGGAACCGCACCAACTGCTCCAGCACCTGGCGCTTGAGCGCCTGCCACCGGACACTGGCAAACAGCAGTTGGCCCTGCCGCGTGGCCACCACCAGCACATCTTCCGGCAACTGCCAGGTTTCGCGCAGGCGATTGAACTGCCGTTCCAGACGTTGCGGGTCGATACCCCCGGGTGCGCTGGCAAGCAGTGCCGGCAAGGCCTGCTCCAGGTCCTCGGCATCACGCAGCACCTGCAATTGGCGCAGGCGCTCATCACTGCGACGCTGACGGCTTGGCGCGAACGGATCGAGTACCTTGCCGCCCCCCAGTGTGCGCTGGGCACGCTGATCGCGCAGCACCAAGCGGTCGCCGTGTACCGCCTGCAGCGACGCGTTGAGCAGCAACTGGGCGAACATGCGCTGGCCTGCCACCAAGGTTTCACCCTCGAGCAAGGCTACCCGGGCCGTTACATCCTGGGTGCCCAGGTGCACGTGCACAGCGCTGAAATGCTCGAAGGTACGGGTCTCGCCCGGCAACAGGTTCAGCTCGATATCCACCCGCACGCTAGGCGCATGCAGCCACTCGGGCACCAGCCAGTCCCCCCGGCGCACCTGCTCCACCGCCAGGCGTTCGGCAGCAATGTTCAGTGCCACCCGCTGGCCCGCTTCGGCCACCAGTGCGGCCTGGTTCTGCGCATGCAGGCCACGCACCCGCACCGGTTTGCCGGCCTTGCCCAGTAACAAGGTGTCACCGGCACTGACCCGCCCGGCCAGCGCCGTGCCCGTGACCACCACACCCGCACCGGTAACGGCAAAGGCGCGGTCGACGGCCAGGCGGAAACCGCCGCGCACGCTGCGCTGGCACACGCGCTGTTGCGCGGCCAGCAAGGCCTGGCGCAAGGCATCGATACCTTCGCCGGTCACACTGGACAACGGAAACTGCCGCGCACCGGCATATGGGCCCGGCGCGAGAAGTTCGCTGACCTGTGCCTGCACTTCGGCCAGGCGGGCCGGCTCTACACGGTCGCATTTGCTGATCGCCACCAAGGCTTGTGGGATGCCCAGCAACTCGATGATCGCCAGGTGCTCGCGGGTTTGAGGCATCACCCCGTCGTCGGCCGCGACTACCAGCAGCACCAGATCGATACCATGGGCGCCGGCCAGCATGTTGTGGATAAAGCGCTCGTGACCGGGCACGTCGATGAAGCCGGTCAGCGCTGCGCCCTCGGTCAACGCCGCATAGCGATAGCCAAGGTCGATGGTCATGCCACGGGCGCGCTCCTCCTGGCGCTGGTCACCGGCCTGGCCGGTCAGGGCCTGGAGCAGTGCGGTCTTGCCGTGGTCGATGTGGCCGGCGGTACCAACGATCACTGTACCGGCCCCAATTGCAGGGTGGGCAACTGAACCAGCCACTGGGCCTCGTCATCCAGTTGGCGCAGGTCCAGCCACAGGGCGTCATCGTCGATTCGGCCGAGCACTGGCACGGGCAGACCGCGCAAGGCGCGCTCCAGTACATGCAGGCTGCGCCCGCGCAACTTCTTCGGCACCTGCGGGCGCAGGCACAATGCCGCGCTTGGCAGGCGGGCCACCGGTTGGCTGCCACTGCCAATCATGCCCAACGCCGGCTCCACACTGACCGCCCATTGCTCGCCGAGGCGGGCTTTGATTTCAGGGGCCAGGCGCTCGGCCTGGGCCTGGATTTCGGCCTGGCTGCGGGTCAGCAGGCGCAGGCTGGGCAGGCGCTCGGCCAGGCGGTCGGGGTTGCGGTACAACGCCAGCACCGCTTCGAGTGCGGCAAGGGTGATCTTGTCGACCCGCAGCGCGCGCTTGAGCGGGTTCTTCTTGATTCTGGCGATCAGCTCCTTGCGCCCGACGATGATTCCGGCTTGCGGCCCGCCCAGCAGTTTGTCGCCGCTGAAGGTGACGATATCGGCGCCGTCAGCCAGGGCCTGACGCACAGTAGGCTCGGCGGGCAGGCCCCAGCGGGTAAGGTCAAGCAGGCTGCCGCTGCCAAGGTCTTCAAGCAACGGCAAGTCATGTTGGTGGGCGATACGCGCCAGCTCGGCGGTGGGCACCTGGGTAGTGAAGCCCTGAATGCTGTAGTTGCTGCAATGCACCCGCATCAGCAGGCCCGTACGCGGGCTGATGGCGGCCTCGTAGTCACGGGCATGGGTGCGGTTGGTGGTGCCGACTTCGTGCAGCTTCACGCCGGCGCGGGCCATGATGTCGGGGATGCGGAAGGCACCGCCGATCTCGATCAGTTCACCGCGTGAGATGATCCCCTCCTTGCGCGCACCCAGGCTGTTGAGCGCCAGCAGCACGGCGGCGGCGTTGTTGTTGACCACGGTGACGGCTTCGGCGCCTGTCAGCTCGCGGATCAGGCCCTCGATCAGATCGTCACGGTCGCCGCGCTTGCCGGTGGCCAGGTCGAATTCCAGGTTGAGCGGGTAGCGGGCGGCGGTCTGCATGGCCTCGATGGCCTCCTCCGGCAACAGGGCGCGGCCGAGGTTGGTGTGCAACACGGTGCCGGTGAGGTTGAACACTCGGCGGACCTGGCTGCGTTGCTGGGTGGCCAAGCGTTCGCCAGTGCGGCCCAGCAGGACTTCAGCGGCCAGTTCGGCGGTGCTGAGCTGGCCGGTGCGGGCGGGGTCGCGCAGGTCGTCGAGCAGTTGCCGCAGGGTGGCGAGGACCGCGTCGCGACCGTGGCGGTCGATCAGCGGGAGGCAGGCTGGGTGGCGCAAAAGGGTGTCGATGGAGGGCAGGCGTGGGGTGTCGCTGGCTAGGCTGGAGGACATGCGGTACTACCTTGGACTGATCCGTTGTCTGTACTGGCCTCTCGCGGGTAAACCCGCTCCTACAAGGGCGCGCAAGCCTCAAAAGCTGCGCGGGCCCTGTGGGAGCGGGTTTACCCGCGAAGAAGGCGACTCGGTCTTACAGTGTAGACACTCTCCATTACCCGGGTGCGAGCATCAGGTTCGGTGCCAACCGATGGAAGCCCTCCTCGTCCAGGCGAATGTCCAGTGCCAGGCTGGCCAGGTCATCGGCCAGCGGCTCAGCCGCCGCGTCGTTTTCCAGGTAGTTCTGCTTCAGGTAGCTCTCGCACTCCGGGCAGCACTCCGTCCGTAGCGGCGCCTTGCCCGGCGCATGGCGGTCATCGTCAAGGCTGGTATAGCGCAGGTCCTTGCTCGACTCGCAGTACACGCATTTGACCCGCACCACGTGCCATTCGCAGGCACACAGCGAACAAGCCAGGTAGCGCAGGCCATTGTGCTTGCCGCGGTTGCGCACCACCCCGGCCATCGCCGGCGAACCGCAGGCCGGGCACTGGGCCAGGCTGTCGGCGGGCTTGAGCTCTGGCGCGGGCAGCGCCAGCAACCAGCTGGACCAGGCCGCCTGCAAGGCCGCCCCAATGAACGGCACCAGTGCTGCGGGCACTGCGTCGTACTGGCCGGCGAGCAAGGCGATGCCCCAACCCTTGCGTTGATGGTCGTCACTGCTGCGCAGGGTTTGCAGCGCCTCCCCCAACGGACCGCTGGTGTCCGCGTCGAGGTGCTCAAGCAAGGCCTGCAGCCAGACCAGCCAAGGCCCTTCACGCACCAGGCTGTCCGCCGCCAGTGGCGGCAAACCATGACTTATGCACAGGCGCTGACGCTCCTCGGCCACCGGCATGCCAGCGGGCGGGTTATCCACAAGCTGCTGCTGGATACGGCACAAACGAGCCACCAGCTTCAGGTATTCGCCAAGGGCATTGCCCTCAGCCAGCTGCTCCAGACGCGCGGCGCGCAGTTCGAACAGGTTGGCGGGGGGCAGGTGCAGAAACGGCGGCATCACTGCCGACGCTTCGATCTGCCCGGGTTCGAGTATCGTGCTCAAGCGCTCATCCTTCTTTTCGTCCGTGATTGCCCGGCGTCTTGTCACCAGTCACTTCGCGGTACCACAACTCATGGTGCTTGCGCGCCCAGGCGCGGCTGACCCAGCCATGCAGCATGGCGCCGATCGAGCCCTTGATCCAGATACCGGCGTAGATGTGCACGATGATGCTGAGGATCAGCACGAACGCCGCCAGGGCGTGGAGCAGCGCAGACAGGCGAATGACCTCGATGCCGAACAAATGGCTGAAGTATGCGCGCCAGATCACCACGCCGCTGACCAGCAGAACCAGCATGCACACCAGCAGGGTCCAGAACAACAGCTTCTGCCCGGCGTTGTACTTGCCGATCGGTGGCACACCCTCCTCCTTGTTGAGCATCACCCGGTCCACCCGGCGCAGCCACAGTCGGTCATTGGCAGTGATGAAATTGGCGCGCCAGAAACGCAGCACCAGGCCGAGGAAGAACACGAACATCGCCACCCCGAGGAAGGGGTGCAGGATGCGTGTCCAGGGCCCACCGCCGAACAGGTTGCTGAGCCAGAACAGCGCCGGATGGAACAGCGCCAGCCCCGACAGGCCAGCCAGGATGAACAGGATCGCGACGACCCAGTGGTTGCTGCGCTCGTTGGCGTTGTAGCGCAGGATGGGTTTGTTGTCGTTCATGGTCGCTGCTCCCCTTGCCCACCGGGCTTGGTCGGATCATAGACATGGACCGACGGGTCCACCTGGTGCACGCTTTCATCCGCGGGTGTCGGGTGTTCGTCCTCCTCCACCCGCTGTGGCCCCACCCGCACATAGTGGAAGAACCCTGCCAGCACCGCAGCCCCCATGGCCAGCAGCGCCAGCGGCTTGGTAAAGCCCTTCCACAGCCCCACCAGCGGGCTGATCACCGGCTGGTCCGGCAGGCCGGCGTACAGCTTCGGCGTGTCGGCATGGTGCAGCACATACATCACGTGGGTGCCACCGACGCCGTCCGGGTCGTACAGCCCAGCCTTGTCGTAGCCTCGCGACTTGAGATCGACGATGCGCTCGGCAGCATGCACCTTCATCTCATCCTTGGTGCCGAACACGATCGCCCCGGTCGGGCAGGTTTTCACGCAGGCCGGCTCCAGGCCCACGGTCACGCGGTCGGAACACAGGGTGCACTTGTACGCCTTGTGGTCCTTCTGCGAAATACGCGGGATATTGAACGGGCAACCGGTGATGCAGTACCCACAACCGATGCAGTGGTCCTGGTTGAAGTCGACGATGCCGTTGGCGTGCTTGATGATCGCTCCCGGGCTCGGGCACGCCTTCAGGCAACCTGGCTCGGCGCAGTGCATGCAGCCATCCTTGCGAATCAGCCACTCCAGGTTGCCGTCGTCGCGCTCGTGCTCGGTGAAGCGCATCAGGGTCCAGGTCTCGGCGGTGAGGTCCTGGGGGTTGTCGTAGGTGCCGTAGTTGTGGCCGACCTCGTCACGCAGTTCGTTCCACTCCGAACACGCCACCTGGCAAGCCTTGCAGCCGATGCACTTGGTGGTGTCGATCAGCTTGGCGACTTCCTGCTGCTGGCGTACCGAAGGCGGTACGGTGGTGGTGGCCGAGCGGGCGATGATGTCTTGGCTGGCCATCAGAGTTTCTCCACTTTGACGAGGAACGACTTGGACTCTGGCGTCTGGGTATTGCCGTCACCCAGGAAAGGCACCAGGGTGTTGGTCAGGTAGCCATGCCGCGTAGCCCCGGTGAAGCCCCAGTGCAGCGGGATGCCGATCTGGTGCACGGTCTGGTTGTTGACCTGGAGCGGGCGAATCCGCTTGGTCACTACCGCCACCGCATCGATGTGCCCGCGCTTGCTCGATACCCGCACCCGGTCACCGGCCTTGATACCTTTCTCGTTGGCCAGCACCTCGCCGATTTCGACGAACTGCTCGGGCTGGGCAATGGCGTTAAGCCGGCAATGCTTGCTCCAGAAGTGGAAGTGCTCGGTCAGCCTGTACGTGGTCGCCGCGTACGGGAACTCGTCGTGCTTGCCGAGGGTGTCCCACACCGAGTCGAACACCCGCCCGGCCGGGTTGCTGGTGGCCTTCTTGTTCTGCGGGTGCAGCGGGTTGATGCCAATCGGCGTCTCGAACGGCTCGTAGTGCTCGGGGAACGGACCTTCGGCCATCTTGTCGATGGCAAAGAACCGCGCCACGCCTTCGGGGTTCATGATGAACGGGTTCATCCCCGCCTCGGGCGGCGAGTCGACCTTGAAGTCGGGCACATCGGTCCCGGTCCAGGCCTTGCCGTTCCACCACACCAGGCGCTTCTTCTCCGGGTCCCACGGCTTGCCTTGCGGGTCGCTGGAAGCACGGTTGTAGAGGATGCGGCGGTTGGCCGGCCAGGCCCAGGCCCAGTTCTGCACTTGGTGCATGCCGTACGGGTCGCTGTTGTCACGGCGAGCCATCTGGTTACCCTGCTCGGTCCAGCTGCCGGAGAAGATCCAGCAACCGGAAGCAGTGCTGCCGTCGTCCTTGAGCTGGCCAAAGCCCGCCAGTTGCTGGCCGGCCTTGAGCACTGCGCCAGTCGGATCGGTGACGTCCGTCACCGCCCAGCCGTTCATTTCCTTGGCCAGCTCCTCCGGGGATGGCTCTTCAGGGACCTTGTATGGCCAGTTGATGTTCATCAGCGCGTCAGGATAGGCGCCGCCTTCGGCCTGGTAGCGTCGGCGCAGGCGCAGGAACAGCTCGCTCATGATGTGAACGTCGGTGCGGGTCTCGCCCGGGCCATCGGCGCCCTTCCAGTGCCACTGCAGCCAGCGGCTGCTGTTGACCAGCGAGCCGTCTTCCTCGGCGAAGCAGGTAGTGGGCAGGCGGATCACTTCGGTCTGGATGTTGGCCGTGTCGACATCGTTGAACGGCCCGGCGTTGCGCCAGAACTCCGAGGTCTCGGTGGCCAGCGGGTCCATGATCACCAGCCACTTGAGTTTGCTCAGGGCGGCAGTGACACGGTTCTTGTCCGGCAGCGCGGCAATCGGGTTGAAACCTTGGCACATGTAGCCGTTTACCTTGCCCTGGCCCATCATCTCGAACATGCGCAGCACGTCGTAGGCCGGCACATCGAGCTTGGGCAGCCAGTCGTAGCCCCAGTTGTTCTCCGCCGTGGCATTGGCGCCGTACCACGCCTTCATCAGGCTGACATGGAACTTGCCGTAGTTCTGCCAGTACGACAGTTGGCCAGGACGCAGTGGCTTGGAGGCGCGCTTGTCGATATAGGCGGCATAGTCCTGCTCGGCATCGCCGGCAAGGGTCAAGTAACCCGGCAACGAGTTGGACAGCAGGCCGAGGTCGGTCAGGCCCTGGATGTTGGAGTGCCCGCGCAAGGCGTTGACCCCGCCACCCGGCATGCCGACGTTGCCCAGCAGCAACTGCACCATGGCCGCACTGCGGATGATCTGCGCACCGATCGAGTGCTGCGTCCAGCCCAGCGCGTAGAGGATCGTCATGGTCTTGCCCGGTACCGAGCAGGTGGCGATCTCTTCCCAGATCTTCAACATGGCGTCCTGCGGCATGCCACAGGTCATGCTTGCCAGTTCCGGTGTATAGCGGCTGTAGTGCTGCTTCATCAACTGGAACACGCAGCGCGGGTGCTGCAGCGTCGGGTCAACCTTGGCAAAGCCGTCTGCACCCAGCTCGTAACCCCAGCCGGACTTGTCGGAATACACGCGCTTGGCCTCGTCGTACCCGCTGAACAGGCCATCCTCGAAGCCATAGTTCTCTTTGACGATGAACGACACATCGGTGTAGTTGCGCACGTACTCGTGCTGGATCTTGTCATTGCTCAGCAAGTAATTGATCAACCCGCCCATGAAGGCGATGTCGGTACCGGTACGAATCGGTGCGTAGTAGTCGGCCACCGAAGCGGTACGGGTAAACCGCGGGTCGACCACGATCAGCCGCGCCTTGTTGTGCGCCTTGGCCTCGGTCACCCACTTGAAGCCGCACGGATGCGCTTCTGCTGCGTTGCCACCCATCACCAGGACCAGATTCGCATTGGCGATATCGGACCAGTGGTTGGTCATGGCGCCACGGCCGTACGTCGGGGCAAGACTTGCCACCGTCGGGCCATGTCAGACACGAGCCTGGTTATCGAACCCCAGCATGCCTGTTGCGCGGATGACCTTGTGGGTCAGGTAGCCGGCCTCGCTGGAGGCAGCGGAAGCAGCAAGAAAACCGGTGGTGAGCCAGCGGTTGACCGTTTGCCCCTGGGCGTTCTTTTCGATGAAGTTGGCGTCGCGGTCCTGCTTCATCAGGTCGGCGACGCGATCGAGCGCCTCGTCCCAGCTGACCCGCACCCACTCCTTGCTGCCCGGCTTGCGTACCTCGGGGTACTGCAGGCGGCTCGGGCTGTGGATGAAGTCCAGCAAGCCGGCGCCTTTCGGGCAGAGGGTGCCGCGGTTGACCGGGTGGTCGGCGTCACCTTCGATATGGATGATGTTCTGTTTGACGTTCTTGCCCGCATCGCCCTGGCTGTACATGATCAGGCCGCAGCCGACCGAGCAGTAAGGGCAGGTGTTACGGGTTTCCTTGGTATGCGCCAGCTTGAAGTGACGCACCTGCTCGGCAAATGCTGGTGTCGGGGCCATGCCCAACGCCGCAAGGCTCGAGCCTCCAAGGCCGACGGCGGCGACCTTGAAGAACTGCCGACGGTTCAGGTCCATCGTGCACTCCTGATCAGGTGGTGGACGCACGGAACATGGCCGGCGCCTCTTGGTAGTCACGGTGGCGGCCAATTGATGGCCGCCAACAGTAAAGACTAGCCAAGAATCGAGAAGGTGCGATGACATGGGTCAGCTGAAGGCGCTGTGCTGCCTGATTCGCGGGTGAACCCGCTCCCACAGTTACTGCACATGCCCGAAGCAGGGCGCCATTCCTGTTGGAGCGGGCGTGCCCGCGAACACCGGCAACACCGGTGCCATCCACCACCGGCCGATCAGCAAGCCGGCAGGTTGCGCACCACGTTCAGCGCCGCACTGCTCTGGGCCACCGGCATGATCTCGATGGTATTGATGTTCACATGCGCCGGCTGCTCGGCAATCCAGGCCACCGTGGCCGCGATGTCCTCGGGCAGGATGGCCTCCACGTCCCGATACAGCGCCTGCACGGCATCCAGATCACCGTTCAGGCGCACCACCGAGAAATCGGTCCCCGAGCACAGCCCAGGCTCGATGTTGCTCACTCGAACGCGGGTGCCCGCCAGATCGGCGCGCAGGTTGAGGCTGAACTGGCGAACGAAGGCCTTGCTGGCGCCATACACGTTACCGCCCGGGTAGGGATAGGTGCCGGCGATCGAGCCGATATTGATGATCATGCCGCTGTCAGCTTCCACCATCTGCGGCAGGATCTTGTGGGTGACCATGGCCAGGCCAGTGATGTTGGTGTCGATCATCCGCTGCCAGTTTTCCGCACTACTGGCCTGGGCACGGTCCACGCCCAGCGCCAGCCCGGCATTATTGACCAGCAGGTCGACCTGCAGTGACGCATCAGTAATCTGCTCGACCGCCTTCTCGAGCGACACCGGGTCGGTGACATCCAGCGCCAGCGGAATGAAATTGACGCCTAGCTCGGCGGCCAGCGCTTGCAGCTTGTCCATGCGCCGGGCGCCACCGATCACGCGGTAGCCTTTGCCGATCAAGGTACGGCAGATGGCGCGGCCAAAGCCCGAGGAGGCGCCGGTTACGAATGCAGTTTTCATCAGTTGTCTCCTGTGGAAGGGTCAGGCCAGGTACTTCACGCCCAGGCTGGTGAACAGGCAGAGCATCGAGAACACCAGCGCCTTGCGCACCACTTCGTTGCCCTTGCGCAGGGCCAGTGCACTGCCAAGGTGGTTACCGAGGATGTTGCAGGCCACCAGCGGCACCGCCAGCAGGTAGACGACCTTGCCGGCAATGACGAAGGCCACCAAAGCGCCGATGTTGGATGCGAAGTTGAAGGTTTTTGAATTGGCCGAGCTGGAGACCAGGTCCATGCGCAGCAGGTAGTGGAACGCGATGATGAACATGCTGCCGGTACCCGGGCCGAAGAAGCCGTCGTAGAAGCCGATGACCAGGCAGGTCAGCGGCACCACGGTGAAGAGCATGCGCGATGACAGTTCGCGCTCCTCGACCGGGCGGTCCTTAGGGGTGAGGAAGATGAGGATGCCGAAGGGGATCAGCGCCAGGATGATCTTGCCCACGGCTTCCTGGGAGATCGAGACGATCAGGTGCGCTCCCAGGTAGGCACCGAGCAACGAGAATGGCACGCCGACCAGCGCCACCTGCCAGACCATCTTGCTATTGGCCAGGAAGTTGCGAATGGCTGCCAGTGTGCCAAGGGTACTGACCAGTTTTTCCTGGCCGAGGGCAACCTGCGGCGGCATGCCGACCAGCAGAAAGCCCGGCACCAGGAACAACCCGCCGCCACCGGCAATGCTGTCTACGAAGCCGGCAACGAAAGCGATAGCCCCAAGCATGAGCACCGCCAGCAACCAGTGTTCCGCCCAGAAAGCGCCCAGAATTTCCATAGCGAAGTCCATCCAGTGGAGTGTCCGGCCAAGCACAACGCAAGTGTGCATGTCCCAATCAGCGCGATGATTGTAATTACAAAAATTGAATCGATGCAATATCGAATTAAATCGACTCAATGACGAAGATTGCCATCATTACCCGCATCCTGGCTTTCATGTTAGGCTGCGCGCAATTGCAGAATCTGGTGCCATTTCCATGTGGGTCCCTCAATACGGCGATCAAACCCAGCCGGTTTACCTGATGATCGCTAATGCCCTTGAACAGGACATCGAAAGTGGTCGGCTTGCAGCAGGCGATCGTTTGCCCACCCTCAAAGACCTTGCCGAGGCACTGAATGTAACCCCCGGCACCGTTGGAAGAGCCTACGACGAAGCCGCCAAGCGCGGCCTGGTGGTTGGAGAGGTAGGCCGTGGCACATTTGTCAGGCAGTTGCGACAGCGGTTATCCGCCCCGTCGGTGCCTACACCAGTTACTGGCGAAAGCAGCCAGATCGATCTCTCGATCATCAAACCCAACGACGCCCACATGAGTGAGTGGCTGGGTGCAGCCATCAGCGAGCTGGCCACCTCTGCGGACCTGGGACAGGTACTCGACTATGTGACAGAAGGTGGTCACACCTCCCACAAACAAGCAGGTGCAGACTGGATTCGGCGCTGGCTGCCTGGCGCGCGCTGGCAACAAGTTGTACTGACCTCTGGCGCCCAGCATGGACTATTGGTGGCCATAAGCAGCCTGTCGAAGAGCGACGATGTGGTGCTGTGCGAATCGTTCTGCTACCCAGGCATCATCTCCCTGGCCCACAGCATGGGCCGACGCCTGCGTGGCGTGGCCATGGACGAGCATGGCCTTATTCCCGAGGCATTGCGCGCGGCCTGCCTGGAGCATCGCCCTTCCCTGCTGGTGTGTGTCACCACCCACCAGAACCCCACCAACTCAATCATGCCCCACGCACGGCGCCAGGCCATCGCAGAGATCGCCCGCGAGTTCGACCTGTTCATCGTCGATGACGATATCTACGGCTTCCTTGAACCCGCACCGGATTACCAGCCACTGGCGGCGTACGCGCCAGAACGTTCGGTGTATCTCACCAGCCTGTCCAAAAGTGTGCTGCCGGCGCTGCGTATCGGTTACCTGTACGCCCCACCGCAAACCCTCTCGCGGCTATCGTCGATGGTACGCAGCAGCGTCTGGATGCCATCGCCGTTGATGGCACAACTGGCCAGCAACCTGATCAACAGCGGCATGGCCGACCAGTTGGTGCGAGAACAACAGGAAGAGGCTGCCGCGCGCCAGCAAATGGCCCAGGAGATCCTTGGCAAGTACAAGATCCGCAGCCAGCCCAACAGCTTCCACATCTGGCTGGAGTTGCCCGAGCCGTGGACCAGCGACGAATTCGCCAACCTGGCGCGTAACAACGGCGTCACTGTAGTCAGTGGCAGCCAGTTCCTGCCAGAGCGCAGCCACGCCAGCTGCGGCGTGCGCATCGCCTTGATGGCCCCCAGCCGTCAGGAGTTGGGCTTTGCCCTGACCAAGCTGGTCAGCCTGCTGGACTCGCCGGAGCCACGGTTGTTCTATTGATCAGGCTCGCTACTGGAGTGGCAGTCGGTACCAATTCATTCTCGGGCAAACCCGCCCACAAAAAGGTACGCGGCACCGCCCATAAAAAAACCCAGGGCAACTGCCCTGGGTTTCTGGTCTTGCCAGACGCCTAACCGTTCTGATCAGAACGGAATATCGTCATCGAAGCTGTCGAAGTCAGCCGCCGGCTGCGGGGCTGGCTGCTGCGGGGCCGGGCGCTGAGGAGCCTGTTGCGGGCGCGGGGCCTGCTGGCGTGGGGCCTGGTTGTACTGCTGCGGCTGGCCGCCACCGTAGTTGCCGCCACCCTGGTTGTACGGGTCACCGCCCTGCTGCTGGTTCTGCGGACGACCGCCGAGCAGCTGCATGGTGCCGTTGATGTCGACGATGATCTCGGTGGTGTAGCGCTTGATGCCGTCTTTTTCCCACTCGCGGGTCTGCAGCTTGCCTTCGATGTAGCACTGCGAACCTTTGCGCAGATATTCGCCGGCGATTTCGGCAACCTTGCCGAACAGCGACACACGGTGCCACTCGGTACGCTCGACCTTCTGGCCCGACTGCTTGTCGGTCCACTGCTCGCTGGTAGCCAGGCTCAGGTTGGTCACGGCGTTACCGTTGGGCAGGTAGCGGACTTCGGGATCCTGGCCACAGGTGCCGACCAGAATGACTTTGTTAACCCCACGGGCCATAACGTTCTCCTAGGCTTCGCACGCCGAAGAGGCCGGGTTCACCAGGCGCTCGAGGGTCGTACGGTCCAAAATTTTCGTATCCAGTTTGATATAGATGGCGGCTTCTTCCGCCACCACGACGGCGTCGGTCACACCTGGCACAGCCATCAGGCGCTCGGTCAGGCCGGCTTCCCGGACTGCCTCTGGCGTCAGCGGCATGCGCAGGCTGGTCACATAGGGCGGCTCGTTCATGCGCAAGGCGACGACCAACCAGATGGCACACAGTACCGCACAACCGAGGAACACCATGTTCAGCCCGCCGTGCTGGAACAACCAGCCACCGAGGATTCCTCCCAGGGCAGCGCCGAGGAACTGGCTGGTGGAGTAGACCCCCATTGCCGTCCCCTTGCCACCTGCAGGCGACACCTTGCTCACCAGCGAAGGCAGCGATGCCTCCAGCAGGTTGAATGCAGTAAAGAATACCACGGTGCCGATCACCAGTCCGCGCAAACCGTCAGCCCACTGCCAGAAGAACACCTCCACCAGCAGCAACACACTGACCGCCCCGGCCAGCACGCGTTTCATCTTGCGCTTTTTTTCGCCATAGATGATGAACGGGACCATTGCAAAAAATGAGATGAACAACGCGGTCAGGTACACCCACCAGTGCTGTTCCTTCGGAAGACCGCCGCGCTCGACAAAGGCCAGTGGCAATGCGACGAAGCTGGCCATGAGGATGGCGTGGAGGATGAAGATGCCCACATCCAGGCGCAGAAGGTCCGGATGGCGCAGGGTCGGGCCGATGGCCTGGCGCGCCACACCCGACTCACGGTGCTGCAGGATGCTGTGGGTATTGGGCACCACAAAGGCGATCAGCAGGATGCCGACCAGGGCAAGTCCTGCCGTGGCGAGGAACAATCCTGACAAGCCAAAGGCACGAGTCAGCAATGGGCCGACGACCATGGCGACAGCAAACGAAAGGCCGATGCTCATGCCGATCATGGCCATGGCCTTGGTCCGATGCTGCTCGCGGGTGAGGTCGGACAGCAGCGCCATGACCGCAGCGGAAATCGCCCCGGCACCCTGCAGGATACGCCCGGCAATCACACCCCAGATGGAGTCGGCCTGGGCCGCCAATACACTGCCCAGGGCAAAGATGACCAGCCCCAGGTAAATCACAGGCCGGCGGCCGATGCGATCGGAAATGATCCCGAACGGGATCTGCAATACGGCCTGGGTCAGGCCATAGGCACCAATGGCCAGGCCGATCAGCGCAGGCGTGGCACCGGCCAGGTCCATGCCGTAGGTGGCCAGCACCGGCAAGACCATGAACATGCCCAGCATACGAAAGGCAAAGACCAGGGCCAGGCCGCCAGCGGCGCGGGTTTCGCCGCCACTCATACGCTCGTTGTGGGTGTCGTGCATGGATTAACCTCGTGTGAACCGGCGGCGATTCTATCAGTCCGACAGCTTGACGGCATCTACGCGACGCTTTGCCGCGTAATGGCAGGGCGCCGTATACTTCCTTGTTTATGCCCGCCGAGCGAGGCCGCAGTGGACAAGATCCTGATTCGTGGGGCACGTACCCACAACCTGAAGAACATCGACCTGACCCTGCCCCGGGACAAGCTGATCGTGATCACCGGCCTGTCCGGTTCCGGCAAGTCGTCCCTGGCATTCGACACCCTGTACGCCGAAGGCCAGCGCCGCTATGTGGAATCGCTGTCGGCCTACGCCCGGCAGTTCCTGTCGATGATGGAAAAGCCCGACGTCGACACCATCGAAGGCCTGTCGCCGGCCATTTCCATCGAGCAGAAGTCGACCTCGCACAACCCCCGCTCCACGGTCGGCACCATCACCGAAATCTACGACTATCTGCGCCTGCTGTACGCTCGCGTGGGTACCCCACGCTGCCCGGATCACGATATCCCGCTGGAAGCGCAAACGATCAGCCAGATGGTCGACCTGGTGCTGGAGCGACCGGAAGGCAGCAAGCTGATGCTGCTGGCGCCGGTGGTGCGCGAGCGCAAGGGCGAGCACCTGGCGGTGTTCGACGAGCTGCGCGCCCAGGGCTTCGTGCGCGCCCGGGTAAACGGCAAGCTCTACGAACTCGACGAACTGCCCAAGCTGGACAAGCAGAAAAAACACAGCATCGATGTGGTGGTGGACCGTTTCAAGGTCCGCGCCGACCTGCAACAGCGCCTGGCCGAGTCGTTCGAGACCGCGCTCAAGCTGGCCGACGGCATAGCCCTGGTAGCGCCGATGGATGACGAGCCAGGCGAGGAGACGATTTTCTCCGCGCGTTTCGCCTGCCCGGTCTGTGGCCACGCCATCAGCGAGCTGGAGCCGAAGCTGTTCTCCTTCAACAACCCCGCCGGCGCCTGCCCTACCTGCGATGGCCTGGGGGTGAAGCAGTTCTTCGACACCAAGCGCCTGGTCAATGCCGAGCTCACCTTGGCCGAAGGCGCGATCCGCGGCTGGGACCGGCGCAACGTGTACTACTTCCAGATGCTCGGCTCGCTGGCCGCGCATTACGGCTTCAGCCTGGAGGAACCATTCGGCCAGCTTTCGGCCGAGCACCAGAAGGTGATCCTGCAGGGCAGCGGCAAGCAGAGCGTCGACTTCAAGTACCTCAACGACCGTGGCGACATCGTCAAGCGCTCGCACCCGTTCGAAGGCATCGTGCCGAACCTGGAGCGTCGCTACCGCGAGACCGAGTCGGCCACCGTGCGCGAAGAACTGGCCAAGTTTCTCGGCACCCAGCCGTGCCCCGATTGCCGCGGCACCCGCCTGCGCCGTGAGGCAAGGTATGTGTGGGTGGGCGAAAAAACGCTACCGGCAGTGACCAACCTGCCGATCGGTGAAGCCAGCAACTACTTCGGCGAGCTGACTCTGACCGGACGCCGTGGCGAGATTGCGGCGAAGATCCTCAAGGAAATCTGCGAGCGCCTGCAGTTCCTGGTGAACGTCGGTCTCGACTATCTCACCCTGGACCGCAGCGCTGATACCCTGTCCGGTGGCGAAGCGCAGCGTATCCGCCTGGCCAGCCAGATCGGTGCTGGCCTGGTGGGAGTGATGTACATCCTCGATGAGCCGTCCATCGGCCTTCATCAGCGTGACAACGACCGCCTGCTGGCCACCCTCAATCACCTGCGCGACCTGGGCAACACGGTGATCGTGGTGGAACACGACGAGGACGCCATTCGCCTGGCCGACTACGTGGTGGACATCGGCCCTGGGGCCGGCGTGCACGGCGGTCAGATCGTCGCCGAGGGGTCGCCGCAGGAGGTCATGGAGCACCCCGACTCGCTGACCGGCAAGTACCTGTCAGGGCGCAAGAAGATCGTAGTGCCGGCCAAGCGCACGCCGCGCAACAAGAAGCTGCAACTCAAGCTCAAGGGCGCGCGTGGCAACAACCTGCAAAACGTCGACCTTGAAATCCCGATCGGCCTGCTGACCTGCGTGACGGGGGTGTCCGGTTCGGGCAAGTCGACACTGATCAACAACACCCTGTTCCCACTGGCCGCGACCGCCCTGAATGGCTCAAGCAGCCTGGAAGCGGCGCCGCATGCCAGCATGGATGGCCTGCAGCACCTGGACAAGGTAGTGGACATCGACCAGAGCCCGATCGGCCGCACCCCTCGCTCGAACCCGGCGACCTACACCGGCATCTTCACGCCGATCCGCGAGCTGTTCTCCGGTGTGCCGGAATCGCGTTCGCGCGGCTATGGTCCGGGGCGTTTCTCGTTCAACGTCAAGGGAGGCCGTTGCGAGGCCTGCCAGGGCGATGGCCTGATCAAGGTGGAGATGCACTTCCTGCCGGACATCTATGTGCCGTGCGACGTGTGCAAGAGCAAGCGCTACAACCGCGAAACCCTGGAGATCAAGTACAAGGGCAAGAACATCCACGAGGTGCTGGAAATGACCATCGAGGATGCCCGCGAGTTCTTCGACGCAGTGCCGGCGCTGGCGCGCAAGCTGCAGACGTTGATGGATGTGGGGCTGTCATACATCAAGCTGGGCCAGTCGGCGACCACGCTGTCGGGCGGTGAGGCACAGCGAGTGAAGCTGTCGCGCGAACTGTCCAAGCGTGACACCGGCAAGACCCTGTACATCCTCGACGAGCCGACCACGGGCCTGCACTTTGCCGATATTCAGCAGTTGCTGGACGTGCTGCATCGCCTGCGCGACCACGGCAATACCGTGGTGGTGATCGAGCACAACCTGGATGTGATCAAGACCGCGGATTGGCTGGTGGATCTGGGGCCGGAGGGTGGTTCGAAAGGCGGGCAAATCATTGCCTGCGGTACGCCGGAAGAACTGAGTACGATGAAGCAGTCGTATACCGGGCACTACCTGAAACCGTTGCTGGAGCGGGATCGGGCATAAGGCCTTGGGGGCGCTTTGCGCCCTTTTCGCGACAAAAGGCCGCTCCACAGGAGGAATGCATTTCCCTGTGGGAGCGGCCTTTTGTCGCGATAGGGCTGCAGAGCAGCCCCAGCCTTTTACATCTGCGACTGCAGGTAATTCTCGAGGCCAATGGCCTTGATCAGCCCCTGCTGCTTCTCCAGCCAGTAGGTGTGATCTTCTTCGGTATCAGCCAACTGAGCGCGCAGGATGTCGCGGCTGATGTAGTCCTTGTGCAATTCGCACAGTTCGATGCCTTTGCACAGCGCGCCGCGTACCTTGTACTCGAGCTTGAGGTCGGCCTCGATCATTTCCGGCACGGTGCTGCCCACTTCCAGGTCATCCGCGCGCATGTCAGGGGTGCCTTCGAGCATGAGGATGCGACGCATCAGGGCATCGGCGTGCTGCGTCTCTTCTTCCATTTCGTGGTTGATGCGCTCGTAGAGCTTGGACAGGCCCCAGTCTTCGTACATACGCGAGTGAATGAAGTACTGGTCGCGAGCCGCCAGTTCGCCCTTCAGCAGCGTAACGAGGTAGTTGATTACGTCCGGGTGACCTTGCATCGCCCTGCTTCTCCATGTGAAAACGTCTATGCCATATAGTGTGAACCAGCTTTTGCCCGCGGTCACTGAAAACCGCGCAATTAGAAGCAAAAAATCGGTTAAACAGTAGTGATATTCATTGAAAAACCGCCCAAATGAGGGCGGTTCTTCTTATCACTTCGACTTAGGCGAGATTGATGCCCAAGGCCTTGGCAACCCCTTCGCCATAGGCCGGATCGGCCTTGAAGAAGTATTGCAGCTGACGCTGGATAACGTCTTCGCTGACGCCTGCCATGGTGCCGGCAATGTTGTTTATCAGTAGGGCTTTCTGCTCATCGCTCATCAGGCGGAACAGCGCGCCGGCGTGGCTGTAGTAGTCGGTGTCCTCGCGGTGGTCGTAGCGGTCTGCCGAACCATTCAGGGCCAGTGCAGGCTCGGCGTGGCCTGGTGACTGCTTCGGCGCATCGCTGTAGCTGTTGGGCTCATAGTTCGGCGCGCTGCCGTAACTGCCAGCGGCCATGGAACCATCACGCTGGTAGCTGTTGACCGGGCAGCGTGGTGCGTTCACCGGCAGCTGCTGGTGGTTGGTACCCACCCGGTAGCGATGCGCGTCGGCGTAGGCGAATACCCGCCCTTGCAGCATGCGGTCCGGCGACAGGCCAACACCCGGCACCATGTTGCTCGGGCCAAACGCAGCCTGCTCGACCTCGGCAAAGTAGTTGAGCGGGTTACGGTTGAGCTCCAGCACACCCACTTCAATCAGCGGGTAGACCTTCTGCGACCAGGTCTTGGTAACGTCGAAGGGGTTTTCGTCGCGGCTGGCAGCCTCGGCTTCGCTCATCACCTGGATGCATACGGTCCAGCGTGGGTAATCGCCCCGCTCGATGGCTTCGAACAGGTCGCGCTGGGCGTAGTCCGGGTCAGTACCTGCCAGACGCGCAGCATCTGCCGGAGCGAGGTTCTTGATGCCTTGCTGGGTCTTGAAGTGCCATTTGACCCAGGTGCGTTCACCCTTGGCATTGATCAGGCTGTAGGTATGGCTACCGAAGCCGTGCATGTGGCGGTAGCCGTCCGGAATGCCGCGATCGGAGAACAGAATGGTGACCTGATGCAGCGCCTCGGGAGAGTGCGACCAGAAGTCCCACATCATCTGAGCGTTCTTCAGGTTGGATTGTGGGTGACGCTTCTGGGTGTGGATAAAGTCCGGAAACTTCAGTGGGTCGCGGATGAAGAACACCGGCGTATTGTTGCCGACGATATCCCAGTTGCCCTCCTCGGTGTAGAACTTGACGGCAAAACCACGGGGATCGCGCTCGGTATCAGCGGAGCCACGCTCACCACCAACGGTCGAGAAGCGCAGGAAGGTTTCGGTCTCCTTGCCAACCTGTTCAAACAACTTGGCACTGGTGTAATCGGTGATATCGCGGGTGACGGTAAAGGTGCCGTAAGCTCCCGAGCCTTTTGCGTGTACGCGGCGCTCAGGAATGTTCTCGCGGTTGAAGTGGGCAAGCTTCTCGATCAGATGGAAGTCGTCGAGCAGCAGCGGGCCGCGCGGGCCGGCGGAACGGGAATTCTGGTTGTCTGCTACAGGTGCACCGCTGGCGGTGGTGAGAATCTTGCTCATGGGCTCTCCTTATCGGTCTTCAAGCGCCGGCTAATCGGCTCTGGAGAGAGTATTGACGAGCAAGGTTACAAGAACAAATGCATTACATGACTTGAATCAATAGAAATAAACAATACATGTTGAAACAAAAAACCGGGCACTAGGCCCGGTTCTTTGTAGCAGACAGAACGTCTTACTCAGCAGCTTCTACAGCGCCGCCGACCGGACGATCAACCAGCTCGACGTACGCCATAGGAGCGTTGTCGCCAGCGCGGAAACCGCACTTCAGGATGCGCAGGTAGCCGCCCTGACGGGTGGCGTAACGCTTGCCCAGGTCGTTGAACAGCTTGCCAACAGCGGACTTCGAACGGGTACGATCGAAGGCCAGACGGCGGTTAGCTACGCTGTCTTCCTTGGCCAGGGTGATCAGCGGCTCGGCAACGCGGCGCAGTTCCTTGGCTTTCGGCAGGGTGGTTTTGATCAGCTCGTGCTCGATCAGCGACACTGCCATGTTCTGGAACATAGCCTTGCGGTGAGAGCTGGTACGGCTCAGGTGACGTCCACTTTTACGATGACGCATGATTCATTCCTTACCAAACACTACGTTCGGTGATTACGACGATCAGGCGGTCGCCTTGTCGTCTTTCTTAAGACTTGCAGGCGGCCAGTTGTCGAGGCGCATGCCGAGAGACAGACCACGAGAGGCCAGGACGTCCTTGATTTCAGTCAGGGACTTCTTGCCCAGGTTAGGAGTCTTCAACAGTTCTACTTCGGTACGCTGAATCAGGTCGCCGATGTAGTAGATGTTCTCCGCCTTGAGGCAGTTGGCCGAACGTACAGTCAGTTCCAGGTCGTCAACCGGACGCAGCAGGATCGGATCGATCTCGTCTTCCTGCTCGACTACGACAGGCTCGCTGTCACCTTTGAGGTCGACGAACGCGGCCAGCTGCTGTTGCAGGATGGTCGCAGCGCGGCGGATAGCCTCTTCAGGATCCAGGGTGCCGTTGGTTTCCAGATCAATGACCAGCTTGTCCAGGTTGGTACGCTGTTCAACACGGGCGTTCTCGACCACATAGGCGATACGACGCACCGGGCTGAACGAAGCGTCCAACTGCAGACGGCCAATGCTACGGCTTTCGTCTTCGTCGGTTTGACGGGAGTCGGCCGGCTCGTAACCACGACCACGAGCTACAGTGAGCTTCATGTTCAGGGCGCCGTTCGACGCCAGGTTCGCGATTACGTGATCGGGGTTGACGATCTCGACATCGTGATCCAGCTGAATATCGGCAGCGGTAACCACCCCCGAACCCTTTTTCGACAAGGTCAGCGTAACTTCGTCACGACCGTGCAGTTTGATAGCCAGGCCTTTCAGGTTCAACAGGATTTCAATGACGTCTTCCTGAACACCTTCGATCGCGGAGTACTCGTGGAGTACGCCGTCGATCTCGGCCTCGACTACTGCACAGCCAGGCATGGAGGACAACAGGATGCGGCGCAGCGCGTTGCCCAGGGTATGGCCGAAACCACGCTCGAGAGGCTCGAGCGTAATCTTGGCGCGGGTCGGACTGACTACCTGCACATCAATGTGGCGGGGAGTCAGGAACTCATTTACCGAAATCTGCATGGATGCACCTATTTTCTAGCCCTTACTTGGAGTAGAGCTCGACAATCAGGTTCTCGTTGATGTCGGCAGACAGGTCACTGCGAGCAGGAACGTTCTTGAAAACGCCCGACTTTTTAGCAGCATCCACGTCAACCCACTCAACGCGGCCACGCTGGGCGCACAGTTCAAGGGCTTGAACAATGCGCAGCTGGTTCAGCGACTTCTCGCGAACCGCGACCACGTCACCCGGACGAACTTGGTAGGATGGAATGTTTACAGTCTTACCGTTGACGCTGATCGCTTTGTGCGAAACCAGCTGACGGGACTCGGAACGAGTCGAGCCGAAGCCCATACGGTAGACGACGTTATCCAGACGGCACTCGAGCAGTTGCAGCAGGTTCTCACCGGTTGCGCCTTTTTTCGAGGCTGCAGCCTGGTAGTAACCGCGGAACTGACGCTCCAGAACACCGTAGATACGACGAACTTTTTGCTTCTCGCGCAGCTGGGTACCGTAGTCGGACTGACGGCCACGGCGCTGGCCGTGGATACCTGGGGCTGCTTCGATGTTGCACTTCGATTCCAGAGCGCGAACGCCGCTCTTCAGGAACAGGTCAGTGCCTTCACGACGAGACAGTTTGCATTTTGGACCAATGTAACGTGCCATTTATCTGTCTCCTGATTACACGCGACGCTTCTTCGGCGGACGGCACCCGTTGTGCGGGATTGGCGTCACGTCGGTGATGCTGGCGATCTTGTAGCCGCAGCTGTTCAGTGCACGAACGGCGGACTCACGACCTGGACCTGGACCCTTGACGTTTACGTCGAGGTTCTTCAGACCGTATTCCAGCGCAGCTTGACCAGCACGCTCAGCAGCGATCTGGGCTGCGAACGGGGTGGATTTGCGCGAACCACGGAAACCCGAACCACCGGAGGTCGCCCAGGACAAAGCGTTGCCCTGACGGTCGGTGATGGTCACGATGGTGTTGTTGAAAGAGGCATGGATGTGGGCGATGCCATCAACCACTGTCTTTTTGACTTTCTTACGAGGACGAGCAGCAGGTTTTGCCATGTCTATATTCCTGGGCGATTACTTGCGGATCGGCTTACGCGGGCCCTTACGGGTGCGTGCGTTGGTCTTGGTGCGCTGACCGCGAACCGGCAGACCTTTACGATGACGCAGGCCGCGGTAGCAACCCAGGTCCATCAAGCGCTTGATCTTCATGTTGATGTCACGACGCAGGTCACCTTCGGTGGTGAACTTCGCGACTTCGCCACGCAGGGTTTCGATTTGCTCGTCGCTCAGATCCTTGATCTTAGCGGCTGGGTTTACACCAGCGTCTGCACAGATCTTCTGTGCAGTAGTGCGACCGACACCATAGATGTAGGTCAGCGAGATAACAGCATGCTTGTTATCTGGAATGTTGACGCCTGCAATACGGGCCATTCAGTGGGACTCCAATTGACAGCTACCTACGCCCCGGAAGCCAAGAAATAGGGCGCGAGATAATATCGCTGTAGAAACGAATAATCAACCCAGCAGCACACTAGCTGCTGGGTTTGAAGCGCAGATCACACTCAGCCTTGGCGCTGTTTGTGACGCGGTTCCGCGCTGCAGATCACTCGTACGACGCCTTCGCGACGGATGATCTTGCAGTTACGGCACAGCTTTTTCACCGATGCACGAACTTTCATTACCGACTCCTCGAACCTTAGGGGCGTATCAGCGCAGCAGACCGCTGCCACCGTAGCCTTTCAGGTTGGCTTTCTTCATCAGGGATTCGTACTGGTGCGAAACGAGGTGCGATTGTACTTGGGACATGAAGTCCATCACAACCACTACCACAATCAGCAACGAGGTCCCGCCAAGGTAGAACGGCACATTTGCTGCCACCACCAGGAACTGGGGCAGAAGGCAGACGGCCATCATGTAAAGAGCACCGAACATGGTCAGACGGGTCAGAACGCCATCAATGTAGCGTGCCGACTGCTCACCAGGACGGATACCCGGAATAAAGGCACCGGACTTCTTCAGGTTTTCCGCTACGTCTTTCGGGTTGAACATCAGCGCTGTGTAGAAGAAGCAGAAGAAAATGATCCCTGCACTAAACAGCAGAATGTTCAACGGCTGACCAGGAGCGATCGACTGCGAGATGTCCTGCAGCCAGCCCATACCTTCGGACTGACCGAACCAGGCACCCAGCGAAGCCGGGAACAGCAGAATGCTGCTCGCGAAAATGGCCGGGATAACCCCCGCCATGTTCACCTTCAGCGGCAAGTGGCTGGTCTGCGCAGCGAAGACCTTGCGGCCCTGCTGACGCTTGGCGTAGTGAACGGCGATACGACGCTGACCACGCTCAATGAACACCACAAAACCGATAATCGCTACTGCCAGCAAACCGATAGCGACCAGGGCGAAAATGTTGATATCGCCTGTGCGCGCAGACTCGAAAGACTGCCCGATTGCTCTCGGAAGACCGGCAACGATACCCGCGAAGATCAACATCGAGATACCGTTGCCCACACCGCGCTCGGTGATCTGCTCGCCCAGCCACATCATGAACATCGCGCCTGCCACGAAGGTGGAGACGGCAACGACATGGAAGCCCAGGCCTACAGAAAACGCCACGCCCTGGTTGGCCAGGCCAATGGACATGCCAATGGCTTGAACCAGTGCCAGGATAACGGTGCCGTAGCGGGTGTACTGGCTGATCTTGCGACGGCCAGCTTCACCTTCCTTCTTCAACTGTTCCAGTTGCGGGCTGACCGCCGTCATCAGCTGCATGATGATCGATGCCGAGATGTACGGCATGATCCCCAGTGCAAAGATGCTCATGCGCTCAAGCGCGCCACCGGAAAACATGTTGAACAAGCTAAGAATGGTCCCCTCATTCTGCCGAAACAGATCCGCCAGACGGTCTGGATTGATGCCAGGAACCGGGATATGCGCACCTATCCGATAGACGATGATCGCCATGAACAGAAAGCGCAGACGAGCCCAGAGTTCCGACATCCCGCCCTTACCGAGCGAAGAGAGAGCACCTTGCTTAGCCATTTATTCCTCGAACTTGCCGCCAGCTGCTTCGATAGCCGCACGCGCACCCTTGGTGGCTGCGATACCCTTGATGGTGACTGCGCGAGTGACTTCGCCAGACAGCATGATTTTCACGCGCTGTACGTTCTGGCCGATCACGTTGGCATCCTTCAGGGATTGCACGGAGATCACGTCGCCTTCCACCTTGGCCAGCTCGGACAGACGCACTTCGGCGCGATCCATGGCTTTCAGGGAAACGAAGCCGAACTTCGGCAGACGACGGTGCAGCGGCTGTTGACCGCCTTCGAAGCCAGGAGCGATCGAACCACCTGAACGGGAAGTCTGACCTTTGTGGCCACGGCCGCCGGTCTTACCCAGACCGCTACCGATACCACGACCTGGACGATGCTTCTCGCGACGGGAACCCGGCGCTGGACTCAGATCATTGAGTTTCATCGATTAACCCTCGACCTTCAGCATGTAGTAAGCCTTGTTGATCATCCCGCGGTTTTCGGGAGTATCCTGGACTTCTACAGTGTGACCGATGCGACGCAGACCCAGGCCCTTAACGCACAGCTTGTGGTTAGGCAGACGGCCCGAGACGCTCTTGATCAGCGTTACTTTTACGGTTGCCATGATCAGAAGATCTCCTCGACGCTCTTGCCGCGCTTGGCAGCAATGGATTCAGGAGATTGCATGGCTTTCAGACCCTTGAAGGTGGCGTAAACCACGTTCACTGGGTTGGTCGAACCGTAGCACTTGGCCAGAACGTTCTGAACACCAGCAACTTCCAGGACAGCACGCATTGCGCCACCGGCGATGATACCGGTACCTTCCGAGGCAGGCTGCATGTAAACCTTCGAGGCGCCGTGGGCAGCCTTGGTGGCGTACTGCAGGGTGGTGCCCTTCAGGTCAACCTGGATCATGTTGCGGCGAGCAGCTTCCATGGCTTTCTGGATCGCGGCAGGTACTTCGCGCGACTTGCCACGGCCGAAGCCAACACGGCCCTTACCATCACCTACCACGGTCAGCGCGGTGAAGGTGAAGATACGGCCGCCTTTTACGGTTTTGGCAACGCGGTTAACTTGAACCAGCTTCTCGATGTAGCCTTCGTCGCGCTTTTGATCGTTATTTGCCATAACTTAGAACTCCAGCCCGCCTTCACGAGCAGCATCAGCCAGCGCTTTGACGCGGCCGTGGTACTTGAAGCCGGAACGGTCAAAGGCAACTTGAGATACACCGGCGGCTTTCGCACGCTCAGCTACCAGCTTGCCAACCTTAGTGGCCGCGTCGATGTTGCCAGTGGCGCCATCACGCAGTTCTTTGTCCAAGGTCGAGGCGCTTGCCAGAACCTTGCTGCCGTCGGCCGAAATGACCTGGGCGTAGATGTGCTGCGAGGAGCGGAACACGCACAGGCGCACGACTTCGAGTTCGTGCATCTTGAGACGTGCTTTGCGAGCGCGACGCAGTCGAGTAACTTTTTTGTCGGTCATTTGCTAGGCCCTACTTCTTCTTGGCTTCTTTACGACGGACTACTTCGTCCGCGTAACGCACACCCTTGCCTTTGTAAGGCTCTGGCGGACGGAAGTCGCGGATTTCAGCGGCCACCTGACCCACCAGCTGCTTGTCGATACCCTTGATCAGGATGTCGGTCTGGCTTGGGGTTTCAGCGGTGATACCGGCTGGCAGTTCGTAGTCCACTGGGTGCGAGAAGCCCAGGGCCAGGTTCAGGACGGTGCCCTTGGCCTGTGCCTTGTAACCAACACCGACCAGCTGGAGCTTGCGCTCGAAGCCTTGGCTTACGCCCTGGACCATGTTGTTCACCAGAGCGCGGGTGGTACCGGCCATGGCGCGAGCTTGCTGGTCACCGTTACGAGCGACGAAACGCAGCTCGCCAGACTCTTCGGTAACTTCAACAGACGAGTGAACGTTCAGTTCGAGAGTGCCTTTGGCACCCTTCACCGAAAGCTGCTGGCCGGCGAATTTGACTTCGACGCCTGCTGGCAGCTTAACGGGGTTCTTAGCGACGCGAGACATGCCTATCTCCCCTTAGAACACTGTGCACAGAACTTCGCCGCCGACACCGGCAGCGCGCGCAGCGCGATCAGTCATCACACCTTTGTTGGTGGAGACGATAGACACGCCCAGACCGCCACGTACTTTCGGCAGTTCTGCGACGGACTTGTACTGGCGCAGGCCTGGACGGCTGGAGCGCTTCAGCTCCTCGATGACCGGACGGCCTTCGAAGTACTTCAGTTCGATCGACAGGGAAGGCTTGGCCTCACCAGTTACCTGGTAGCCGGCGATGTAACCTTCGTCTTTCAGAACTTTGGCAACCGCGACCTTCAGGGTGGAGGAAGGCATGCTTACGACGGACTTTTCAGCCATCTGGGCATTACGGATGCGAGTTAGCATGTCCGCTAACGGGTCCTGCATACTCATGGGCTAGATGCTCCTGATACAAGAATTATTAGCCTTGCGGCTATCACAACCACCCGAGCGGACAGGGCAAAAAACCCAGGCTCAGGTGAGCCGGTCATTCTAGACACAAGGTAGAAACGAAACAAGCCCCATATAGGGGCTTGTTTGTTGGCGAGGTCACCGGCGGTCGGAAGATTGCTCCCCTTCCGCCGGGATCCAGCCTGCAGCGATTACCAGGAGGCCTTGACCAGACCTGGTACGTCACCGCGCATTGCAGCTTGACGCAGCATGTTACGGCCCAGGCCGAACTTACGGTATACACCGTGAGGACGACCGGTCAGGCGGCAACGGTTGCGCAGACGCGAAGCGCTGGCATCACGTGGCTGCTTCTGCAGGGCGACAACGGCAGCGAAACGCTCTTCAGGAGAGGCGTTCAGGTTGACGATGGTCGCTTTCAGCTCGGCACGCTTTTTGGCGTACTTGGCTACCGTGAGCTGACGCTTCAGCTCGCGGTTTTTCATGCTCTTCTTGGCCATTTTCCTACTCCAATCAGTTGCGGAACGGGAACTTGAAAGCACGCAGCAGAGCGCGGCCTTCGTCGTCCGAACGAGCAGTGGTGGTCAGGGTGATGTCCAAACCGCGCAGAGCATCGATCTTGTCGTAGTCGATTTCCGGGAAGATGATCTGCTCTTTCACGCCCATGCTGTAGTTGCCACGGCCGTCGAAGGACTTGGCATTCAGGCCGCGGAAGTCGCGAACCCGAGGCAGGGAGATCGCCAGCAGGCGGTCCAGGAATTCGTACATTTTGTCGCGACGCAGGGTCACCTTGACACCGATCGGCCAGCCTTCACGGACTTTGAAGCCCGCGATGGATTTACGAGCGAAAGTCACAACCGGCTTTTGACCAGTGATCTTTTCCAGGTCGGCAACAGCGTGCTCGATGACTTTCTTGTCGCCGATCGCTTCGCCCAGACCCATGTTCAGGGTGATCTTGGTAACGCGCGGAACTTCCATCACGTTCGACAGCTTAAGTTCTTCCTTAAGCTTAGGAGCGATTTCGTTCCGGTAAATCTCTTTCAGTCGTGCCATGGTCTTCTACCTAGCAGTGTTCAAGCATCAACCGCTTTTTGGGTCGACTTGAAGACACGAATTTTTTTACCGTCTTCTACTTTGAAACCAACGCGGTCAGCCTTGTTGGTTTCGCCGTTGAAGATGGCAACGTTGGAAGCGTGCAGAGGCGCTTCTTTTTCGACGATACCGCCCTGTACGCCCGCCATCGGGTTAGGCTTGGTATGACGCTTGACCAGGTTCACACCACCAACAACCAGACGGTTGTCAGCCAGAACCTTCAGCACCTTACCGCGCTTACCTTTGTCTTTGCCGGCGATCACGATGATCTCGTCGTCACGACGAATCTTTTGCATGTCGGATCTCCTTACAGCACTTCAGGGGCGAGCGAGACGATCTTCATGAACTTCTCGGTACGAAGTTCACGGGTCACTGGCCCGAAGATGCGAGTGCCGATCGGCTCTTGCTTGTTGTTCAGCAGAACAGCAGCGTTGCCGTCGAAACGAATGATGGAACCGTCAGCGCGACGAACACCGTGACGGGTGCGCACGACAACAGCAGTCATCACTTGGCCTTTCTTGACCTTACCGCGCGGAATTGCTTCCTTGACGGTTACCTTGATGATGTCACCGATGCCGGCGTAACGGCGGTGCGAACCACCGAGCACCTTGATGCACATGACGCGACGAGCGCCGCTGTTATCGGCCACATCGAGCATGGATTGAGTCTGAATCATAAAATTTCTCCGACCCCTAGCCCTTAGACTTCAACAGCGCGTTCGAGGACTTCAACCAGTGCCCAGGACTTGGTCTTGGCCAGCGGACGGGTTTCACGGATGGAAACCTTGTCGCCGATCTTGCACTGGTTGGCTTCGTCGTGCGCGTGCAGCTTAGTCGAACGCTTAACGTATTTACCGTAGATCGGGTGCTTTACGCGACGCTCGATCAGAACGGTGATGGTCTTGTCCATTTTGTCGCTGACGACACGGCCAGTCAGCGTACGGACGGTTTTTTCAGCTTCAGCCATGATCACTTACCTGCCTGCTGGTTGAGCACAGTTTTCACGCGAGCGATGTCACGCTTAACTTGCGAGAGCAGGTGCGACTGCCCCAACTGGCCAGTTGCTTTCTGCATACGCAGATTGAACTGGTCGCGCAGCAAGCCGAGCAGTTGCTCATTCAGTTGCTGTGCCGATTTTTCACGAAGTTCATTCGCTTTCATCACATCACCGTCCGCTTAACAAAGGAGGTGGCGAGAGGCAGCTTTGCAGCAGCCAGGGCGAAAGCTTCGCGCGCCAGCTCTTCAGAAACACCCTCGATTTCATACAGGACTTTGCCTGGCTGAATCTGGGCAACCCAGTATTCCACGGAACCCTTACCTTTACCCATACGAACCTCGAGAGGCTTCTTGGAGATCGGCTTGTCCGGGAACACACGGATCCAGATCTTACCGCCACGTTTTACGTGACGGGTCAGCGCACGACGTGCGGACTCGATCTGGCGAGCGGTGAGGCGACCGCGAGCAACAGCTTTCAGGGCGAATTCGCCGAAGCTGACTTTGCTACCGCGCAGTGCCAGACCACGGTTGTGGCCAGTCATCTGCTTGCGGAATTTTGTACGCTTTGGTTGCAACATTTGGCGTACCCCTTACTTAGCAGCTTTTTTACGAGGCGCTGGTGCTTGTGGTTTCAGTTCTTCTTGGCGACCACCAATAACTTCGCCTTTGAAGATCCAAACCTTCACACCGATCACACCGTAAGTGGTGTGAGCTTCGTAGGTGTTGTAGTCGATATCGGCACGCAGGGTGTGCAGAGGCACACGACCTTCGCGATACCACTCGGTACGAGCAATCTCAGCACCGCCGAGACGACCGCTCACCTGGATCTTGATGCCCTTGGCACCAATACGCATGGCGTTCTGTACGGCGCGCTTCATGGCGCGACGGAACATTACGCGGCGTTCCAGCTGCTGAGCTACGCTCTGCGCAACCAGCATAGCGTCGAGTTCCGGCTTGCGGATCTCTTCGATGTTGATGTGCACAGGCACACCCATCTGCTTGGTCAGGTCCTGACGCAGCTTCTCGACATCTTCACCTTTCTTACCGATAACGATACCGGGACGAGCGGTGTGGATGGTGATGCGTGCAGTTTGAGCCGGACGATGAATATCGATACGGCTTACGGACGCGCTTTTTAGTTTGTCTTGGAGGTACTCACGCGTTTTCAGATCCTTCAACAGGTAATCTGCGTAAGTAGCACCGTCTGCGTACCAGACGGAGGTGTGCTCCTTGACGATTCCCAGGCGAATGCCAGTGGGATGTACTTTCTGACCCATCTGATCGACTCCGTTACTTGTCCGCAACCTTGACAGTGATATGGCAAGACCGCTTGACGATGCGATCAGCACGGCCTTTGGCACGTGGCATGATGCGCTTCAGCGAACGCCCTTCGTTGACGAAGACGGTGGAGACCTTCAGGTCATCAACGTCTGCGCCTTCGTTGTGTTCGGCGTTGGCAACGGCCGACTCGAGGACTTTCTTCATGATTTCAGCGGCTTTTTTGCTGCTGAAGGCCAACAGGTTGAGCGCTTCGCCCACCTTCTTCCCGCGGATCTGGTCGGCGACCAAGCGGGCTTTCTGGGCGGAGATGCGAGCGCCCGACAACTTAGCGGCTACTTCCATTTCCTTACCCCTTAACGCTTGGCTTTCTTGTCAGCCACGTGCCCGCGATAGGTGCGGGTACCGGCGAACTCGCCCAGTTTGTGGCCGACCATGTCTTCGTTCACCAGAACTGGGACATGTTGACGACCGTTGTGTACCGCGATGGTCAGACCGACCATTTGTGGCAGGATCATCGAACGGCGCGACCAGGTTTTAACTGGCTTGCGATCGTTCTTCTCCACCGCCACTTCGACCTTCTTCAGCAGGTGAAGATCGATAAAAGGACCTTTTTTCAGAGAACGTGGCACTGTCGTATCCCTCTAGTTACTTGCGACGACGGACGATCATGTTGTCGGTACGCTTATTACCACGGGTCTTCGCACCCTTGGTTGGGAAGCCCCATGGCGATACCGGATGACGACCACCGGAGGTACGACCTTCACCACCACCATGTGGGTGGTCAACCGGGTTCATGGCAACACCACGAACGGTTGGGCGAACGCCGCGCCAGCGTTTGGCACCAGCTTTACCCAGCGAACGCAGGCTGTGCTCGGAGTTCGAGACTTCGCCCAGGGTCGCACGGCACTCAGCCAGTACTTTACGCATCTCACCGGAACGCAGACGCAGAGTCACGTAGACGCCTTCACGAGCGATCAGCTGAGCCGAAGCACCAGCGGAACGAGCGATCTGAGCACCTTTACCCGGCTTCAGTTCGATGCCGTGAATGGTGCTACCTACTGGGATATTGCGCAGCTGCAGGGAGTTACCGGCCTTGATTGGGGCCAGGGCACCTGCGATCAGCTGGTCGCCAGCGCTCACGCCTTTAGGGGCGATGATGTAGCGACGCTCACCGTCTGCGTAGCACAGCAGGGCGATGTGAGCAGTACGGTTCGGGTCGTATTCGATACGCTCGACAGTGGCTGGGATGCCATCTTTGTCGTTGCGACGGAAGTCGACCAGACGGTAATGCTGCTTATGACCACCACCAACGTGACGAGTGGTGATGCGGCCATTGTTGTTACGACCACCAGACTTCGATTTCTTCTCGATCAGCGGTGCGTGAGGAGCGCCTTTGTGCAGCTCCTGGTTGACCACCTTGACCACGAAACGGCGGCCAGGGGAAGTCGGTTTGCATTTAACGATTGCCATGATGCACCCCTTCCTTACTCAGCACTGCTGCTGAAATCGAGATCTTGGCCTGGCTGAAGGGAGACGATCGCCTTCTTCCAGTCATTACGCTTGCCCAGACCACGTGCGGTACGCTTGGTTTTACCCAGAACGTTAACAGTCGACACGTTTTCAACTTTTACGTTGAACAGGCCTTCGACAGCTTTCTTGATTTCCAGCTTGGTTGCATCGGTAGCAACCTTGAATACGAACTGGCCTTTTTTCTCAGCCAGAACGGTAGCCTTCTCGGAAACGTGCGGGCCAAGGAGGACTTTGAATACGCGTTCCTGGTTCATCCCAGCAGCTCCTCGAATTTCTTCACGGCCGAGACAGTGATCAACACTTTCTCGTATGCGATCAGACTGACCGGGTCGGAACCTTGTACGTCACGTACGTCGACGTGCGGCAGGTTGCGAGCAGCCAGGTACAGGTTCTGATCAACAGCGTCGGAAACGATCAGTACGTCGTTCAGACCCATGCCGTTCAGCTTGTTCAGCAGATCTTTGGTTTTCGGTGCTTCAACAGCGAAGTCCTGAACCACGACCAGACGGTCGCTACGCACCAGCTCAGCGAGGATGGAGCGCAGGGCTGCGCGATACATCTTCTTGTTGAGCTTCTGCGAGTGATCTTGAGGGCGAGCTGCGAAGGTTACACCACCGCCACGCCAGATCGGACCACGAGTGGTACCAGCACGAGCACGGCCAGTACCCTTCTGACGCCATGGGCGCTTACCGCCACCAGCCACGTCGGAACGGGTCTTCTGCTGCTTGGTGCCCTGACGGCCGCCGGCCATGTAGGCCACGACTGCTTGGTGTACCAGCGTCTCGTTGAATTCGCCACCGAAAGTCAGTTCGGAAACTTCGATCGCCTGAGCGTCATTTACATTGAGTTGCATGTCAGTTTCCCCTTAACCGCGAGCCTTGACAGCTGGACGTACAACCACGTCGCCGCCAGTAGCGCCTGGAACGGCACCCTTGACCAGCAGCAGGTTGCGCTCAGCGTCTACGCGAACTACTTCCAGGGACTGAACAGTCACGCGCTCGGCGCCCATGTGACCGGACATTTTCTTGCCCTTGAACACACGACCAGGAGTCTGGCACTGGCCGATGGAACCTGGGACACGGTGCGACACGGAGTTACCGTGGGTGTTGTCCTGGCCACGGAAGTTCCAGCGCTTGATGGTACCGGCGAAGCCTTTACCTTTGGACTGACCAGTAACGTCTACCAGCTGGCCTGCAGTGAAGAGTTCAGCTTTGATCAGATCGCCAGCCTGGAAATCGCCTTCTTCAAGACGGAACTCCCAGACACCGCGACCAGCGGCAACGTTGGCCTTTGCGAAGTGACCTGCCTGAGCGGCAGTCACACGCGAAGCACGACGCTCGCCGACAGTGACTTGCACTGCACGGTAGCCATCGGTTTCTTCAGTTTTGAACTGGGTGACACGATTCGGCTCGATCTCGATGACCGTGACCGGAATGGAGACACCTTCTTCGGTGAAAATGCGGGTCATACCGCACTTGCGACCGATTACACCAATAGTCATGTTGTAAACCTCATGAGTGTACGGGGCTTTCACCCGCTATGGCCGCCCATTTCAGAGCGTTACACGACCAGACCGAAGTCTTAGCCGAGGCTGATCTGTACTTCCACACCTGCCGCCAGATCAAGCTTCATCAGCGCGTCAACGGTTTTATCCGTTGGCTGGACGATGTCCAGAACACGCTTATGAGTGCGGATCTCGTACTGGTCACGCGCGTCTTTGTTGACGTGCGGGGAAACCAGAACGGTGAAACGCTCTTTGCGGGTAGGCAGTGGAATTGGACCACGCACTTGCGCACCAGTACGTTTCGCGGTTTCCACGATTTCCTGGGTGGATTGGTCGATCAGGCGATGGTCGAAAGCCTTCAACCTGATACGGATTTGCTGATTTTGCATTGGATTTCAGACTCCAGGCTGTTCCCAACGGACGCACTACGCCCGCTAAAAGGAGGCGTGATTCTATAGACGCCCCCATTTAGTGTCAACCCAATAAAAAAAACCCCCGCTGAGCGGGGGTTTTTTCAATCGGTCGAGTGATTACTCGATGATTTTGGCTACGACGCCGGCGCCGACGGTACGACCGCCTTCACGGATAGCGAAGCGCAGACCGTCTTCCATTGCGATGGTCTTGATCAGGGTGACAGTCATCTGAATGTTGTCACCTGGCATTACCATTTCAACGCCTTCCGGCAGTTCGCAGTTACCGGTCACGTCAGTGGTACGGAAGTAGAACTGAGGACGGTAGCCTTTGAAGAACGGAGTGTGACGGCCGCCTTCTTCCTTCGACAGAACGTAGACTTCTGCGGTGAACTTGGTGTGCGGCTTGACCGAACCTGGCTTGACCAGAACCTGGCCACGCTCAACGTCGTCACGCTTGGTACCACGCAGCAGAACACCGCAGTTCTCGCCAGCACGACCTTCGTCCAGCAGCTTGCGGAACATCTCAACACCGGTGCAGGTGGTGGTCGAAGTTTCACGCAGACCAACGATTTCCAGCGGATCCTGAACGCGGACGATACCACGCTCGATACGACCGGTAACAACGGTACCACGACCCGAGATCGAGAATACGTCTTCGATCGGCATCAGGAACGGCTGGTCAACGGCACGAACTGGCTCAGGGATGTAGGCATCCAGAGTTTCTACCAGCTTCTTGACAGCGGTAGTACCCATTTCGTTGTCGTCTTTGCCTTCCAGGGCCATACGAGCCGAACCGATGATGATCGGAGTGTCGTCGCCTGGGAAGTCGTAGGTGGACAGCAGGTCGCGAACTTCCATCTCGACCAGTTCCAGCAGCTCGGCGTCGTCTACCAGGTCAGCCTTGTTCAGGAAGACCACGATGTAAGGAACGCCTACCTGACGGGACAGCAGGATGTGCTCACGGGTTTGTGGCATCGGACCATCGGCGGCCGAGCAAACCAGGATCGCGCCGTCCATCTGGGCAGCACCGGTGATCATGTTCTTCACGTAGTCAGCGTGACCTGGGCAGTCAACGTGAGCGTAGTGACGAATGTTCGAGTTGTACTCGACGTGAGCGGTGTTGATGGTGATACCGCGCGCTTTTTCTTCCGGAGCCGAGTCGATCTTGTCGAACTCAACGACTGCCGAACCGAAAACTTCGGAGCAGACGCGAGTCAGAGCTGCGGTCAGAGTGGTCTTACCGTGGTCAACGTGGCCGATGGTGCCGACGTTAACGTGGGGAAGGGAACGATCAAATTTTTCTTTAGCCACGACAGTGAACCTCTTGCCTAAAGGGGATTAGCCTTGTTTTTTAACGAGTGCTTCGACGATGTTCGACGGAGCTTCGGCGTATTTGGAGAATTCCATGGAGTAGCTTGCGCGACCCTGAGACATGGAACGAACGTCGGTTGCGTAACCGAACATCTCTCCGAGCGGAACTTCAGCGCGGACGACACGGCCAGAGACCGACTCATCCATACCCTGGACCAGACCACGACGACGGTTCAGGTCACCCATCACGTCACCCAGGTAGTCTTCCGGGGTTACAACTTCGACCTTCATGATCGGCTCGAGAACCACGCCACCGCCCTTCTGGGCCAGTTGCTTGGTTGCCATCGAAGCGGCGATCTTGAACGCCATTTCGTTGGAGTCGACGTCGTGGTACGAACCATCGAATACCGCGGCCTTCAGGCCGATCAGAGGATAACCGGCAACAACGCCGTTCTTCATCTGCTCTTCGATACCCTTCTGGATCGCAGGGATGTATTCCTTAGGAATTACACCACCAACGACTTCGTTGGAGAACACCAGACCTTCGGTGATGTTGCCCTTGTCGTCCTGCTCTGGCTCCGAGAAACGGATCCAGCAGTGACCGAACTGACCACGACCGCCCGACTGGCGAACGAACTTGCCTTCGATCTCGACACCGGACTTGGTGATCTTCTCGCGGTACGAAACCTGCGGCTTGCCGATGTTGGCCTCAACGTTGAATTCACGCTTCATGCGGTCAACGATGATGTCCAGGTGCAGCTCACCCATACCGGAGATGATGGTCTGGCCAGTCTCTTCGTCGGTCTTGACGCGGAACGACGGGTCTTCCTGAGCCAGTTTGCCCAGAGCGATACCCATCTTTTCCTGGTCCTGCTTGGTCTTCGGCTCGACAGACAGCGAAATCACTGGCTCCGGGAAGTCCATGCGCTCAAGGATGATTGGCTTGTCAGCGTCGCACAGGGTTTCACCAGTGGTAACGTCCTTCATGCCGATCAGGGCCGCGATGTCGCCAGCGCGCACTTCCTTGATCTCTTCACGCTGGTTGGCGTGCATCTGCACCATACGACCAACGCGCTCTTTCTTGCCTTTGACCGAGTTGATGACCGAGTCACCAGAGGTCAGAACGCCCGAGTAAACGCGAACGAAGGTCAGGGTACCTACGAACGGGTCGGTAGCGATCTTGAACGCCAGGGCCGAGAACGGCTCTGCGTCGTCAGCGTGACGCTCGTCCTGCTGCGCTTCGGTGATTTCATCCTTCGGCACTTCGGCCAGATCAGGGTGGATACCCTTGATCGCAGGAATCTCGGTCGGAGCAGGCAGGAAGTCGATAACGGCGTCGAGAACCAGGGGAACGCCCTTGTTCTTGAACGACGAACCGCAGACAGCCGGAACGATCTCGCTGGCCAGGGTACGCGCGCGCAGACCGGCCTTGATGTCTTCGACGGACAGGTCACCTTCTTCAAGGTACTTGTTCATCAGCTCTTCGTTGGCTTCGGCGGCAGCTTCAACCATGTTGTTGCGCCATTCGTTAGCCAGGTCGACCATATCCGCAGGAATTTCTTCCTCGCGGTAGGTGGTGCCCTTGTCGTCTTCGTTCCAGTAGATGGCTTTCATCTTGATCAGGTCAACCTGACCCTGGAAGTCGTCTTCTGCACCGATAGCCAGCTGGACCGGAACCGGGGTGTGACCCAGGCGGTTCTTGATCTGGCCGACAACGCGCAGGAAGTTGGCACCAGCACGGTCCATCTTGTTCACGTAAACAACACGTGGAACGCCGTACTTGTTGGCCTGACGCCATACGGTTTCGGACTGCGGCTCAACGCCGGAGGTACCGCAGAACACAACGACCGCGCCGTCGAGTACACGCAGCGAACGCTCTACTTCAATGGTGAAGTCAACGTGGCCGGGGGTATCGATGACGTTTACGCGGTAGTTGTCATACTGACCACGGGAACCTTTCCAGAAGGTGGTAACGGCAGCGGAGGTAATGGTGATACCGCGCTCCTGCTCCTGCACCATCCAGTCGGTGGTCGCGGCGCCGTCGTGCACCTCGCCCATCTTGTGGCTCAGACCTGTGTAGAACAGGATCCGCTCGGTAGTGGTAGTCTTGCCCGCGTCAACGTGGGCGCAGATACCGATGTTACGGTAGCGGTTAATTGCTGTAGTACGAGCCATAAAGCCCTCGCAAAATGATTGATGCTTGAATTAGAAGCGGTAGTGCGAGAACGCTTTGTTGGCCTCGGCCATACGGTGCACGTCTTCACGCTTCTTGACTGCAGCACCCTTGCCTTCAGCAGCATCCAGCAGCTCGCCGGCCAGGCGCAAAGCCATCGACTTCTCGCCGCGCTTGCGGGCGTAGTCTACGAGCCAGCGCATTGCCAGAGCGTTACGACGGGATGGACGAACTTCAACCGGAACCTGGTAAGTGGCACCGCCGACACGACGGGACTTAACTTCGACCAGCGGAGCGATGGCGTCGAGAGCTTTCTCGAAGATTTCCAGGGGGTCGCTGTTCTTGCGTGCTTTGACGGTATCCAGGGCACCGTAAACGATGCGCTCGGCTACAGCCTTCTTGCCGCTTTCCATCACGTGGTTCATGAACTTGGCGAGAATCTGGGATCCGTACTTCGGATCGTCAAGGATCTCACGTTTTGCTGCTACACGACGTCTTGGCATGATAAGCCCTCAAACGGTCTTCAGGTTAGCCCGGGACCAGGTCTTTCGACCCCTGCCCGACCTTACTCTTATCGACTCAAATAAATGGATGTCTGCAAACGACCGATTACTTCGGACGCTTGGTACCGTACTTCGAACGACCCTGGTTACGGCCTTTAACGCCCGAAGTATCCAGAGAGCCGCGAACGGTGTGGTAACGAACACCTGGCAAGTCTTTTACACGGCCGCCACGGATCAGGACGACGCTGTGCTCTTGCAGGTTGTGGCCTTCACCACCGATGTACGAGGAAACCTCGAAACCGTTGGTCAGACGCACACGGCATACTTTACGCAGTGCCGAGTTAGGTTTTTTCGGCGTGGTGGTGTACACGCGGGTGCACACGCCACGACGCTGCGGGCAGTTCTGCAGCGCAGGAACGTCGGACTTCTCGACCGAACGCTTACGCGGCTGACGTACCAGCTGGTTGATAGTTGCCATCTACTAGCTCCACTGATTGTCTTGCGACTCTATTGTCTTGCAAGAAAGCCAAAAATTGGCGAGACGGAGCCTCACCAAATTTAAGGGTACAAAAGTCTAAAGAGGATCTTGCACCCAGTCAAGACGAGGCCCCGGCCCTCCCCGTCCGATCATCGGCAACATTTCATGTCGTCGATGACCGTTCGGGGCTTGCCGGGGCCCTGCCCTGTACTTAGTTACCGCTGGAATTCAGCGCTTCGGTCAGTGCGGCTTCCACCTCACTGGCGCTCACACGCAGCGGTTTGTCGGCATCACGGCGACGTTTGCGCTCGCTGTGGTAGGCCAGACCAGTACCGGCCGGGATCAGACGACCCACGACCACGTTCTCTTTCAGGCCGCGCAGGTAGTCGCGCTTGCCGGTTACCGCCGCTTCGGTCAGTACGCGGGTGGTTTCCTGGAAGGAAGCCGCGGAGATGAACGACTCGGTCGACAGCGACGCCTTGGTGATACCCAGCAGCACGCGGGTGAACTTGGAGACGAACTTGTCCTCGGCGGCGAGACGCTCGTTCTCTACCAGTACCTGGGTCAGTTCCATCTGGTCGCCCTTGATGAAGCTGGAGTCACCCGACTCGGTGATCTCGACCTTGCGCAGCATCTGACGCAGGATGGTCTCGATGTGCTTGTCGTTGATCTTAACGCCTTGCAGACGGTAAACGTCCTGGATCTCGTTGACGATGTACTTCGCCAGCGCACTCACACCCAGCAGACGCAGGATGTCGTGCGGATCGCTCGGGCCGTCGGAGATAACTTCGCCGCGGTTTACCTGTTCGCCTTCGAAGACGTTCAGGTGGCGCCACTTCGGAATCAGCTCTTCGTACGGATCGCTACCGTCGGTCGGGGTGATGACCAGACGACGCTTGCCCTTGGTCTCCTTGCCGAACGCGATGGTGCCGCTGACTTCAGCCAGAATCGAGGCCTCTTTCGGACGGCGCGCTTCGAACAGGTCGGCAACGCGCGGCAGACCACCGGTGATGTCACGGGTCTTCGACGTTTCTTGCGGGATACGCGCGATAACGTCACCAACACCGATCTGGGCACCGTCAGCCACGCCGACGAGGGCGTTGGCCGGCAGGAAGTACTGGGCAGGTACGTCGGTACCTGGCAGGTACAGATCCTTGCCAGAAGCGTCGACCATCTTGATAGCAGGACGGATTTCCTTGCCAGCGGCAGGGCGATCCTTGACGTCCAGTACTTCAATGTTGGTCAAACCCGTCAATTCGTCAGTCTGACGCTTGATGGTGATGCCTTCTTCCATGCCAACGAAGGTCACGGTACCTTTCAGTTCGGTAACGATCGGGTGGGTGTGCGGGTCCCACTTGGCGACGATAGCGCCAGCTTCGACCTTTTCACCTTCCTTGACCGAAATTACCGCACCATAAGGCAGCTTGTAGCGCTCACGCTCACGACCGAACTCGTCGGCAATGGCCAACTCGCCCGAACGCGATACGGCAACCAGGTTGCCATCGGCACGTTCTACCTGCTTCAGGTTGTGCAGACGCACCATACCGCCGTTCTTCACCTGGACGCTGTCGGCAGCCGAGGTACGGCTTGCAGCACCACCGATGTGGAACGTACGCATGGTCAGCTGGGTACCCGGCTCACCGATCGACTGCGCAGCGATAACGCCGACAGCTTCACCGATGTTCACCTGGTGACCGCGAGCCAGGTCACGACCGTAGCACTTGGCGCAGATGCCGTAGCGGGTTTCGCAGTTGATCGGCGAACGCACGACCACTTCGTCGATGCTGTTCAGCTCGATGAATTCGACCCACTTCTCGTCGACCAGGGTACCGGCCGGAACGATGACGTCCTCGGTGCCTGGCTTGAACACGTCACGGGCGATGACACGACCCAGCACACGCTCACCCAGCGGTTCTACAACGTCGCCGCCTTCGATGTGCGGGGTCATCAGCAGGCCCTGGTCGGTGCCGCAGTCGATCTCGGTAACAACCAGATCCTGGGCAACGTCTACCAGACGACGAGTCAGGTAACCGGAGTTGGCGGTCTTCAGTGCGGTATCCGCCAGACCCTTACGAGCACCGTGGGTCGAAATGAAGTACTGCAGAACGCTCAGACCTTCACGGAAGTTCGCAGTGATCGGCGTCTCGATGATGGAGCCGTCCGGCTTGGCCATCAGGCCACGCATACCGGCCAGCTGACGGATCTGGGCTGCGGAACCCCGCGCACCGGAGTCAGCCATCATGTACATCGAGTTGAAGGACTCTTGCTCGACTTCCTTGCCTTCGCGATCGATGACCTTCTCTTTCGAGAGGTTGGCCATCATCGCCTTGGACACTTCGTCGTTCGCCTTCGACCACAGGTCGATGACCTTGTTGTACTTCTCGCCCTGGGTTACCAGACCGGAGGCGTACTGGCTCTCGATTTCCTTCACTTCGTCGGTAGCGGTACCGATGATGCGTGCTTTCTCGTCCGGGATAACGAAGTCGTTAACACCGATCGAAACGCCGGAAATGGTCGAGTAAGCGAAACCGGTGTACATCAGCTGGTCAGCGAAGATAACGGTCTCTTTCAGACCAACCACGCGGTAGCACTGGTTGATCAGCTTGGAGATCGCCTTTTTCTTCATCGGCTGGTTGACCACGTCGTAAGGCAGGCCTGCCGGTACGACCTGGAACAGCAGCGCACGGCCGACGGTGGTGTCGACGATGCGGGTGTTCTTGACCACGGAGCCGTCACGCTCTTTCACGGTTTCGTTGATACGAACCTTGATTTTCGCGTGCAGGGCAGCCTCGCCGGCGCGGAATACGCGGTCGACTTCCTGCAGGTCGGCGAATACGCGACCTTCGCCCTTGGCGTTGATGGCTTCACGGGTCATGTAGTACAGACCCAGTACCACGTCCTGCGACGGAACGATGATTGGCTCACCGTTGGCTGGCGACAGGATGTTGTTGGTCGACATCATCAGCGCGCGCGCTTCGAGCTGGGCTTCCAGGGTCAGCGGCACGTGAACGGCCATCTGGTCACCGTCGAAGTCGGCGTTGTACGCGGCACAGACCAGCGGGTGCAGCTGAATAGCCTTGCCTTCGATCAGAACCGGTTCAAATGCCTGGATACCCAGACGGTGCAGGGTCGGTGCGCGGTTGAGCAGCACGGGGTGTTCGCGGATCACCTCGGCGAGCACGTCCCACACCTCTGGCAGCTCACGCTCGACCATCTTCTTGGCAGCCTTGATGGTGGTCGCCAGACCACGCATTTCCAGCTTGCCGAAAATGAACGGCTTGAACAGCTCGAGAGCCATCTTTTTCGGCAGACCGCACTGGTGCAGACGCAGGGTCGGGCCTACGGTAATTACCGAACGGCCGGAGTAGTCCACACGCTTACCGAGCAGGTTCTGACGGAAGCGACCTTGCTTACCTTTGATCATGTCGGCCAGGGACTTCAGCGGACGCTTGTTCGAGCCAGTGATGGCGCGACCGCGACGGCCGTTGTCCAGCAGGGCGTCGACCGCCTCCTGCAGCATGCGCTTTTCGTTGCGCACGATGATGTCCGGCGCCGACAGATCCAGCAGGCGCTTCAGACGATTGTTACGGTTGATCACCCGACGATACAGGTCGTTCAGGTCGGAGGTCGCGAAGCGGCCGCCATCCAGCGGTACCAGCGGACGCAGGTCCGGCGGCAGCACTGGCAGGACGGTCAGGACCATCCACTCAGGCAGGTTGCCCGAACCCTGGAACGCTTCCATCAGCTTCAGGCGCTTGGACAGCTTCTTGATCTTGGTTTCCGAGTTGGTCTGCGGAATCTCTTCGCGCAGGCGGCCGATCTCGTGTTCCAGGTCGATAGCGTGCAGCAGTTCGCGGACAGCCTCGGCACCCATGCGGGCGTCGAAGTCATCTCCGAACTCTTCCAGCGCTTCGAAGTACTGCTCGTCGTTCAGCAGCTGGCCTTTTTCCAGGGTGGTCATGCCCGGGTCGATAACGACGTAGCTCTCGAAGTAGAGCACGCGCTCGATGTCACGCAGGGTCATGTCCATCAGCAGGCCGATACGGGACGGCAGCGACTTCAGGAACCAGATGTGGGCAACCGGCGAGGCCAGTTCGATGTGCGCCATGCGCTCACGACGAACTTTTGCCAGGGCAACTTCAACGCCGCACTTCTCGCAGATCACGCCGCGGTGCTTGAGGCGCTTGTACTTGCCGCACAGGCACTCGTAGTCCTTGACTGGGCCAAAGATCTTGGCGCAGAACAGGCCGTCACGCTCAGGCTTGAACGTACGGTAGTTGATGGTTTCCGGCTTCTTAACTTCACCGAACGACCACGAACGGATCATTTCAGGCGACGCCAGACCGATGCGGATGGCGTCGAACTCTTCGACTTGACCCTGGTTTTTCAGCAAATTCAGTAGGTCTTTCAAGGCCTTTCCTCCTGGCGGAGCAGGGAGCGGGCATTACCTGCCCCACTCCCCTTCGCGTCACGTGTTATTCGGTTTCCAGATCGATATCGATACCGAGCGAACGGATCTCTTTGATCAACACGTTGAAGGACTCGGGCATGCCCGGCTCCATACGGTGATCGCCATCCACGATGTTCTTGTACATCTTGGTACGGCCGTTCACGTCGTCCGACTTCACTGTGAGCATTTCTTGCAGGGTGTATGCCGCGCCGTATGCTTCCAGCGCCCACACTTCCATCTCCCCGAAACGCTGACCACCGAACTGCGCCTTACCACCCAGCGGCTGCTGGGTAACCAGGCTGTAGGAACCAGTGGAACGCGCGTGCATCTTGTCGTCCACCAAGTGGTTCAGCTTGAGCATGTACATGTAACCAACGGTCACAGGACGCTCGAACTTGTTGCCGGTACGGCCATCGAACAGCACCATCTGGCCGCTCTCTGGCAGGTCGGCCAGCTTCAGCATGGCCTTGATCTCGCGCTCCTTGGCACCGTCGAAGACCGGGGTAGCCATTGGCACGCCCTTCTTCAGGTTGTGGGCCAGGGCCAGGATCTCTTCGTCGGTGAACTCGTCCAGGTTTTCCTGACGACCGCCGATCTCGTTGTAGACCTCGGTCAGGAACACGCGCAGTTCAGCGGCCTTGCGCTGCTCTTCGATCATGCGGTCGATCTTCTCGCCCAGACCTTTGGCCGCCAGGCCCAGGTGGGTTTCGAGGATCTGACCGACGTTCATACGCGAAGGTACACCCAGCGGGTTCAGTACGACATCGACCGGAGTACCGTTGGCGTCGTGCGGCATGTCTTCGACCGGCATGATTACCGAGACGACACCCTTGTTACCGTGACGACCGGCCATCTTGTCACCCGGCTGGATGCGACGGCGGATTGCCAGGTAAACCTTGACGATCTTCAGTACGCCCGGTGCCAGGTCATCACCCTGCTGCAGCTTGCGCTTCTTGTCTTCGAACTTGTCGTCCAGCAGACGGCGACGATCGACGATGTACTGCTGAGCCTTTTCCAGCTGCTCGTTCAGTGCATCTTCGGCCATGCGCAGTTTGAACCACTGCCCGTGCTCCAGACCATCCAGCACTTCGTCAGTGATCACGGTGCCTTTCTTCAGGCCCGCGCCACCGTCGACCACCTGGCCGTTCAGAGCAGAACGCAGACGCTCGAAGGTTGCACCTTCGACGATGCGGAACTCTTCGTTGAGGTCCTTGCGGATCTCGTCCAGCTGCATCTTCTCGATGGCCAGAGCGCGGCTGTCGCGCTCGACGCCATCACGGGTGAAGACCTGTACGTCGATGACGGTACCCTTGGTGCCGGTTGGCACGCGCAGGGAGGTGTCCTTAACGTCGCTGGCCTTCTCACCGAAGATTGCGCGCAGCAGTTTTTCTTCCGGAGTCAGCTGGGTTTCGCCTTTTGGCGTTACCTTGCCGACCAGGATGTCGCCAGCGCCGACTTCGGCACCCACGTAGACGATACCGGCTTCGTCCAGCTTGTTCAGCGCGGCTTCACCCACGTTCGGGATGTCCGCAGTGATTTCCTCTGGGCCAAGCTTGGTGTCACGCGCCACACAGGTCAGTTCCTGGATGTGGATGGTGGTGAAGCGGTCTTCCTGAACCACACGCTCGGACAGGCAGATGGAGTCTTCGAAGTTGAAGCCGTTCCACGCCATGAACGCGATGCGCATGTTCTGACCCAGTGCCAGTTCACCCATGTCGGTGGACGGGCCGTCGGCCATGATGTCACCACGCTGAACCTTGTCACCCTTGCTCACCAGCGGACGCTGGTTGATGCAGGTGTTCTGGTTCGAACGGGTGTACTTGGTCAGGTTGTAGATATCCACACCTGCTTCGCCGGTTTCCACTTCGTCGTCGGCAACGCGAACAACGATACGGCTGGCGTCGACCGAGTCGATCACACCACCGCGGCGAGCAACCACGCATACACCGGAGTCACGGGCAACGTTGCGCTCCATGCCGGTACCTACCAGCGGCTTGTCGGCGCGCAGGGTCGGTACAGCCTGACGCTGCATGTTGGAACCCATCAATGCACGGTTGGCGTCGTCGTGCTCGAGGAACGGAATCAGCGACGCAGCGACGGAAACAACCTGCTTCGGCGAAACGTCCATCAGGGTGACGTCTTCCGGCGCCTTGACGGTGAATTCGTTCAGGTGACGAACAGCTACCAGCTCATCGATCAGCTGCTTCTTCTCGTTCATCGCGGCCGAAGCCTGGGCGATGACGTGATCCGCTTCTTCAATGGCCGACAGGAACACGATCTCGTCGCTGACCACGCCTTCCTTCACCACGCGGTACGGGCTTTCCAGGAAGCCGTACTGGTTGGTGCGGGCATAGGCTGCCAGGGAGTTGATCAGACCGATGTTCGGACCTTCTGGGGTCTCGATCGGGCACACACGGCCGTAGTGGGTCGGGTGTACGTCACGGACTTCGAAGCCGGCACGCTCACGGGTCAGACCGCCTGGGCCGAGTGCGGAGACGCGGCGCTTGTGGGTGATCTCGGAGAGCGGGTTGTTCTGGTCCATGAACTGGGACAGCTGGCTGGAACCGAAGAACTCTTTCACCGCCGCCGCAACCGGCTTGGCGTTGATCAGGTCTTGCGGCATCAGGCCTTCGCTTTCCGCCATCGACAGGCGTTCCTTGACCGCGCGCTCGACACGCACCAGGCCAACGCGGAACTGGTTCTCGGCCATCTCGCCGACGCAACGTACACGACGGTTACCCAGGTGGTCGATGTCGTCGACGATGCCTTTGCCGTTACGGATGTCGACCAAGGTCTTCAGAACCTCGACGATATCTTCCTTGCTCAGCACGCCCGAACCTTCGATCTCGGTACGACCGATACGACGGTTGAACTTCATGCGGCCAACGGCGGACAGGTCGTAACGCTCGGCGCTGAAGAACAAGTTGTTGAACAGGGTCTCGGCAGCATCCTTGGTTGGCGGCTCGCCAGGACGCATCATGCGGTAGATCTCGACCAGGGCTTCCAGCTGGTTGCTGGTGGTGTCGATCTTCAGGGTGTCGGAGATGAACGGACCGCAATCGATGTCGTTGGTGTACAGGGTCTCGATACGGACAACCTGTGCCTTGGCGACCTTGATCAGCAGTTCGGTGGTCATCTCGGTGTTGCATTCGGCCAGGATCTCGCCGGTAGCCGGATGCACGATGGCCTTGGCGGTAGTGCGGCCCAGGACGTATTCCATAGGAACGTCCAGCTGCTTGACGCCGGCCTTCTCGAGCTGGTTGATGTGGCGCGCGGTAATACGGCGGCCCTGCTCGACGATGACTTTGCCGGTTTCGTCATGGATATCCATGACTGCAACCTCACCACGCAGACGCTGCGGTACCAGCTCCAGGCTGAGTTTCTCGCCGGAAATATGGAACACGTTGGTGGTGTAGAAGGTATTCAGCACTTCTTCAGTGCTGTAACCCAGGGCACGCAGCAGCACCGAGGCCGGCAGCTTGCGGCGACGGTCGATACGTACGAACACGCAGTCCTTCGGGTCGAACTCGAAGTCCAGCCAGGAGCCGCGGTAAGGGATGATGCGAGCGGAGTACAGCAGCTTGCCGGAGCTGTGAGTCTTGCCACGGTCGTGGTCGAAGAACACACCAGGCGAACGGTGCAGCTGGGAAACGATCACACGTTCGGTACCGTTGATAACGAAGGTACCGTTCTCAGTCATCAGGGGGATTTCACCCATGTAGACTTCTTGCTCTTTGATGTCCTTGATCGCTTTGTTCGACGATTCCTTGTCGAAGATGATCAGGCGCACCTTGACCCGCAGTGGGACCGCGAAGGTCACGCCACGCAGGACACATTCCTTCACATCGAAGGCGGGTTCGCCCAGGCGATAGCCTACGTACTCCAGGGCAGCATTGCCGGAGTAGCTGATGATCGGGAATACCGATTTGAAGGCCGCGTGCAGGCCGACGTCGCGGAACTGATCCTTGGATGCTCCCGCTTGCAGGAATTCGCGATACGAATCCAGCTGGATGGCCAGGAGGTAAGGCACATCCATGACGTCCGGCAACTTGCTAAAGTCCTTGCGGATACGTTTTTTCTCAGTGTATGAGTAAGCCATCAGCGTTCCCCAGCTTGGTCACCTGCTTGTTTGGCTTCTCCCGGCGGGAGCAGCCAGAAAATCGTGCAAACCCCTTGGTTTGCGCCACCCACATGGGTGTCTTGCAGCTTGTTATCGGGGCCGGCCTGACCGGCCACCAATAACGGAAAAAGGCCGGTGGCATAAGCCACCAGCCATCAGCCCTTCGCTCAACGCTCGGACTGGAGTCGCAAGGTCGAGATTACTTCAGCTCGACTTTAGCGCCAGCTTCTTCCAGCTTCTTCTTCGCGTCTTCAGCGGCTTCTTTCGAAACGCCTTCAGCGATAACCTGAGGAGCGCCGTCGACTTTCTCTTTGGCTTCTTTCAGGCCCAGACCGGTCAGTTCACGAACGGCCTTGATCACGTTTACTTTCTTGTCGCCAGCTTCGGTCAGAACGACGTTGAACTCGGTCTGCTCTTCAACAGCGGCAGCAGCGCCAGCAGCTGGGCCAGCAGCAACAGCGGCAGCAGCGGTAACGCCGAAGGTTTCTTCCATCGCTTTGATCAGTTCAACAATTTCCAGAACAGTTTTCTGGCCGATCGCTTCGATGATTTGTTCGTTAGTCAGAGACATGACTTAAATCCTGTATTGGGGTGACAGCCTACGCAGCCATCAAATTAAACGTATGATTTTGAAAGAGTTGCGCGTGCCTTAGGCAGCAGCAGCTTCTTTCTGGTCGCGCAGAGCTGCCAGGGTACGAGCCAGCTTGCTGGTTGCACCTTGGATTACGCTCATCAGCTGTGCGATAGCCTCGTCGCGAGTTGGCAGGGTTGCCAGCACGTCGATCTGGTTAGCGGCAAGGAACTTGCCGTCGAACGCAGCTGCCTTGATCTCGAACTTGTCCTGACCCTTGGCGAACTCTTTGAACAGACGAGCAGCAGCGCCCGGGTGTTCGTTGGAGAAAGCAATCAGGGTCGGGCCTTTGAACGCGTCGTTGAGGATCGAGAATTCGGTGCCTTCAACAGCGCGCTTCAGCAGGGTGTTACGTACGACACGTACGTATACGCCAGCTTCGCGGGCCTCTTTACGGAGTCCGGTCATTGCGCCTACAGTCACACCACGGGCATCAGCCACGACAGCGGACAGAGCGACTTTGGCAGCCTCGTTGACTTCAGCGACGATGGCCTTCTTGTCTTCGAGTTTAATTGCCACGGGTTTACTCCTGGTTTTTACCGTTTCATCTGGCCGAAGCCGGATGTCGTTTTGGTGTCTGATTCGGTAACGAATCGGGAGCACCATCTGCGTGGGCTGGTATTTTAAGGCTTGCGCCGCCTACGGTCTTGGATAGCCCCCGCCAGGCAGGGACCCCAATTTTTGCTGGTGGCGCGACAGGTCGCGCCACCATGTTCTTACACGTTCAGCGAGCTCTGATCGATGACCAGACCTGGGCCCATGGTGGTGCTCAGGGTAACGCGCTTGACGTAGATACCTTTCGAGGAAGCTGGCTTGATACGCTTCAGATCAGCGATCAGGGCTTCAACGTTTTCCTTCAGCTTGCCAGCTTCGAAGCCGACCTTGCCAACGGAGGTGTGGATGATACCGTTCTTGTCGGTACGGTAGCGAACCTGACCAGCCTTGGCGTTCTTGACGGCGCCGGCTACGTCTGGGGTCACGGTACCAACTTTCGGGTTAGGCATCAGGCCGCGAGGACCCAGAACCTGACCCAGTTGACCTACAACGCGCATGGCATCAGGCGATGCGATGACGACGTCATAGTTCAGGTCGCCGCCTTTCATTTCGGCAGCCAGATCGTCCATACCTACGCGGTCAGCGCCGGCAGCCAGAGCGGCTTCAGCAGCTGGACCCTGGGTGAAGACAGCAACGCGAACGGTCTTGCCAGTGCCGTGTGGCAGCACGGTAGCGCTACGTACGACCTGGTCGGATTTACGCGGGTCAACACCAAGGTTAACGGCGATGTCGTAGGACTCTACGAACTTGGCAGCCGGCAGCGAAGCCAGCAGAGTGGCCGCTTCTTCGAAGTTGTAGGCCTTGCCTGCTTCGATTTTCTCGGCGATTGCCTTTTGGCGTTTGGTCAGCTTAGCCATTACACACCCTCCACGTTCAGGCCCATGCTGCGGGCAGAGCCAGCGATGGTGCGTACAGCAGCGTCCAGGTCAGCGGCAGTCAGATCAGCCTGTTTAGCTTTGGCGATGTCTTCCAGCTGAGCACGGGTAACGGTACCGACTTTAACGGTGTTCGGGCGAGCCGAACCACTGGTCAGGCCAGCAGCTTTCTTCAGCAGAACCGAGGCAGGGGTGCTCTTGGTCTCGAAGGTGAAGCTACGGTCGCTGTAGACAGTGATGATCACAGGAGTCGGCAGGCCGGCTTCTTGACCCTGGGTACGGGCGTTGAAGGCCTTACAGAATTCCATGATGTTCACACCGTGTTGACCCAGTGCTGGACCAACGGGTGGGCTTGGGTTGGCCTGGCCGGCCTTAACTTGCAGCTTGATGTAAGCCTGAATCTTCTTAGCCATGAGCTACTCCAAAATCGGGTACGAACGCCTGTTGGCTCCCCGGATGACTTGCGTTTTATCCCAGTGACGACAAAACCCCGCAGCACACAGGGCTGCGGGGTATGGGATGCTTCGTCCGCCTAGACCTTTTCGACCTGGCTGAACTCGAGCTCCACCGGAGTAGAGCGACCGAAAATGAGCACCGCCACCTGCAGGCGACTCTTTTCGTAGTTAACCTCTTCGACACTACCATTGAAGTCAGCGAACGGACCGTCAATGACTCGAACCACTTCACCCGGCTCGAACAGCGTCTTGGGCTTCGGCTTGTCGCTACCGTCGGCAACGCGACGCAGGATAGCCTCCGCTTCTTTATCGGTGATCGGCGCAGGCTTGTCTGCGGTGCCACCAATAAAGCCCATCACACGAGGGGTATCCTTGACCAAGTGCCAAGTCCCTTCGTTCATCTCCATCTGGACCAGTACATAGCCAGGGAAGAATTTACGCTCACTCTTGCGCTTCTGGCCGTTGCGCATTTCGACGACTTCTTCGGTCGGGACCAGGATCTCGCCGAAACCGTCTTCCATGCCAGCCAGCTTGACGCGCTCGATCAGGGAGCGCATTACATGCTTCTCGTAACCCGAGTAAGCATGCACAACATACCAACGCTTAGCCACGGGACACCTTTAGCCAACGATCAAGGAGACCGCCCAGCCGAGCAGGGAATCAAGACCCCACAACAGCAGTGCCATAACCAGCACGACAGCCACGACAATCAGCGTGGTCTGGGTGGTTTCCTGGCGGGTCGGCCACACGACTTTACGAATCTCGGTACGAGCTTCCTTCGCCAGCGCAAAGAACGACTTGCCCTTCGCAGTCTGCAGAGCTACAAAGCCCGCGACAGCAGCCAGGACGAGAAGTACAAGGACGCGATACAGAATCGGGGAGGCGGAGTAATACTGGTTACCCACTACACCAACAACCACCAAAGCCACTACAGCCAGCCACTTGAACAGATCAAAACGCGATTCTTGGGCTTCAGTTTTGGGAGTCATCGAGGAGGATCCTGTGAGAAGAAAGCCATCACACCGAGGTGAAATGGCAGGTCAGGAGGGAATCGAACCCCCAACCTACGGTTTTGGAGACCGTCGCTCTGCCAATTGAGCTACTGACCTGTAACGCTGTATCAGGCCGGCCATTATACCGGCCTGATCAAGTAAATCAACTACTTATTCAATAATTTTTGCTACGACGCCGGCGCCGACGGTACGACCGCCTTCACGGATAGCGAAGCGCAGACCGTCTTCCATTGCGATGGTCTTGATCAGGGTGACAGTCATCTGAATGTTGTCACCTGGCATTACCATTTCAACGCCTTCCGGCAGTTCGCAGTTACCGGTCACGTCAGTGGTACGGAAGTAGAACTGAGGACGGTAGCCTTTGAAGAACGGAGTGTGACGGCCGCCTTCTTCCTTCGACAGAACGTAGACTTCTGCGGTGAACTTGGTGTGCGGCTTGACCGAACCTGGCTTGACCAGAACCTGGCCACGCTCAACGTCGTCACGCTTGGTACCACGCAGCAGAACGCCGCAGTTCTCGCCAGCACGGCCTTCGTCCAGCAGCTTGCGGAACATCTCAACACCGGTGCAGGTGGTGGTGGTGGTGTCACGCAGACCAACGATTTCCAGCGGATCCTGAACGCGGACGATACCACGCTCGATACGACCGGTAACAACGGTACCACGACCCGAGATCGAGAATACGTCTTCGATCGGCATCAGGAACGGCTGGTCAACGGCACGAACTGGCTCAGGGATGTAGGCATCCAGAGTTTCTACCAGCTTCTTGACAGCGGTAGTACCCATTTCGTTATCGTCTTTGCCTTCCAGGGCCATACGAGCCGAACCGATGATGATCGGGGTGTCGTCGCCTGGGAAGTCGTAGGTGGACAGCAGGTCGCGAACTTCCATCTCGACCAGTTCCAGCAGCTCGGCGTCGTCTACCAGGTCAGCCTTGTTCAGGAAGACCACGATGTAAGGTACGCCTACCTGACGGGACAGCAGGATGTGCTCACGGGTTTGTGGCATCGGACCATCGGCGGCCGAGCAAACCAGGATGGCGCCATCCATCTGGGCAGCACCGGTGATCATGTTCTTCACGTAGTCAGCGTGACCTGGGCAGTCAACGTGAGCGTAGTGACGAATGTTCGAGTTGTACTCGACGTGAGCGGTGTTGATGGTAATACCGCGCGCTTTTTCTTCCGGAGCCGAGTCGATCTTGTCGAACTCAACGACTGCCGAACCGAAAACTTCGGAGCAGACGCGAGTCAGAGCTGCGGTCAGAGTGGTCTTACCGTGGTCAACGTGGCCGATAGTGCCGACGTTAACGTGGGGAAGGGAACGATCAAACTTTTCCTTAGCCATCGATACAATCCTCCGCAGAAGAAATAGTCTTGCGCTGATAAAACAAAGGCAGATATTTTCATATCTGCCTTGTTTATATGGAGCTCTTGAGCGGACTTGAACCGCTGACCTCACCCTTACCAAGGGTGTGCTCTACCAACTGAGCTACAAGAGCGAAACACTTTGTGCAAAATCCAGCAAACTTGGAGCGGGTAGCGGGAATCGAACCCGCATCATCAGCTTGGAAGGCTGAGGTTCTACCACTAAACTATACCCGCGGAGCTTGCGGCTCTCGCTAAAACTGGTGGAGGGAGAAGGATTCGAACCTTCGAAGCTCTCGCAACGGATTTACAGTCCGTCCCCTTTGACCGCTCGGGAATCCCTCCAGATGTGGCCGGCATTCTATTTGTCTGCCGTCCTAGTGTCAAGCTTTTTTTCAAATTTTTTCAATCAAATCTGAAACTTAGCTACTTTGACACTGCTTCCAGTTCTGCCACCTGAGTGGTGTTCCCTGTGAAGCGGGCGCCATTCTATCAAGCTATTCGCCAGTTGCAATACCCTGGCAGAAAATAATTTTGTGTTTTAAGTCTTTGAAATCGTTGGAAAGAGTTGCAAGGACGGTTTGGTCCAGCAAACGCTCGCTTTCCGGGGCAACCTTGAGCCAACGACCGTCCGCCCCTGGCAGCTGCCCCACCACCGGCAGCGTGGAAATATCCAAGGTCACCAGGCGCTGACGCAGCGCATCGAGCTGACCCTGCCCCATCACACCACCGACCACCAGGCACTCATCCCGGCGCTTGGGCGGCGCCGACACCCCTGTTTCGCGCAACAGGCGGATTTCTTGCTGATTGCCCTTGTACAGCGACAAGGGCGCGACTTCCTTGACCTTCAGCGGGGCTTCCTGCTGGTGCCACACGTAATAGAAGACGTTAAGCACCAGTAACAGCAGAAACAACCAACGCATAGGCACCTCAATCCAATGGGCAGGCCATGGCCAGGCCTACGAAAACCAGGTCAGGCACGACACGCGCCTGGGGGACGGCCTCCCTTACCAGCGGCGCATCACCTCCTGTAAGAAACACTGTGAAATCCTGCCCCCACAACGCACGCGCCTGTTCGAGCTGGGTACGCGCAAAACCCTGAAGCATCAACACGCAACCGCGCTCGACCGCCTCGACCGTCGAACGGCCCGGCTCCAGACTGGCCAACGCCCGCTCTGCGGAGGCATCGTCATAACGGATACGCCGGGTGTGCGTACGCAACTGGCCACGCATCAATGGCATCCCCGGGCAGATGTAGCCACCCAGATGCTCGCCATCCGCCGCAACGAAATCCGCTTTTGCAGCGGTCCCCAGATCAATGACCAGGCAGGCACCCCTGGCCAAGTGAAAGGCTCCCAGCACCGCCAACCAACGGTCCATGCCCAGGCGCTGGTAGTCGTCATAGCCATTGCGCACACCCGCCATTTCCCGGGCCGGGTGCGCCACCCGAGCTTGCACGGCAAACGCCTGGGCAATCAGCGCGCAAAGCGCATCTGTTTCTTCCTCACTGCGCACACTGACAATGCGGCAACCGCTGAGACGCACCGAAGCCAGTGCAGCCACTTCGGCCACCAGCGCCTGATCGGAGTCGACGATACCGCCGCTTTCAATCACTGCATCAGCGACATGGATTACCCGCCACTTGATGAAGCTGTTACCGCAATCGAGCTCAAGAATCATCACGCAACCTCAAACTGAGCTCACCACCACTGAAGCTCTTCTCCACCCCGTCCACCTCAAGGCGTAAACCGCCCTGCCCATCGACGCCAAGAACCACGCCATCAATACGCGTGCTACCGGCAACCAGAGAAACCTTGCGCCCCTGCCAGAGGTGCGCCTGCTCCCATTCTTCCTGGAATGCGGCAAACCCATAGCGACGATGCCGTGCCAATTCGTGCTGCAACTGCTGACTGAGCAACGCTACCAGCCGGTTACGGTCTATTGCCGCACCTATTTCGCGACGCATCGAGGTCCACATCTGGTCGACCTGATCGTTGGTCTGCATGTTCACATTGATGCCAATACCTAGTACCACGTGACAAACATCTGCCGGGTCGCCCACTAACTCCAGGAGGATACCGGTGATCTTTTGCCCGCGAACGAGGACATCGTTGGGCCATTTGAGGCCCACATCCTTTACGCCAAAAGCCTGCAGGGTACGCATTACCGCCAATCCAACCACCAGGCTCAAGCCCTCGAGCTGGCGCATGCCACCATCCACGCGGAGAACCAGGCTGTAATAGAGGTTTTCGGCAAACGGGCTGACCCACTGCCGACCGCGCCGACCACGGCCGGCGCTCTGGCGCTCGGCCAGGACCAGGAATGGAGCGATCTTCCCTTCCCCGGCGAGCCGCAAGCCTTCGGCATTGGTCGAGTCGATGGTTTCGTGGATGAAAACGGGCCACTGCTCGCCGTCGGCAAACCCGGCAATCGCTTGTGCATCGAGCAAAGCCAGTGGCGCCGCCAGCTGATAGCCGCGCCCACGAACCTTGTGAATGGTGAGGTTCAGTTCGCTCTCCAGGTGCTGCAGCTGCTTCCAAACGGCGCTGCGACTTACCCCGAGGGCCGACCCCAGAGCTTCTCCGGAATGGAACCGACCATCCTTGAGGAGATTCAACAACTTCAGCATGCCAGTCTCGACTTGGAATAAGGCAGGCATGATAGCTATGGGCTGTTGGCTTGCATAGGAAAAGGGCTGCCGGCGGCAGCGAACGGCCGCTCCCACAGGGATCGCGCAAGCCTGAAGAATGCCATCAGGCTGATGTGATCGGTGTGGGAGCGGGCGAGTCGAGGCGTCGAACCGCCGCGAAACAGACGACGCGGTGTATGGCACCGGCTTCGCCGGTGTTCGCGGCGGTTCGACGCCTCGGCGCGCCCGCTCCCACAGGGGCTGCGTATGCCCGGGAGTTTTTGCACCACAAAGACAAAACCCCTACCTGCATACGCAGATAGGGGTTTTGCGAAATGAATCTTGACGATGACCTACTCTCACATGGGGAAACCCCACACTACCATCGGCGATGCATCGTTTCACTGCTGAGTTCGGGATGGGATCAGGTGGTTCCAATGC
>NZ_LQXW01000015.1:0-105758 GCF_001586765.1 Pseudomonas sp. ABFPK | reverse complement strand
TTACCGGCGTACTCGAAATCGGAAAAGCTCATCTGGCTCATGGGATGGCGGGCTTGTAGAGGGCAGTTGGACGGAGGGCTATTTCAGCACAGGTCAGATGGCCTGTGCTGACTTGATCGGAGAATCCCTAGCGATGCTGCGCACATGATTTTGTGGCTAAATTTGATACCTGATTTCATTTTTTGTAGTTCGCAAGCCAGGTGAAGGGGGGCGGAAATGCAACGCTCAGCTGCTTCTACTGCACCTGTCGGTGTTCAGAGGAGAATGGCACCATTACCTCATAGAACTCAGTCGCTCTAAGGAATGGCCTAGCTAAGTGGTAAGTTTATTTACCACTTGCAGAGGCGGTACGCAATGGGTGACGAAAATGACTCTGCTTAGGGCGTGAACCACGGTGCGCCCGCCATTCCACCCGGGATTTTTCACTTGAGGATGATGACCGGAAGCGCTATGAACCTGGCCTAAATGGCCTTGGGTCAAACCGATGCCGTCGATGTTGCCCGGTATTCGAACATCGGTAACCACTGACCTGATGCAGTGGTCGGTGAACCTTCTTTACCTAGTGCAGCGCTTTTGCCACGCCCTCAAGATGCATCCCAGCGGCTACTACGCTTGGCTTGCAAAGCTCCAGTCTGCGCGAGCCTAAGAAGATCAACTTCAAGTCGGGCTGATTGAGCATGCTTGGCTGGAAAGCGGAGCTGTGTACGGCTATAGAAAATTCACGACGACCTACGTGAACTGGAAGAGGCACGCGGGAGAAATCGGGTCTGACGCTTGACCGTATCTCCCAAGTGCTCTCCAACCTGATAGGCAACGCTCTGCGACATGGTGATACAACGGCTCCCATCAAGGTCACAGTAGCCAGTGCGCATGGTGCTCCTCGGGTTAGCGTCCAGAATTCAGGTGAGCCTATTACTGTCGAGGTGATGCCGTATCTGTTCAAGCCGGAGGGGAGATATTCAAGCTGTTCAGCCGGGGGAATGCGGGTCTGCGACAGGGCTTGGCGTGCAAGACAACTCGCGACCGATCAGCGGCCTGGCAGCAGGTGGCATAGACGTCAAAATCAGCACTCTGGTGGTCGCTGGGCACAGATGCCGGCGATCACGCGTTCTTGGGCCGCCCTTCGATCAGGGTATTTGCGGGCAAAAGAAAGCCCCCTGGTAGGCGGGCAAGGGAGCTTCTATCACACGTAGGGATAGCTAACGTTCCCACATTGCATGTGAAAAGGACGTGAATAGTATCGGGTGAGGGCTGTCGCATACCGCTTGCGTGAACCCAAGCTGTGTAATCCGAAACCAGGCTTTGTGGGATGCTCGGCAAGCCCTGCTCAATTTCGGCCAACCTTAACTCTCATCGCAGGCGCGTTTCGTCCGCACTACCTATGCAGCCGTGGATTTTTCGAATACTGTATACCCATACAGCTACAGAGAATGCCGCCATGACAGGCACCAATCTGCCCGTAATGTCGATCCAAGAGTGGCGGCAGCTGCTCAACGATACCGAGGCCCTGCTCCTCGCACCCAAGAAACATCACAGGGAGCTTCTGCACCAAGCATATGCATTACGTGATACGCACGCCGTAGACTCAGGAACCTTGGCCGATATGTTGGAGCTCGCTGACGAAGCATTGATGTACGCCCACTCCGTCCAGGCTGATCAGCAGTGGTAGGCTAAACACACGCCTTGATGGCATCGCGTCGTGTGGGATCGCAATGGCGCAAGGGAGAGATCGTGAAAAGAGATCTGAGCAAAGTGCTCATGCCCGACCACCGCCTGTACACCGAGGCTGTGGAGGCGCTGAAGGTCTACCATAAGGCCGAAGCTGATGGGGTCGTGGGGATGGAGCTGGAGCGTCTGAGGTTGATGGCGGAGCATCGTTTTCAAACCGTCACTGATCATCAGCTTCGAGCCCTTGGCGGGCCGGCAGAGAAAGGCCATTGAGTCTCTGGCCGACCACGTCATACCTATCAGCTATTCAAGGCCTTCTGCACGTCGTCGACCGCACCGATCCAGTGACGGCCATTGTCGCGTGGGCTGAATCCCAGCCTTTCGGCGAACTCTGATGCGTTGGCATTGGCAGACTCGATGGCTAAGTACCGATAGCCGAATTGGGGAGCCAGCTCCATCAAGCGCTGCACCAGCGCTCGCGCATGCCCAACACGTTCCTTCGTGAAGCCGATCCGAGCCAGGACGAGGCACTCTCTTGGCCAGTAGTCATTTGGCTTCACAAACATGCGGATGTAGATGTCGAACTGCAGGCTCAGGGCCGACACGGTCGCGAAAGTTCGCCATATCGCGGGGCTCTGGTAGGGGACAAAACGGGAAAGTATTGCCAAATGTTACGGCTCGACGAGGCTGAAACCCGCATGTTTGAAGGGCTGTGCATCCATACAGCACGATTTTGGGATCCAACTAACAATTTGCGCACAAGTTATCCACAAGGGAGATACCTTGCATTGCCAAAATGACCCCATTATCTTGTATCTCGTTCCGCCAGAAACCCCACATCTTGTGTTTTTGGCGGGCACGCTGCGGATTCAGAAAGGCAGCGGGTATGCGTGCAAAGTTTGGTCGCCGAGCACGCATAACCGCCTTCCCTGAGCCAATGCGGACATTGGTGGGACGCCCATTAGAGAAAAACCGAGTCTGGCTGTCAACCATCCAGCCCGGTTTTCCGCTCAAGGGTTGCTCCTGCCTATTTGATCCAATATCGATACAGGAGCACTTCATCGTGCCGAAAAATACGAAGCAAACCTCCTCCACTGTAGCCACCCTGGCTTCCGAAGTCCTTCGCAGCGGCAGTTCGTCTGCGATCCAGAAAGAGCTGGCGGGCTCGGCTATGTCGCAGGCATCCACTGGTAAGCAAACCAGTGCCGAAATGGAGACCAAAGCCAGCCGAGTTCTGGAAAGCGACAAATACAACGCCACGACTAAAGCCCTCGCAGGATCGGTGCTTTCTCAATCGAACAAAGAGCGAGGCAACTGACATGGCTCAGTATTTCGTGAACCGGAACAAGCAGGCCAACGGTGACCATGAGGTGCACACCAGTTCGTGCATCTACCTACCAGCCCCTCACAACCGCCTCGATCTCGGTTACCACACAACGTGTGTGACCGCTGTGCGCCAGGCTCGTAATACCTACCCGCAGTCGAATGGCTGCCGGACATGCTCCTCAATCTGCCATACGCAGTAGTTGTTGAATGCCTTTTTAATGCCGGGGGCCGCCGTAAGGTAGCCCCTCATTTAGAAGTTAGTGAAACCCCACACGCAAAGCTGATTGGACGGTTGCTTCGAATGATTCACGATCATGAATACAGTCTGCTCGGCGGTGTCAATCGAGCATTAATTGGCCGGTATCTGACGATATTGGCCAGTTCCATTTCAGGTGTTGCAGTGTTTTTGTTGCTGTCTGCCGGAGATTTGGCGAAGAAATATAATCTTCCCGTAAATCTACCGCCTACTGCGCTCTCTTTATTGGGGGCAGGAATGGTTTTTGCGCTTCTTTATGCGGTTTTCAATAAGACCGTGTGGAAATGGCGCTGGGCTGTTAAATATTTGAAGGTTCCGGATCTCTCAGGTGAGTGGCAGTGCACTGGGACGACGCTGGATGCGGAGGGAAAGCCCACGTACAATTGGGATGCACATGTCTACATTTGTCAAACTTGGGACAAGATCCGAGTGCGATTAAAAACAAGCCAGTCTGGCTCTAATAGTATCACCGCAGCTTTGGTATATGACGAGGCCGATGGGTATCGGTTGCTTTATAACTATAGGAATGACCCTGATCCTGGTGAGCCCGAACTCAAAGGGCATGTGGGTAGCGCAAATCTTTTATTCTCTAAATCATTGGATAAAGCTACAGGCGACTATTTCAATGGTCACGGGCGACCCACTTATGGGCGTATGGAACTGAGGAGGAAAAATGAGCAACTCAATTAATGACCGTATTGATCGCCTCCGTTCCCGGCGCTCAGGGATGGATAGAACCTCAGTAATCGCCATGGATGCTAAGGATTTTATCGTTAACCGTAGTCTTGCTCAGGAGACGTGGGAGCGCCGGGCAAAAGACAAACCCAACACCACGTTTGCTTTAGGCGCAATGCAAGAGGTCGACCCTACCTACACACGTATCAGCTTGGAAACCGCAGAAAGAGTGAGCAATCAGCTTGCCAGGCGTTTAACGGGCAACATGGAGTTTGAGCTCCAGGGCTCGGTACCTCTGAACGTCCATATTCGTGGGGTGAGCGACGTCGACCTACTAGCGTTGGAGGGGGATTTTCACACCTACGACAGTCGTGGAGCTATGAGCAGGACAGGGCAATATATTTCGCCTACCAGTCGGACGTCTGTTGGGGTTCTGACCGCCAGAAGGGCGGAAATAATCCGCTCTCTACGTGAGGCGTTTCCCGCTGCTCATGTAGATACTTCAGGCGCTAAAGCAGTGAAGCTGTCAGGAGGATCTTTAGCACGGCCAGTTGATGTAGTACCCTCCCACTGGCATGACACTATAGACTATCAGGCATCGCGGCAGAAACATGATCGTGCGGTTACAATTCTGGATGCGCAAAAAAATTCTACTCTCGAGAACTGGCCTTTCCTACATATTAAAAAGGTACGGGAGCGTTGTGAAAGTACCGCTGGAGGTCTTCGTAAGTCTATTAGGTTGTGTAAAAACCTAAAGGCTGAGCTCGAGGCGGAAGGTCAGAGCGTAAGTATCTCCAGTTTCGATATCGCTTCGATTATGTATCATGCCAATATGGCTAACCTTACGGTCGGCTCATTCTATGAGCTTGCCATTTTGGCTGAGACGCAGAGGTATTTAGATTATCTGTGGGCTAATAAGGATCAAGCAAGGCGGTTGATTGTCCCAGATGGTTCTCGGTTCATCTTTGATGCTGAAGAAAAATTCACTGGGCTGCTGCATCTTTCCGTAGCCATGGATAAGCTCCTTCAAGCGGTAGCTAAAGAGCAAAGCTATTTCCTCCGTCAGTACGAAAGCCCGATGCTGGATGCTAGTAGGGAGGCTGTCATCAAAGCAGCAATTTTTTAAAGGTGCTCTGTGGAGTGAAGTCTGTATGAGAGCCAGGGCGTCGGTCTCTGGCCTTCGTTGAGCTGAGACCGCTTTTACCCTGATGCGCTGTTCTAGCCACTTGAACGTTGTGTTAGGAAAACTCGCTTGCTGCTGGGCTAATTGACATCAGAGGTGCACGCTGACAGTTTGCAGGACAGCTGTTTAGGGGCTATCTACGATGTAACGTACAAATAGCCCTCAATGGTTTAGGATGTCAGCCTATTTCCGATACCCCTAAGAAGGAGCGCCTATGTCACGTCTGGCAGAATTCCGTCAACTTGAGCAGCTGCTCGCGGCTCAACTCGCAGAGCTTGAAGCCCTAAAAGGCAGCTCTGAGCTGCAGAAAGAAATTGAATTTGAGACCAAACTACGTGACTTGCTGGCTGAGTACGGCTACAGCCTGCGCGACATCATCAACATTCTGGATCCGCAGGCGAGCCGCCGTGCAGCTGCTCCAGTTGTAGCTGAGAAGGCCCCGCGCCGTGCTCGCCAAGTCAAACAGTATAAGAACCCGCACAACGGCGAAATCATCGAGACCAAGGGCGGCAATCACAAGCTGCTCAAGGAGTGGAAAGCCCAGTATGGTGGCGACGTGGTGGAAGGCTGGCTCGCCCAGTAACACGCTCCACTGATGGTTTGCTAAAGCCCCCAATTGGGGGCTTTTTCAATTGTGATCCTTCCCTGGTGCTTAGCTGAAGAGTCACCTGCAGGTCACACTCCGTTTTCACTGCGATGACGAGAACATGCTGCCGATGATGCGTGCACCCAATAGGGAATGCTGTGTCGGCGGGGCGCCTTCGTTTAGTGCTTCCAGGGTAATTGCATCTATAGGCGTGAGGCAGGGCAATAGCGTCCGACTACGGGTGATACGGAATGAACGAACTCCGTATCGGATGTACATTCCCAGCAACATCATGATACAGATCCTCTTGCCCGATCCGACTTTGGTGCAGCGGCCAGCCCTCCACTTTCCTACTAACATATTGTTTCAAATGGCAAAGTCCAGGTCGTCGACACTGGTACATCGCTCTCGATTGACGAGGAACTCCGTAGCATGCAGTCAGCCTACACCGTCCTAATCCTGCTGATGCTAGTAAGCGTCTCCAAGCTAATCGGGAGGGTGCTCCCCATACCTTTGCCGCTCGTGCAGATTGGCGCTGGGGCGCTTTTGGCATGGCCGACGTTGGGTTTTCACGTTGCGTTAAATCCCGAGCTGTTCCTCTTCCTGTTCCTCCCGCCACTGTTGTTCGCCGATGGCTGGCGTATCCCTAAACGTGAGTTATGGCGTATTCGTGGCCCGGTGGTGGCCTTGGCCGTGGGCCTAGTGTTATTCACCGTAGTCGTAGCTGGATACTTTATTCATTGGATCCTGCCGAGCATTCCGCTTCCGGTTGCATTCGCCTTAGCGGCTGTACTCTCACCAACGGATGCGGTGGCAGTTTCGGCGATCACCCAAGGCAGGCTGCCAACGCCTCTCATGCGTATGCTGCAAGGGGAGGCCCTTCTCAACGATGCGTCTGGCCTGGTGACGTTCAAATTCGCTTTAGCAGCGGCGATCACAGGTGTGTTCTCTCTTTCCGACGCAAGCGTGTCGTTCGTGATGGTGGCGTTGGGCGGCTTGGCTGTGGGTGTAGCTTTGAGCTGGCTGCTTGGGCGGCTCCGGATGTGGATGATCACCCGAGGTTGGGATGACCCAGCGACTCATGTCGTATTCATGTTGCTGTTGCCGTTTGCAGCCTACGTTCTGGCAGAGCGGCTGGGCGTTTCAGGTATCTTGTCGGCTGTTGCTGCTGGCATGATGCAGAGCTGGCTCGATCTGCTGCCTCGCCAAACCAGCACGCGCTTACTCAACCGCAGTGTTTGGTCGTTGCTGGAGTTTGCCTTCAACGGACTGATCTTCCTGCTGCTGGGCCTGCAGCTGCCCGATATTATCAAGGCTGCGGTAAGTCACGAGGCAACCTTGTGGCCGACGTTGGCGTTCCGCTGTTTGGACGTGCTGGCGATATTCGGTGTGTTGATCCTACTGCGCTTCGTCTGGGTGCAAAGCATCTGGCGAGGCATAGGGGTAGTCCGCCGTTGGAGGGGTAAGGCCGAACTGGTACTTATGCCAACCACGCGCTCCTGCTGGCTTCTGACCTTGGGCGGTGTGCGTGGAGCGGTGACTTTGGCTGGTGTCATGTCCGTGCCTCTGCTCCTCGCTCCTGGCACCGTATTTCCAGAACGCGACCTACTCATCTTCATCGCTGCCGGAGTGATACTGCTTTCGCTGATATCAGCTTGCATCGCACTGCCTTTGCTGCTGCGCGGGGTGAGCATGAGCCCGGATGAAAAATTGCACCAGGAAGTGCAGGAGGTCTGGAAGCGTACCGCTGAAGCAGCCATCCACGCGCTCGAGGCAGAAGACGTGGCCGAGGTAGGTTCAGCCCAGGATGCCGCTCAAGCAGCGATGTCCACTGAGCTAAAGGCGCGGTTGATGGCGGAGTACCGCGAGGAGTTGGAGAGCTACAACGACAGCGATGAAGCGAGAGCCTTGGCGCAGCAGATGGATCAGCTTGAGCGCCGCTTGCGGCTGAAGGCCTTACGTGCTCAGCGCTTAGAATTGTATAACCTGCACCGCCAACACTTGGTTGGCGATGAGGTGGTAAGCATGGTTCTGGGTGAACTCGACATGAGCGAGGCGAATCTAGGGCATGGAAGGTAGGTGCTGTACCTTGAAAGAGTCGATGCTCCAGTTTTGCCCGCTTGCCCTGGATATCCATCTTCTAGCAGAGGATGGTTAAGAGTTGTCGGTAGATGGTAGCATTTGGCCGCTTCATGGGCAGCGCTCGAGTATTTCATGTCAGAGAGCTGGGCTTTGGGCTGTTAATCAACATTGTTGAATTTAAAGGGAGAGTTACGTGTCGGAAACTGGCCAAGACGCATCAAGTAAGGGACTATACTCAGTAATTCATAGCCTTTTGAATATTGTGTGGTTGATAATTTTTGTCCCTGTCATCTCTATGATTAGTTTGGTTGGGTTTTATATCTGGTCGATTTTTGAGCGCTCTGATAAGTCGCTTGAAGCTTCGAGAGATATAAGGTCTATGCTGGCTGGTTTTTGGGAAAATGTTAATCCCGTTGCGGGGAGTGTGTTAAAGGCTATTGTGCCGATTGTAATTTTGTTGGTTGTGGTTGGGTTGTTGAAATGGTTTACACCCGAAAAGCTATTTAATTCAGAGGGGCTTAAGGATAACTTGCCTTCTTTGATAGCATTGGTCGTTATTGTGACGATATGTATAGTGGCAATTTCTGGTAATGTGATACCTCATGAGTTAAGTAGTATCGGGCTCGTGGTTATTGGTTACTATTTTGGTAAAGTAAAAGTTTAGGTGACTTTTAATTGGTTTGGAGTGAGTGGGTCGTAGAATTCGGCGCGGGCGGGCTTCCGAATGAAACACGTCCGATTTTTTCGGATTTCTTTGCGGGTTTAACCCCGCAAAGAAATCAGTTAGTTCTCGGTGCCAAATAGCCGACGGAGCAGTTCGCCTGTGGGTGTGCCAACGTACCGCGCCTGCAGCTCTTCTAGCTTGGCAGACCGACGCACTTCAGGCAGCAGACTCAGCCCGTGTAGGCCGTTGAACAGCTGTTGCATACCAGCGATATCGTCAGCCAGATTGAGCCAGGTAGATGTGATTTGCTGAGCACGGGCCTCAGCCTCCCGGCTCGCGATCTGAGTTTCAATGAGCTTGTTTGCGTGTGCTAGGGTCTTCAGTGAGATGAGCGACTGCTCAAGTTCAGTCAGCTGCTCACCAAGGCGCTCTACCTGATCGATCCCCGAAGCCTCGCCATTCACGTAAACGACGTCGTCCTGTAGTGAGTAGATCGCCAGAGGCCCATCTCCGCCGCCTGTGACATCTAGAGCAAGGACATTGCCGAGACGTAGAGCATGCGGAATCCAAGTGTGGCCGACACAGACACGCCATGCGCCAGGCACACCACCTCGATGATGCTTCTTGATCCGCTCGCGACCCCACAAAGCAACATCCTGGATCTGAGGGTTTTCGAGACTCTGGGTGAAATCATTCCAGGCCAATCCCACAGGCACATCAGCGTGAACCACTCCGACCACGCCCCGAACTGTCTCCACCTCGATAGCCATGGGCAAGCTATCCAGTTTGTCGATAACCATGGGCTTGGACTCGTCATCAATCGTGAGCCACCACCTCGCTCCATGAGCGGAGTAGGGGAGGTGAGGGCTAGCTCGATAGGCGTCGATGAGCATCTGCTCGTGATTGCCCTTCACTGTGAAGAACCACGGTTCGCCTAATAGCTTCAGTCCGTCGAGCATGCCTGGCCCACGGTCGATGAGATCTCCAACTGCTATCAGCCGGTCGACGGATTGGTCGAAGCTGAGCGCCTTGAGGCCTCTATGGAGCTCTCGTGTTTTGAAGTGAATGTCACCGACAATGAAGTCGCGGCCAGCCCGATTTTGAGGGAGTTTTAGCAGATGAGGCATACGCTACAGACGCTCCTGAGCCGGGCTGAAAGACTCGGATATTTTACCTTTTTGTGCCTATCTCGCGGTCTCGAAAGCAGGGCTTTGTGACAGGGCAATACCGCGCATTGTTATCCATCGGCGACTCGCGCCGCAATCTCCAGTTTCGCGGATTTGTCGAATCCCTAGATACCTTGTTGTACCTGGCCTGCGGGCCGGTACATGCCGAAATATTTCGGATTTTATTTCCTATTTGAAGATGGTGAGTTTCTGCCTAGCCAGAGGGCAGAGCTGACCGCACGATGCAGGTGTCAGCGTGCTTCAAGATGTTTCCCAAGCAAAGAGTGTCCTACACGGCTGTCCATAAGATCGGCATATGTCGAAGTGCTATCATTGCGAGCTTTGCCCTCACTGAATTTTGCAAAGATCTTGATGGCCTATTAGGGAAATATGGAGGTACAAGGTGGTGCAGGTAATCACTGCGAATGCCCGACTGCGCAGAGGCATTCGCTCATTCCAACAGGCCCTCATCGACCAAGCAGAATTACTTGGGAAAAGAGAGTGGGCATTTCCGAGCGGAGATCGAACACCTTGCCGCACCTATGCTTTGGAGACCAACCTGGGTGAGATGCTATTTGCTGTTCCACCGCCTTGGGATGGACGGCAAGCGCACCTGTTCAAGCTGCGCTACGAGGGGGGAACCCTCTCTCCGGATGCTGAGATCAACATTCCGGACGGACTAAACCGCAAGGTCTCAGGAGCATTGGTTTCTGCCTCTGAAGGCGAAACCTTAATCTGCCATCGCGGCACCTTCACTGCATTCCGTGGCCGGGTGCCCCGTGCAGACGCGTTTGAGCACTTTCAGGATTGGCTGATGGAGGTTGACGACGACGGGCGATCATCAGATGTGATTGCTGTATCTTCAACAAACTCCCCCAGCATTGCGAATGACATCGCAGAGTTCCTTTTCAAGGTGAAAGAGCTCAAGGATCAGAGAAAGGCGGAACTGGAGGATGAGGCCGAAGACTCAGATGTAGCTCTCGATGGCGATGATGAGTCGGGTGCCAATTGGCGGGGGCAGGAAGAGTTTGAGGGCAGCAAGTCCTATACCCCAAGCGGCGCCCCCTGCGAGTACCAGTATCTCCATGGCCCACTCTGCAATGCCCTCCATCGCAAGTTGGATGAGCTTATTGATGGACATCCTGAGCTACGGGTCGGTAAGCATCGTGTCGACTTGGCGCTAGTAGATAGGGCTACAGACAAGGCCAGGGTGATCTTTGAGGTCAAAACCAGCGCCTCAATGTCGACACAGCTTTACACCGCTGTTGGCCAGCTTGCGTATTACCGGCATTGCTTCGGGAATGCTGATACCAAGCTCATCCTGGTGCTCCCTGCGAGCACTGCATCCGACTTCGCGGCAGCCGAGTTCTTCGACGACGCCAACATCCAGGTACTATTCGGTGAAGCCGGTGTTTTTGAGAACAGCAAGGGCGAGAGCCTGGAGAAGGTTCTGAGCAGTATCCTATAGAAGCTGACGAAGCCGCTGGTCAGTCTACGAATGCCAACTCGGTTTGCAACGAGGTTGGCATTACAGCTCTCCTGGCGGCTCGGGATCTTCGTTGAGCCGCTGGAGCACGGGTGTGCTCTGCGACGCTCACCGAAATTTTCAGGCCTGTTAGACCTCCATCCCGCTGCAGGTCTGCAAGCTCTGCGCTCAGCTTCGAGATCAAGTCTTTGCGGTCTGTCCGGTATCCTCACTCAGCATCACCAGCCTGCGTAATGAGTTACGAGCAGTCCCCACTCCTTTATCGCATTTCCATCAGCTCGCAAAACTCCAAGTGCTTCAGCTGCAGAAATCTTGGTCGGGCAGCCACCTATCAGGTAGAAGTCATCCTTTCCTGGAGAATATAGGTGAAGCAGCGTAAGTACCATCACTCGCTGTAAAACGGTCATTTTTCTGTACGCTTGGCGCATCGCCTTTAACCCCTCAGGATCAGGCTCTGACCGATCATGATCGAAGCCGCAAGGACGCATGCTGTAATGACTACCTTCTTGGATCCCCCACGGCTTACTTTGAGTGAAGCAGGCATTCAACTCGTATTTCCTAACGATGTGCCAAGCGACCTCTCCGAACTTTTTCCCTCGTTCCTCGGGTGACCAGTCTATCGGTGGAGGCACCTGGCAAACCTTCGCTAAGGCGGCATATTCAGTGCCGTCCATGCAGCGCAATTTTTCAACCAGGTCAATTAGCGTGTATCCGGGAAAGCGACCGGCTGCAAACGTTGGGTTGATGGCGGCGTATGCAGCAAGAGCAACCGGCTGCTGAGAGTGGTGCACATGGCCGTGGCTCGCGACGTCCATGCCTGTGAACGCCCAGATCCCCGAAGACACTTCATGGACACCCAGTCGGTGTAGCAACGCCGTCGCTTTTTCCGATGGGTCGTCGAAGATTTCCATCTTGGGAGTGCTCCTGATAAGGGTATGAGATGCTGATTTGCCTTTCCCACGCAGAGAGCTCATTGCTCACCGCGAAGAAGATTGGATATAGATCTGTCAGGGAGGCCGTAGGTGCGGCTATCACCTATTGCCAGAGCAAGGTGTGGCCACTCTCAAAGCGATCTCAGCAGGCTCTGAAGCGTTCCGTGCTCCCAAGTGCTGAGCAGGGCAATCGGATCCGTCCCGTATCGATCACCAGGGTCGAAACACCAAACCCGCCCATCCGGGCTTTCGCAGCGCTCGCAGTAGTCCAGCTCATCACAGTCATTGAAAACGGTGATGCGCCAACCTTCGATGTCGATCACGAAAAGGCCGACGAACATCTCGTCCCATCTCTGGTGCCCGGTCTTTCGCATCTGGCTTCGACCGAACACCGCCTCTCGCAGAACCTGAGAAACCTCACGTGCCGTGAGTGAGTTCACACTGCCCTCGCTCATGTCTCTCGTCCTCGATCACAGCTCTGGGCCGTGGTGCGCCTGGTAAAGTTGTTTTACAGAGGAGTACAAATGTTCTCCTTCCCTGAAATTTTCAGGGTTAGGGTTGTTCCATTGCTCAGGTGCGTCCATCAGCAGGTAGGGTTTTCCATGCCTGGTGATGATGAATGAGTGCCCTTCGATTGCGAGCGCGGCGAGCCGTCGAAAGCGTCTCCGCGCTTGGCTGAGACTGATGATGGTGGGCACTTAGCTTTCTCCTGTGTGGATGCTGCCATTGTGCATGGGGCAGAGCGTACTCACCCACCCGCCGCCGATTTGTTTGCCAGGCGCGCCACACTGCTCGCAGGTCTTCAACGATATCTGTTCGGCAAGGGCAACAGCACCCATGCAGTAGCTATCGCCACCGTCATAGAAGAAATGCAGCTCGCCAAACTTCGACTTCACCTGTGCCACCACCACCTGTGGCACCTCTGGATGCCGATCCAAGTGCTCCTGAAGCGTGTCGCACAGGGAAACCAGAAGGCCATGCCATCCACGGCTGCAGTAGATGTCATCCACAGATGGATCAGCGAACAGCAGGGGATAGCGTTCTCTGAACTCTGCGATGCTGATCTCGGGTGTTTTCGTATTCATAGGGTGCTGGCACTTGGAGGAAAGCGAATGATTTAAGCGGTGGGCAGGTGTAGTTTGAGGTTATCAAGCTGTGGTGAAACTGTCGAGGCAACTAAAGGGTATGTACTTGGCATACCCTTAGTCCGATGAGTCAATCTTGACCTCAGCTCGAAAGCTCTAATCAGGGCTGGAGCCGGCCAAATTATAGGTTGGTGTGTCAATATATAATAAAATATTAAAGTATATATTGACGAGTCTGCAAAAAAGTGCTTGAAGATTTGCCCGTATTGACTAATCATGAGGGGCAAACAGTTTTTCGAAGATGGTTGGTTGGAATGAACATCGTCCTGTATGCACCTCAAGAAATTCCAAAGACTCTTACTGCTCGAGTTGCGATCTCGCGCTTGGGGGAGCACCTGCAAGCGTTCCTTAACGCCAATAATATTTCGAACTGGACTCCGGATGAAGACTATGTCTTGAGGGATGACAAGTTAGCCGACGTGTTGGTCACCCTCGGCACCGCAAAAGGAATGAACATCGCGCAGATTAAATATCAGGCTAGGAGGGTGCGGAAATTGGCGAAAACGGGCGGAGCTATCATGAAGTTGAATCATGCGTACAGCATGGTGGCTAACTGCCTGGGTTATCGAGATTTTAAAACCTCGTTCAAATGCCGTTCCGTTGATCACTATGTAGATAATCTGTGGTTGACGGGTATGCTTCTTCGGGATGGTTTACTTGCTTCTGAGCGCCCCGAAAGCTGGCCATCTTCACGCATTACGGACGAGCTGCGAGCGCGGATGAGGTTTAACAAGATCCGAAGCAACATTATCAATCCGATAAAGAAGCGCGGGCGGAAGGCACGAACCCAGAAGGAACAGGAGTTTCTGGAGGCTAAGCGTCACGAGATATCAAGAGGGGGGAGAGCCCCGTTTGAAACTCGGGAATAGCCTCCCTGGAGGATGTTGGCCCGACACAGATTTCACTAGGAGACACTGTCATGGCCAGTGATGACGATTTGCGCTTACGCGAGACTGCACGGCGGCAAGCGCTTTGGGCGCTCGCGGGTCTCACTCCTGGTGATCCTCGAGCCGCTGACGCTTTGGTCATCCTTGACGTCATCGAACGACAAGAACAACGCAGCCCATTCCCATCGGTACCGGCCACTGAGATACCGGGCGGTATCGTGATTGTGCGTGATGGGGACATCCCCGAGCCTTGGAAGCAGCGCTTTCACTGCGCGAGCCGAGGTTCGACTCGTCTGCTTGAGGGGGCCTATTGGTACGACTGGGAGAAATTCCTTTCAGAGTGGCAAAAGGAAATGGCTCATCTTGAGCAGCATAGATGTGCCCGGCCAAAGTAGCCTGAGTAGCAATCAAGCCCAGTAAAGATCTGAATCTTGATTGAAAACTTCCAGGTGTGTGCCAAGCCAAGCGGAGCGCGGGGGCCTAAGGCCGGTGGCGCGAGGATGGCAGCCCGAAGGGACGAGGCCGGGCTCCACCTGGGCTCGGTTTACGCCAGCCGGCCCAGCGGGTGCGCCCAACTCTAGGCTCAAATGGCCCTGTCATGAGCATCTAGCGCAGCCCCAAGCGTAGGGTGCCATTCCAGTACCAGTTCGCTGGTCACTCCCATCAACCTGCGAGAAACCCGGCGCTCTTCGTCCTGATATGGCGAAACCGGATCTTCAGCCGAGATGTAGCGGGCAGACGCTACGCTGAACCCTCTGCCATCAAGCGCCTGCAGACATACGTATCTGATAGCGGCCTTGTCACTCAAGCGTCGCCAAGAGATTACTTCAACGCACGCGTCGACTACGTAGCTATCAGTGTCGATGCCGCGTTTCTTCCTGTACCTAGGATCAACCAGGTGGCTGAGCTCCTGACGTCGAGCTATGACGTAATCCCTGATCTCATCGGGATCGATTGATAATCTGCCGCTAGGTGATACGGAGAAATTTCGGAGTTTATTAACTGCCTCTATAAACTCTCGTTCTTGTTTGGCCTCCCAATTATTTTGTGGTTTTGCGAACCAAGATATGAGTTTTCTTAATCGGCTAGGGTTCGAATTGCACATAAGATTCCAAGGGTTATACATGAGCTGGATGCTGGAGGCCACGGAATAGAGAGGCTGGTGGGCGAGCATTGCAACGGTGACACTATTTTTATGTGGTTGCAAGTGCGGAGCAGAAGAGGATGGATATATGAGCCTGCAAGCAATAAAACCATATGTCAATTTATAGATAATTATTTGGAAAGTGGCTTAGGGTATGTTTTTCGCATACCCTGAAGTTCTTGAAAAAGTTCTTGTGCAGGCTGTTTTTTGTGGCTAGGCTCTTCCGCCAGTTGAACCATGGTGCCGGCTCTCGTCGGGCAAATTCAGAAGGTGGGAGGTTGTCGTGATTAACTACGGAAGTCCAATCGGCGAACTGTCGATCAAGAAAATTCCTTTTCTCCCACTCCTGCAGCCATTCTCAAAGCTTGATAAGCTTGAGTACGGCGACCATGTGGTTGAATCTTATTTTACAGGTCGCCATTCGTTTGAGGATTTTCAAGAGACTCAAAAATTCGTGCCTATGGATGAGACTCACAATGATCATTGTGATCAGTTCCCGATCTTATTGAATGAGGATGGCTCACCGTGGGTGCTGGGCAACCTTTACCTTGTGAAATTGGCAACGGACTACCCTCAGCCACATCATAACACCCTCTATAAAACAGCCTTGGCGCTACAGGATCACTGGAAGGTTCTACGTGATGAGAGGGTTGGGATGTTTGAATTCCCCCTAAGGCTAAGGAGACGATCTACCTACTGTTATAGCTATCATTGGAAGCGAATTGTAGATGAGCGTCCAGAAGCAGAAGGCGGAGCTAACGAAAAGATTTATAAGGTGACCGAATTCTACAGGTGGGCGAAGTCAGAAAATTATTTCTCCCCAGCTCACACCATGTGGGAGGAGTCTGAGCGGCATATACAATTGAAGAATGAATATGGTAAGTCGTACACCAAGTTAGTCCGTGTAACAGATCTTACTGTGAAAAGCATAGCTCCTGCGCCGTCGCAGAAGCTTAGATCCTATGGCGAGAGCGATCAACTAGCCATAGAGCAGGCGCTTCGAGCTATTGATAATACAGAAATGAGTATTGCATTCGCACTTTCTTTGACAACGTCTGCCCGAAAGCAAACCGTCCTTACTTTAAAGCGTTCGGTTTTTGATGCATATGACGGACAAGAAGAGTTTATGGTGAAGGTGGGCAAAGGGCATAGTGCTGACACAAAGAAGCAGAAGCGTTTTAAAATCTACATCCCTGGTTGGCTGGTTAATCAAATTGTCACATATCTGAAGTCGGAGCGTTATCTCAAGCGCCTGGCGCTGATGCCGGCAGGTTGTGATAATGATTACCTATTCATCACGAAAACAGGCTTGCCATACTACGCTCGAAGAAATGACCCCGGAAATCGTGTCTTTCAAGCGATACCGGTTGGGAAAGCGCTTGATGCTTTTATTCGCCAGCAACTTACCCCTCGTCTCCGTGACATGGGTTACAGCACTTATGTACGCTTCCATAATTTGCGTGCGACGTATGCAACAAACTTTGTTATGGGTAATCTCGAGCTTGTCGATAAAGGGATAATGAAAATGACTAAGCTTATCGATCTGGTTATGGATAAGCTGGGGCAGTCTTCCCGAGAGGTCGCCGAACGATATATCGATGAAATCCAGGCCCAGCAGCTTTCATACATTGCTCAAGATTTTATGGAGATGAAACTCCAGTCGATGCTTGAAGATGGCAAGTTAGAGGTTGATCATCCATGATTAATAACATGGCGTTGTTTGAACCAGTAATCATCGATCTTGATGTGCCTGAAAGTGCTGACGTAGATCTTGATCAAGATTCATCCTGCTTGCTCGAGCTAGAGCTGAGGGTGCGTGACTATACAAGGGTCAGAAGAATGCCTGTGGGCTACTTGGCATATACCCGCAGATATGCCACACGGCCTTTTAGGAAGCGCTGGGTTAATCCTAGCTCTATCCGTACATCTCGAATCAAGCCGTTGAGTCGCTTTGCATCTTCGCTCATAGATAAGAAGATGAAACTGTCACCATCTGCAGTATATGAAAGATTCTCGAGGTTTTCTGGGTTTTTAGAGTTTTGCGACTCAAATGATCTTCAAGATGTGCTTGATGGGCCTAGCAACTACCACTCAGCGCTAATTAAATATTCTTTCAAGCTTGACAAGGGCGTGTCCGAAACTGGAAAAGGGAATGGTGCTAATCGAATCTTGACTGTTGTCGGGTCAATCGCAAGTGATATTTTCCCCGGCGCCGATTATAATTTTGCTGTAGGGGTAAAGTTTCCTGGCTACAGCAAAGATGAACAGAACCATACCCGTGTGCCTGATGAAGAAAAGCTATTCCCTATCTATAGGGTGGCGGATGCAGTGTTCAAAGAGGTTTTGGGTTTCTTGTGCGGTAATGATAAACAGCCAAAGGTTGTTGAGAGGTACGGTGAGAGTTACTGGTTTTTACCAACATACTACCCTTTGATAACTGAAACAGCTATTTTCGAAAACCAGAGAAAGAAATCGCGTGGCGTGATTCTTACAGTCATCAGGGCTCATGCTTTGAAACTGAGTCAAGAGTCTGCAGGAACTATCTCTCCATCTGAGGCTATCAAGATAGTTATGCGGCGCCTGCTGAGTGGTGGGGCTTTGATCAATGAAGGGGTTTCCAGTCGAACAAAGTTTGAGAGGCTTTCTGTGAAGTTTAGGCAGGAGCACATTCATCGTTTGGCTATGTTAGCGCATGATTGCTTTTTGTTTATATTTATATTGAACACTAGCGCTAACGTTTCGGTGGCTGCAAATATTCGATGGAGCGAGGCGCTGGAGATCGAGGCCGAGGTTCAGCGACTACGCTCTATCAAGCGGCGTGCACAAAACAAGTCAGTAGATGTGATTTTCGGTGTCCGTTTTCTCAATCGGCTTCGGGATTATTTTAAATTAAGAGCTTACCTTCCGGGGGTGAATGGTTTTAAATATCTTTTCGGTACTTTCGATTTGAAGAAAGAGCCGCTTCAGGTCGGTGATAACCCGTCAGCAGCTTTGGTTCAAAAGTTAAGAAGGCTAGTAAATCCTCGCTTAGATGCCATTGGTTACAAGGAGCTTCGGGTTTATCACCATAATTCGAAAACTAATCATGATGGGTTGGCTGTTGCCGCTCATTCAGCACAGCATACTGAAACTACGGCTATCAATAGTTATACCTCTGGTAATGAGGATGTGGTCATATCTGAAGGGGTTATGTATTTTTCGGGGCTTGGTCATGCGGTCAGTGAACATCATTCTACACAAGCCGGTGGTTGCGTCGGTAATTTGATCGAGGCTGTTCAAATAGATTTGGATTAAGGTTTTACTGCAGATTGCAAAAACTTAATCGGATGCTTGTTTTGTAAGCACTACATTCTGCACATGAATCTGGAAGATGCTGAAAAGCTGATCAGCATGGAGTATTTGATTACTCAGCTGGAATCTATCCAGAGTGATCCTTCTGAATTTCATCAGACTTATGGTCCGACGCTAGCCAGGATAAGTTGGCTGCTAAAAACTATTGGTTCGTTTAGTGAGGTTTTGCGAGTGCAGGTTCCGCTTATGCGTCAGAAAATATTTCAGAATGAATCGTTGACGGCTTATTGGCAAGCAAAGCTAAATATATTGGACGAGCTTGGAGTTATCTAATTGGCAAAGGTGAGCTTGGTCGAGTATTTCGATGAGTCTTCGTCACCCTGGTTAGCCGATGGTGACGGTTGGTTCATGCCTCATGATGACTATATCATCGGCATTGGGCCAGATGGTGCTGTAGTGCGCTTCAAAGACAATACATGGTTTCTTTATAATCGAGGGGTAGCTGTAAACAAGAAGAACCAGATTACCGTTGTGTACAAAGGAGAGCGCCTGTCGGCGCAAGCATCGATTAACTTGAAGCAATCTAAAAGTATATTGATGGTTTTAGATCGGCATGCCTATCAGTCTCCTGGGAAGCCTCTCGGCGTCGCTTCAATGAACCGTTACAACTTAGCGCTTCAGCACGTAAGGCGATACTCTCTAAAGTCCGGCCTGAATGTGTTTGAAGTTCTGTCGAGCGCTAGGCACCTCGGTGAAGCATATGAGCTGTATAAGAAAAGTGCATCGAGCAGCTGTGATGCTTTGCATGACTTGGTAGTTAAGCTTAGTTTTCTGCCGCTCCGGTATGTAGGCTTTAAACCCGCCTCAATTCCCTTTGCAATGCGGCCATCTCCAGAACGTGATGCCCTTCGTGAATACCACCAGACAGAAATTATCCCTACTGAGATTTATCTCAATATGCTGGTGGACTATAAGGCTGTTGTTGCGGATTTTTTGGCTGTCAAGGATAGGCTTCGTGATTTTGCGTTGTGTATTTCAGCTGATGAGCACTATGCCCGCAATGGAAATTCTCATCGCGGCAAATCTACTAGCTACGAGGGCGCACTTGAAGAAGCGGGGCTTGTTGAGTACGCAAATAAATACAATGTCACTTCTGTGGTAGAGCTGCTTCGTCAATTTGGTGCGATTTATTACGCTTGCATTATGCTTATTTATGCCTTCACTGGTATGCGTAAGTCTGAGGCATATAGTCTTAAGCTCAGTTCGCTTCAGGTGCTTTCAAAAAAAGGCGTAGTTCAAGCTCGCAAGCTTAATGGGTTTACGACCAAATTTCGAGGAGTCAGGAAGCGTGTTGCCTGGTACACATCTGTTGATGTGGAAGCGCCATTTGAGGCTGCATCGTATATTTGTAATCTCATCTTGGAATGTAATGATGTTAAATTGAGTGACCAGTATTTATTCATCTCTGTAGGCTATTTTCCATTCTCTAGTTCTGGCGCAAAACTATCGCCGCTCGACTCTGACTCGCCCACTTGTGGGAATTATGAGCCTTCTAGATATCAAATGCATTTTTCTGCTGCGATTGCTATCTGGGCGCACCATGTCGCGGAGCTCAAAAACCTTAATCCTTTCCGCGTCTGGGAGGCAGAGGAAAAATTTGCAGTTGGAAGTCAATGGCCACTCAAGATTCATCAGTTGCGACGGTCTACGGCTGTCTATGCTATGGCAAGTGGTCTTGTAAGTCTGGCTGCTCTTAAAAATATGTTAAAGCACCTGACGGTGACTATGTCTCGCTATTATGCTAAAGGCTCTGTGTATGCCCATAATATTCTTAAGAGAAGCGAGGGCGACAAGGATGCATGGGTTGTCCGGTATCAAGAGTCTGAGCTATTTGTCCGTTCTTTCCAGTATGTAAAGGAGTTGATAATTCCTGACGAAGTTTTAAAAGGGCCGGCAGGTACTTGGATTGAGCGTAATTCAAAGCCGGCACTTAAATCTCTTGCTTATGCAGATAGCTTGGAAAAAACTCTTGGAAAAATGAAAAAGGGACAAATTTTCTACCGCCCAACGCCCGTCGGCGGATGTACATTGAATGGGCCGTGTGAAAAGCGTATTGCGGTCAGCTTTGTAGGTTGTGACGGCTGTTCGAATGCAGCGATTGTTCAGACCAAACTGATAAAGCTTATCGCAATTCAGGAGAAGTCAGTACGCAGGCTGGAAGGGACGTCAGAATTTCAATTTGAAAACAATACTTTGTTAGAGCTAAATGATCTGGCTCATAAACTTGGAGTCGCGTAATGAGTGTAAAAGGGTTGGTGTTGCTTTGGGCGGCATTGAGGCGAATATTGGATGGCAAGCCGTTAATTGTTGGCGTTAACGATCCTTTATCCTATGATCTTGTGTGTTTGGAGGCAGGATTCAAGCGTGGCTATCTCAAAGCCAATAGAAAGCAGCACGATGAAATTCGCGCCCGCATAGCTGAAGAAATGGCGAAGCAGAATGCTAAGCCAAAAAAGTTCACGAAGACTGCCGCTCGGGAGTCGAATCAGAAGAAAATTGAGGAGATTAAGGCTTGGAAAGCAAAGTACGAACTGGTACTCGCAAGAGAGGTTTTGCTCATAAACTACATCAGTAGGCTTGAAAAGAAATTAGAGATTAGGAACAAACCACGTCTCGCCCATTCCAATCCTAATCCAGTCTGAATACTGTCTGCATTTACCTCATGCCACCGAGACTTGATTGATAGGTGGCACCGTGCTAGTAACCGTCTTCCCGAAATCTGGCTGGAGCCGGTTGTTCATGAATGATCTGAGTCGCCTTGAGGCCCAAGTAAGGGATTGCTTTGGCCGTGCCGTCTACACCCACAAGACCCATGAAAAAATGGCGGATGCCTGCTCAGCAAGGCTCAATGGGTGGAAAATGGCCCAGCTCATTGCCTCGGCTGCGACGGCTACGGTCGCCGTTGCAGCAGGCTTCTGTGACCCGGAGTGGATCAAAATTGCTACCGGGGTATGTTCCGTCATAACCCTGCTTATCACCAGCTACATGAAGGGTTTTGATCCAGGAGGGGTTGCTCAAAAGCATCGAGATGCTGCTGCGAGTATTTGGACTATCCGTGAGTCCTACCTATCGCTGCTCACGGATATCAACGCCGGCCAGATTACCTACGACCAGGCTGCGATACGTCGCGAAGCTTTGCAGGCCCAGCTGGCTGCAGTCTATAAGAGCGCCCCACAGACCAATGGGAAAGCCTACAAAAAGGCTCAGGATGCCCTGAAGCTCAATGAGGAATACACCCTCTCGAACAATGAAGTTGACTGCTTCCTTCCTGAGGCATTCCGAAAGGAGGGCCAGCGATGAATCGCGCAACAGCTGGCGAACACTTCATTGGCGATCTCGCGACTGCATTGGATATTCCGCCTGAACGATACGAAGCTGCGGATCGGAGCTACCGGTCGGTGTGCACCTGGCTGGAGAGAGCCGATTCGCAGTTCAATGGTGTTGATATACAGGCTTATGCCCAAGGCTCATTTCGACTGGGCACCGTCATCCGTCCGTTAAGCGGGGAGGAGGACTACGACCTAGATGTCGTGTTCGAGTTTGACCTGAGTAAGGGGCGCAATACCCAGGAAGACGTTTACGAGGCTCTGGGGGCCGAGCTGATGGCCTATGCAAGACGCTACGGTATGGAGCCGCCGCAGGGTTGGGATCGCTGCTGGACGCTGAATTATTCGGACTCTGCCCAGTTTCACATGGATCTGCTGCCTTCAGTTCCTGATGGACACCGACAGCGGGTTCTTCGTGAACAACGAATGTTGAGCTTGGCACACGTCCAGACCTCAATCTCCATCACTGATCGCACCCACGTAAACTACAGGCTTCGATCAGATGACTGGCCTTCGAGCAATCCCAAGGGGTATGCGGATTGGTTCTACGCCAGGATGAAGCCTGCGTTCGATCAGAGGCGTCGAGCGATGATGCTGGCTGAAGCGAAAGCAGATGTTGAAGACATCCCATCGTTCCGGGTGAAGACACCTCTGCAGGCGGCCATCCAACTGCTGAAGCGCCATCGAGACATGCGGTTTTCTGAGGTGGAAGACGGAAGACCCTCATCGATAATCATCAGTACCTTGGCTGCTCATGCTTACAACCAAGAGGGGGCTGTAACGGGGGCGCTCCTATCTATCCTTGCCTCCATGGATCGATTCATTCATGAGCGGAACGGGGTGACATGGATTGAGAACCCTTCTAACCCTCGTGAGAATTTCGCGGACGGATGGGAGCATGAGCCTGTCCTGAAAGAGGGATTCTATGAGTGGTTGGAAGTGGCTAGGTCAGACTTTGCCCTCGCCGCTCAGCAGGACGACATGGAGTCGGTCATAGACATACTTGCGCCACGCATGGGCCGTCCTCTTGTCGAGAGCGCAGTTCTGCCGACTAGCTTCCAGGCCCTCGCAAGATCGAGGGAGAAGCGCAGGAGCCCGAACCAGCGCCTAGCTGATGCACCGCACCGGAAACCAATGACCTGGCCTAAAGTCCCCGGAGGGAACGTGCACCTTTTAGCTCGCTCGTCACAGAACGGCTTCCGCACCGGTTATGTCAGCAGCGGAGTGCCTGTAAGGAAAGGCTGCTCTCTCAATTTTATGGCAACCACCGACGTAGCACCACCTTTCAAGGTTTATTGGCAGATCGTGAACACAGGAAAGGAGGCTGCCAAGGACAAGGGCCTTCGAGGCGGATTCGAAATGTCGACCTCTGAGCTGGGCAGTCTCTGGAAGGATGAAACGGCCTTGTACATCGGCACCCACACCATTGAGTGCTTCATCATGAAAGACAACTATTGTGCTGCTCGAAGTGGCCAGTTCGTCGTGGACATCAAGGCTTGAGGTGAGTTGAAACTCAGCCTCTACGCCTAACCCTCTCCTGCGACGCACCTAAGCTAAAGCCTGTTCTATTGCCTGCCTTCTCCTCGTGTTAGTAACGGGGAGGGGCGGCTGCACTCCCTTTTGGTCGCATGCCTGCAAGATCTGTCTGTCCATCTGTGTGTATGGCGAGATGTGGATTTGTGTCCACATATGGTGAGTAGCCCTGATGAACGATGCCTCGGGCCTGGTGACCTTCAAGTTCGCCCTGGCGGCGGCGATCACCGGGGTGTTCTCGCTGACGGACGCAAGCTTCAGCTTCGTACTGGTCGCCCTGGGCGGCTTGGCGGTGGGCGTGGCCCTGAGCTGGCTGAACGGCCGCCTGCGTGCCTGGATGATCGCTCGCGGCTGGGACGACCCGGCCACCCATGTGGTGTTCATGTTGCTGCTGCCCTTCGCTGCCTACGTGCTGGCCGAGCGCCTGGGCGTGTCCGGCATCCTTTCGGCGGTGGCCGCCGGCATGATGCAGAGCTGGCTCGACCTGCTGCCACGGCAGACCAGCACGCGCCTGCTCAACCGCAGTGTGTGGTCGCTGCTGGAGTTCGCTTTCAACGGCCTGATCTTCCTGCTGCTGGGCCTGCAGTTGCCGGACATCATCAAGGCCGTGGTCAGCCATGAACCCACCGTCTGGCCGACCCTGGCCTGGCGCTGCCTGGATGTGGTGGCGATCTTTGTGGCGCTGATCTTGCTGCGGTTCATCTGGGTCCAGAGCATCTGGCGCTCGATCGGTGTGGTACGCCGCTGGCGCGGCAAGCCGGCGCTGGTGCTGATGCCCACGGCGCGCTCCTGCTGGTTGCTGACCCTGGGTGGTGTGCGCGGTGCGGTCACCCTGGCCGGTGTAATGTCGATCCCGTTGCTGATGGGAGCAGGCAAGGCCTTCCCGGAGCGTGACTTGCTGATCTTCATTGCGGCCGGTGTGATCCTGTTGTCATTGATCAGCGCCTGTATCGCGCTGCCGCTGTTGCTGCGCGGGGTGACCAAGAGCCCGGACGAGCGCTTGCACCAGGAGGTGCAGGAGGCCTGGCGACGCACGGCCGAGGCGGCGATCCATGCACTGGAGGCAGAGGAAGTGATCGACAGCAATGCGCCGCAGGATGCCGCGCAGGCGACCCTGGCGACCGAGTTGAAGGCGCGCTTGATGGCGGAATACCGCGATGAGCTGGACAGCTACAACGACAGTGCCGAAGCCAAGGCTCTGGCCGAGCAGATGGACCTGCTGGAGCGGCGTTTGCGCCTGCGGGCGCTGCGGGCCCAGCGGCTGGAGCTGTATGAACTGCATCGCCAGCATCTGGTGGGGGATGAAGTGGTGCGGCAGGTGCTGGGTGAGCTGGATATGAGTGAAGCAAACCTGGGGTCAGTCAGGTAGACCGCAGGGGGCCGCTTTGCGGCCCTTCGCGGGCTTGCCCGCTCCCACAGGTACTGCACCGCTTTCTCGGCTTGTGCTGTATGTGTGGGAGCGGGCATGCCCGCGAATTGGGCGGTCAGCGGTTCTGCAGGAATTCGCGAATCCGCTCCGCCGCTTCGATGCACTCGGCCAGCGGTGCAACCAGTGCCATGCGCACACGCCCGGCGCCCGGGTTCACGCCATCCACTTCGCGCGACAGGTACGACCCCGGTACCACCGTCACATGCTGGGCCTCGAACAGGTCGCGGGTGAACTCGGCATCGCTGCCGGGCACCTTGGCCCACAGGTAGAAGCTGCCATCCGGGCGTTGCACATCCAGCACCGGCTGCAGGATATCCAGCACGGCATCGTACTTGGCGCGGTACTGGTCGCGGTTCTCGCGCACATGCGCCTCGTCCTGCCAGGCAGCAATGCTGGCCAGTTGGGTTTGTACCGGCATGGCGCAGCCGTGGTAGGTGCGGTACAGCAGGAACGGCTTGATGATCTCGGCGTCACCGGCGACGAAGCCCGAGCGCAGGCCCGGCAGGTTGGAGCGCTTGGACAGGCTGTGGAATACCACGCAGCGCTTGAAGTCGCTGCGGCCCAGTTCCGCGCAGGCAGTCAGCAGGCCTGGTGGTGGGGCATCCTCGTCGAAGTACAGCTCGCTGTAGCACTCGTCGGCGGCAATCACGAAGTCATGTTCGTCGGCCAGGGCAATCAGCTTCTTCAGGGTGTCCATCGGCACCAGTGCGCCGGTGGGGTTGCCCGGCGAGCACAGGAACAGGATCTGGCAACGCTTCCACACTTCAGCCGGTACGGCGTCGAAGTCGGGGTTGAAACCGTTGCTTTCCAGGCACGGCAGGTAGTGCGGGGTGGCACCGGCCAGCAGCGCTGCGCCTTCGTAGATCTGGTAGAACGGGTTGGGGCTGACCACCAGGCCGTCATCGGCGCGGTTGACCACGGCCTGGGTGAAGGCGAACAGCGCTTCACGGGTGCCGTTGACCGGCAGGATGTGGCGGTCGGCATCCAGCCAGCCGGCCGGTACGCCGAAGCGCCGCTCGCACCACTGGCCAATGGCCTGGCGCAGGGCGGGCAGGCCGATGGTGCTCGGGTACACCGCTAGCTTGTCGAGGTTGTCGGCCATGGCCTGGGCGACGAACGCCGGCGATTCGTGCTTCGGCTCACCGATCGACAGGGCGATGGCGCGCTTGTCCGCCGCAGGTGCAACGCTGCCCAGCAGGGCGCGGAGTTTTTCGAACGGGTAGGGCTGAAGCTGGGTCAAGGCATGGTTCATCGGCGCAAGGTCTCGTCAATCGTCTAATCGTTAAAAGGTCACGCGGGTAGGGCTGGCATCGCTGGCCTGGCCGGCCTGCAGCTGCTGGACGATGGCTTCCTGCAGTCGGCTGCACAGTTGCGGGTCGGACAGCGGCTGGTTGTCGGCATCGGTGATGAAGAACACGTCTTCCACCCGCTCGCCGAGGGTGGCGATCTTGGCGTTCTGCAGCGACAGGTCGAACTCCAGGAAGATCCGCCCCAGCCGGGCCAGCAGGCCAGGGCGGTCAGGTGCGGTGATTTCGAGGATGGTCACCGGCCGCTGGGCATCGTTGAGGATGGTCACCTGTGGCGGGAAGTCAAAATGCTTGAGCTGGCGCGGTACCCGGCGCTGGATGATGGTCGGGTAGTCCTCGGGGTTGCGCAGCGCTTCGGTCAGGCCGTCGCGAATCTGCTTGACCCGCTGCGGGTTGTCGCCGATCGAGCCGCCGTCGTTGTCCAGCACGATGTAGGTATCGAGGGTGAACTGGCTGCTCGAGGTGATGATCCGCGCGTCATGAATGTTCAGGTTCAACTGCGACATCGCCGCCACGGTCACGGCGAAGAAGTCGTGCTGGTCGGGGGCATAGATGAAGATCTGCGTGCCACCTTCGAATTCGCGCTGGGTGGTTTCCTTGATCAGCACCAGCGGCCCGCCATCGGCTGGCTGCTGGAGGATCGCGTCACTGTGCCAGGCCACGTCGGCAGCGGTGTGCTTGAGGAAGTAGTCATCCCCCAGCTGCGACCACAGCTGCTCGACGTCGTCCGGGTCGGTGCCTTCGCGCACCAGGATATCCAGCGCTGCCGATTGGGTCTGGCGAATCTGCTCTTCGCGGTCCAGCGGGTTTTCCAGGCCTCGGCGCAGGGCGCGTTTGGTCTCGGTGTACAGCTGGCGCAGCAGGCTGGCCCGCCACGAGTTCCACAGGCTGGGGTTGGTGGCGTTGATATCGGCCACGGTCAGCACGTACAGGTAGTCCAGGCGTGTCTCGTCGCCCACGTGCAGGGCAAAATCGTTGATTACCTGAGGGTCGGACAGGTCCTTGCGCTGGGCGGTGGTCGACATCACCAGGTGGTTCAGCACCAGCCAGACGATCAGCCGGCTGTCCCAGGCCGGCAACTGGTGGCGCTCGCAGAACTTCTGCGCATCCACCGCGCCCAGCTCGGAATGGTCGCCCTGGCGGCCCTTGCCGATGTCGTGGTACAGGCCGGCCAGGTAGATCAGCTCGGGCTTGGGCAGGCGGCCCATGAGCTTGCTGGCCAGCGGGAATTTCTCGGACACCGGGGTGTATTGCAGCTTGCGCAGGTGCTTGATGAGGTTGAGGGTGTGCGCATCGACCGTATAGATGTGGAACAGGTCGTGCTGCATCTGCCCGACGATCAGGCCGAACTCCGGCAGATAGCGGCCAAGTATGCCGTAGCGGTTCATCCGCCGCAGGTTGCGGTGGATACCGATTTCACACTTGAACAGCTCGATGAACAGGCTGGTGTTGCGGATATCGGTGCGGAAAGTGTCGTCGATCAGGTGCCGGTGTTCGCGCAGCAGCCGCACCGTATCGGCGCGTACGCCCTTGATCTCGGGGTGCTGAGCCATCAGCACGAAGATTTCCAGCATGGCGAACGGTGTGCGCCTGAACACGTTCGGCCTGACTGCCTCTATATAGCCATCATGCAGGCGGAAGCGCGCATTCAGCGGCTGGGTGGTGCCGCTGTCGTCATCGGCAAGGATGACCTCCTCGAAGTGCTGGATGATCAGGTCGCACAGCTGGCTGATGCTCATCACCACCCGATAGTACTGCTGCATGAACTGCTCGATCGCCCGCTTGGGGTTGTCGTCGCTGTAGCCCAGCAGCGCGGCGATGCTGCGCTGGTGGTCGAACAGCAGGCGGTCCTCGGCGCGCCCGGCCAGCATATGCAAGGCGTAGCGCACCTTCCACAGGAAGTCCTGGGACGAGGCCAGCAGCTCGTTCTCGCTTTCCAGCAGGAAACCTTCGCCGGCCAAGGCGTGCAGGTTGAGTGTGCCGTACTGGCGGCGGGCCACCCACAGCACCGTCTGGATGTCGCGCAGCCCACCGGGTGAACCTTTCACATTGGGTTCGAGGTTGTACTCGGTATCGTTGTACTTGTGGTGGCGGGCCTTGAGTTCGGCGCGCTTGGCCAGGAAGAAGTCCTTGCTCGGCCACATGTGCGCAGTGCTGGTGACCTCCAGCATGCGTTGGCGCAGAGCCTCGGGGCCGGCAATGGTGCGGCTTTCCATCAGGTTGGTGATGACCGTCAGGTCGGCGCGGGCCTGCTCGGCGCATTCGTCGACGGTGCGCACGCTCTGGCCCACTTCCAGGCCGATGTCCCACAGCAGGGTGAGAAACCGCTCGATGGCGTCGCGGTACTGCTCGTGTTCGGCTGCACCCAGCAGGATCAGCAGGTCGATGTCCGAATGCGGGTGCAGCTCACCGCGCCCGTAGCCACCCACCGCGACCAGGGCGATGCCGCTCTGGTCACCCCAGTCGAACTGGTTCCAGGCCTGTTGCAAGATGTTGTCGACGAGCCAGGCGCGGGCCTCGATCAGTGGGCGGATTTCGCTGCCACTGCGGAAACGCTTGTCGAGCACCTCGTCGGCCTGGCGGATGGCTTTCTTGAAGGCGGCGATGGGGCTCGCCTTGAGGGCCAGTTCCGCCTGGAACTGGCCGCGGTCGAACAGCTCGGGGTCCACCTGGGGCATCGCGTCACGTTCCTGTCGTGGGGGTGGCCTGTGGGAGTGCGGTCAGGCCGAGGTGCGCGGGATGGTGTCGTCCTTGCGCAGGGTGAAGATCTCGTAGCCGGTCGCGGTCACCACCAGGGTGTGCTCCCACTGGGCCGAGAGCTTGCGGTCCTTGGTGATGGCGGTCCAGCCGTCGCCCAGCACCTTGGTGTCGGCCTTGCCCTGGTTGATCATCGGCTCGATGGTGAAGGTCATGCCTTCCTTCAGCTCCATGCCGGTGCCGGCGCGGCCGTAGTGCAGGATCTGCGGCTCTTCGTGGAACACCTTGCCGATGCCGTGGCCACAGAACTCGCGTACCACCGAGAAGCCGTTCTTTTCAGCGTGCTTCTGGATCACTTCGCCGATGTCGCCCAGTCGGCAGCCCGGCTTGACCAGTTCGATGGCCTTGTACATGCACTCCTGGGTGACCTTGGACAGGCGCTCGGCCCATACCGGCACGGTGCCGACGTGGAACATGCGGCTGGTATCGCCGTGGTAGCCGTCCTTGATCACGGTGACGTCGATGTTCAGCGTGTCACCGTCCTTGAGCGGCTTGTCGTTGGGGATGCCGTGGCAGACCACATGGTTGATCGAGGTGCAGATCGACTTCGGGTAGCCCTTGTAGTTGAGCGGTGCCGGGATGGCCTGCTGGACGTTGACGATGTAGTCGTGACACAGGCGGTCCAGCTCTTCGGTGGTGACACCGGGCTTGACGTGTTCCTCGATCATTTCCAGCACCTCGGCGGCCAGGCGGCCAGCGATGCGCATCTTCTCGATGTCTTCTGCGGTCTTGATGGTGACGGTCATTACAGGCTCTCTACAGCGCCGTGCACGGCGCGAACAAACGGGAAAGGCCGGATTCTAGCAGAGCAGGGCGCCGATCGGTCGGGATAAAGGCGGCAATGCTGCTGTCTACAGCTGGCATTCTGGCGCGAAAGCCGGGGTGCTGCAAAAACCGCTGACGGACGCAACAGTATCCGGGTTCCGTTCGGTCGCGGTCTGTGGTATAAAATGCGCCGCTTTCGGGGACGACCCCGTCAGCACTTAACCCACACACGTGTCGACACGATGACCTGGGTGCCCCGAGTTGCAGAATTCGCGGGTTGGTCATTGGGATACGTGGAGGCCCAACCCGACTTATCAAGGAACTATCATGTCCCAAGTCAACATGCGCGATATGCTGAAGGCCGGTGTGCACTTCGGCCACCAGACCCGTTACTGGAACCCGAAAATGGGCAAGTACATTTTCGGCGCGCGTAACAAGATCCACATCGTCAACCTGGAAAAAACCCTGCCAATGTTCAACGACGCTCTGTCGTTCGTAGAGCGCCTGGCCCAGGGCAAGAACAAGATCCTGTTCGTCGGCACCAAGCGTTCCGCCGGCAAGATCGTCGCCGAGCAAGCTGCTCGTTGCGGTTCGCCGTACGTTGACCACCGTTGGTTGGGTGGCATGCTGACCAACTACAAGACCATCCGCGCTTCGATCAAGCGTCTGCGCGACCTGGAAACCCAGGCCGAAGACGGCACTTTCGCCAAGCTGACCAAGAAAGAAGCCCTGATGCGCTCCCGCGACCTGGAAAAACTGGATCGCAGCCTGGGCGGCATCAAGGACATGGGTGGTCTGCCAGACGCTCTGTTCGTTATCGACGTTGATCACGAGCGCATCGCGATCACCGAAGCCAACAAGCTGGGCATCCCGGTAATCGGCGTTGTCGATACCAACAGCAGCCCGGAAGGTGTTGACTACATCATCCCAGGTAACGATGACGCCATCCGCGCTATCGAGCTGTACATGACTTCGATGGCTGACGCAGTCATCCGCGGCCGCAACAACGTTGCCGGCGGCACCGAAGTTTACGCTGAAGAAGCGGCTGCACCTGCTGCCGAGTAATTAGACGCTAGCGTCGACTTGGCACGCAAAAAGGGGGCTCTGCCCCCTTTTTGCCACCTTGAAATCCTGCTGTCAGCATCGGCCCCGCATCATGGGCCCGCTGAGATAAACACAGTGGATTTGCAGAATTGAACGCCCGTGACGAACGGGTGGAATGGTTGAAAAACTTTCCAAGAGGATTTTGAAATGGCAGCAATTACTGCAGCGCTGGTCAAAGAACTGCGCGAGCGTACCGGCGAAGGCATGATGGATTGCAAGAAGGCCCTGGAAAAGGCCGGCGGCGACATCGAAAAAGCCATTGACGACATGCGTGCCTCGGGCGCCATCAAGGCCGCCAAAAAGGCTGGCAACGTCGCTGCTGAAGGCGCTATCGCCGTCAAGACCGACGGTAAATCCGCCGTCCTGCTGGAAGTGAACTCGCAGACCGACTTCCTGGCCCTGCAAGACGACTTCAAGGCTTTCGTAGCCGACAGCATCGAAGAAGCCTTCGCCCAGAAGCTGACCGACGCTGCTCCGCTGATCGCCTCGCGTGAAGCTGCTCGTGAAGCCCTGGTTGCCAAGTGCGGCGAGAACGTCAACATCCGTCGCCTGGTGCGCGTTGAAGGTGACGTTGTCGGTGCCTACCTGCACGGCAACAAGATCGGCGCTGCCGTTGTCCTGAAAGGCGGCGACGTCGATCTGGCCAAGAACATCGCCATGCACGTTGCAGCTTCGAACCCTGAGTTCCTGCTGCCGTCGGAAGTATCGGCCGAAGCCATCGAGCGCGAGAAGGGCGTCTTCCTGCAGCTGAACGCTGACAAGATCGCCGGCAAGCCGGAAAACATCGTCGAGAACATGATCAAAGGTCGTATCTCGAAGTTCCTGGCCGAAGCCTCGCTGGTCGAGCAAGCCTTCGTCATGAACCCGGAAGTCAAGGTTGGCGAGCTGGCCAAGAAAGCCGGTGCTGAAATCGTTTCCTTCACCTACTTCAAGGTAGGCGAAGGCATCGAGAAGCCAGTCGACGACTTCGCTGCTGAAGTTGCCGCTCAGGTCGCTGCTGCCAAGCAGTAAGACAGCCCCGTCTGTCGCCCCAAAGAGGCTGCCCGCTCACGCGCGCAGCCTCTTTGTCAAAACGGCGAAGGGTTTATAAGGCCCGTCGTCGCTGGCACCGAAGCGGTGCCACGCTACAGTTAGCAGGCTGCAAACAGCCCGCACGAATTTTCTAAAAGTACGCCGCAGGAGAGACTCGCAATGGCTCAGCAGGTGAGTGGTCGCCAACCTCGCTATAAACGCATTTTGCTCAAACTTAGCGGCGAGGCCCTGATGGGCTCGGAAGACTTCGGGATCGACCCGAAAGTGCTGGATCGCATGGCCCTCGAAGTTGGCCAGCTGGTAGGGATCGGTGTCCAGGTCGGCCTGGTGATCGGTGGTGGCAACCTGTTCCGCGGCGCCGCACTCAGCGCAGCCGGCATGGACCGCGTCACCGGTGACCACATGGGCATGCTGGCCACCGTGATGAACGGCCTGGCCATGCGCGACGCGCTGGAGCGCTCGAACATCCCGGCCCTGGTCATGTCGGCCATTTCCATGGTCGGTGTCACCGATCATTACGATCGTCGCAAAGCTATTCGCCACCTCAACTCCGGGGATGTGGTAATTTTCTCCGCCGGTACCGGCAACCCGTTCTTCACCACCGACTCCGCGGCCTGCCTGCGCGCCATCGAAATCGATGCCGACGTGGTGCTGAAGGCGACCAAGGTCGATGGTGTGTACACTGCCGATCCATTCAAGGACCCGCATGCCGAGAAGTTCGATCACCTGACCTACGACGAGGTCCTGGATCGCAAGCTGGGTGTGATGGACCTGACCGCAATCTGCCTGTGCCGTGACCACAAGATGCCATTGCGGGTATTCAACATGAACAAGCCTGGCGCCCTGCTGAACATCGTGGTGGGTGGCGCTGAAGGTACTCTGATCGAGGAAGGCCAAGCATGATCAACGACATCAAGAAAGACGCGCAGGAGCGCATGGGCAAGTCTATCGAAGCCCTGGCTCGCAACCTCGCGGCAATCCGCACCGGTCGCGCCCACCCAAGCATCCTGGACAGCGTCAAGGTCACTGCCTGGGGTAGCGAGATGCCACTGAACCAGGTGGCCGCGATCACCGTCGAAGATGCCCGCACCCTGAAGATCGTCGCCCACGACAAGAACCTCAGTGCTGCCATCGAAAAGGCCATCCTCACCTCCGACCTGGGCCTGAACCCGTCCAGCGCCGGCACCACCATTCGTGTGCCGATGCCGGCCCTGACCGAGGAAACCCGCAAGGGCTACACCAAGCAGGCCAGCGGCGTTGCCGAGGATGCCAAGGTAGCCGTGCGCAACGTGCGCCGTGACGCTCTGGCCGACCTGAAGAAGCTGACCAAGGACAAGGAAATCAGCGAAGACGAAGAACGTCGCGCCGCTGACGAGATCCAGAAGCTGACCGACAAGTACGTTGCTGAAGTCGATGCCGCCTTCAAAGCCAAGGAAAAGGACCTGATGGCCGTCTAAGGCCGGGGTTTTTTAATGGAAAAGACCAAGCCAGCGGCACCGTCCTCGGTGCCGCGTCATGTCGCGATCATCATGGATGGCAACAACCGCTGGGCGAAAAAACGCTTGTTGCCCGGTGTTGCCGGGCACAAGGCGGGTGTCGACGCCGTTCGCGCGGTCATCGAAGTCTGTGCCGAATCCGGGGTCGAGGTGCTGACCCTGTTCGCCTTCTCCAGCGAGAACTGGCAGCGTCCCGCCGAAGAGGTTGGTGCGCTGATGGAGCTGTTCTTCTCGGCCCTGCGCCGCGAGGCCAGGCGCCTCAACGAGAACAACATCAGCCTGCGTATCATCGGTGACCGTTCGCGTTTCCATCCCGAGCTGCAGGCCGCCATGCGCGAGGCCGAGGCGCTGACCGCCGGCAACAACCGCTTCATCCTGCAGATCGCGGCCAACTACGGTGGCCAGTGGGACATCGCCCAGGCCGCCCAGCGGCTGGCGCGGGAAGTGCAAGCCGGGCACCTGCGCCCGGAAGACATCACCCCGGGCCTGCTGCAGACCTGCCTGGCAACCGGCGAGCTGCCGCTGCCGGACCTGTGCATCCGCACCGGTGGCGAGCACCGCATCAGCAACTTCCTGTTGTGGCAGCTGGCCTACGCCGAGCTGTACTTCTCCGACCTGTACTGGCCGGACTTCAAACACGAGGCCATGCGCACCGCCCTGGCCGATTTCGCTTCGCGCCAGCGCCGCTTCGGTAAGACCAGCGAGCAGGTCGAGGCTGGAGCTCGTGCTTAATGCTTAAACAACGCATCATTACCGCGCTGATCCTGCTGCCGATCGCGCTGGGTGGCTTCTTCCTGCTCAACGGTGGGGACTTCGCCCTGTTCATCGGCTTCGTGGTGACCCTCGGCGCCTGGGAGTGGGCGCGCCTGGCCGGGCTCATGGCCCAGCCGCTGCGCATCGCCTATGCCGTGGTCGTCGCCGGAGCGCTGATGCTGCTGTACATCCTTCCGGAGCTGGCGCCCTGGGTGCTGGGCGCTGCGGTGATCTGGTGGGGGTTGGCCACCTGGCTGGTGCTTACCTATCCACGTAGTAGCGAGCTGTGGGCCAGTGCAGCCTGCCGGTTGCTGATCGGCCTGCTGGTTTTGCTGCCGGCCTGGCAGGGTCTGGTGCTGCTCAAGCACTGGCCGCTGGGTAACTGGCTGATCCTGTCGGTCATGGTGCTGGTGTGGGCTGCCGATATTGGCGCGTACTTCTCTGGCCGTGCCTTCGGCAAGCGCAAGCTGGCGCCTCAGGTCAGCCCTGGCAAGAGCTGGGAGGGCGTGTATGGCGGCCTGGCGGTCAGCCTGGTGATTACCCTGGTGGTCGGAATCAGTCGCGACTGGGGCTTCGGCCAGATTCTGCTGGGCCTGCTGAGTGCAGCCCTGGTGGTCATGTCTTCGGTGGTCGGTGATCTGACCGAAAGCATGTTCAAGCGCCGTTCCGGTATCAAGGACAGCAGCAACCTGTTGCCTGGCCATGGTGGGGTGCTCGACCGCATCGACAGCCTGACTGCGGCGATCCCGATTTTCGCCGTGCTGCTGTGGGCTGCCGAATGGGGTGTGATGTGAGCCGTCCGCAGCGTATTACCGTGCTCGGGGCAACCGGCTCCATCGGCCTGAGCACGCTGGATGTCATCGCGCGCCATCCCGACCGCTACCAGGTGTTCGCCCTGAGTGGCTATTCGCGTATCGACGAATTGCTTGCGCTGTGCGTGCGCCATCGGCCGACATTCGCCGTGGTACCGAATGCCGAAGCGGCCGCGCGACTGCGCGAAAGCCTGGTTGCGGCAGGTTGCGCCACCGAGGTGCTGGAAGGCGAGGCCGGGTTGTGCCAGGTGGCTTCTGCGTCGGATGTGGACGCGGTGATGGCCGCCATCGTCGGTGCCGCCGGCCTGCGTCCCACCCTGGCGGCGGTCGAGGCGGGCAAGAAGGTGTTGCTGGCCAACAAGGAGGCGCTGGTGATGTCCGGCGCGCTGTTCATGGAGGCGGTGCGGCGCAGTGGCGCCGTGCTGCTGCCGATCGACAGCGAGCACAATGCGATCTTCCAGTGCATGCCCGGCGACTACGCGCGCGGCCTGAGTGCCGTCGGCGTGCGCCGGATCCTGCTCACTGCCTCCGGTGGCCCGTTCCGTGAGACACCCGTCGAGGCGCTGCTGGACGTCACCCCGGAACAGGCCTGCGCGCACCCCAACTGGTCCATGGGGCGCAAGATTTCCGTGGATTCGGCCAGCATGATGAACAAGGGCCTGGAGCTGATCGAGGCCTGCTGGTTGTTCGATGCCGCACCGGCCAAGGTCGAGGTGGTGGTGCACCCGCAGAGCGTGATCCACTCCCTGGTGGATTATGTCGACGGTTCGGTGCTGGCGCAGCTGGGTAACCCGGACATGCGCACACCCATCGCCAACGCCCTGGCCTGGCCCGAGCGGATCGATTCCGGGGTGGCGCCGCTGGACCTGTTCGCCATCGCCCGTCTGGACTTCCAGGCGCCCGACGAACAGCGCTTCCCTTGCCTGCGCCTGGCGCGGCAGGCTGCCGAGGCCGGCAACAGCGCACCGGCCGTGCTCAATGCGGCAAACGAGGTCGCAGTCGAGGCATTTCTCCAGCGGCGTATCCGCTTCCCGGAGATCGCGGGTATGATCGAACAGGTGCTCGATCAGGAGCCCGTCGTACCGCTGCCGTCGCTGGACGCGGTGTTCGCTGCCGACCAGCGTGCCCGGGAGCTTTCCCGTGAATGGCTGAGGCGTCACGGTCGCTGATGCAGGCCCGCCACGGTTCACGAGGGGGCTGGGCATGATGCCAGCCCGCTGAACATCATTCGGAGATGGATATGACAGCGCTCTACATGATTATCGGCACCCTCGTAGCCTTGGGTGTACTGGTCACTTTCCATGAATTCGGCCACTTCTGGGTGGCACGCCGCTGCGGTGTCAAGGTGCTGCGCTTCTCGGTGGGCTTCGGCACGCCGCTGCTGCGCTGGCATGACCGCCATGGCACCGAGTTCGTGGTCGCTGCGATCCCGCTGGGTGGCTACGTCAAGATGCTCGACGAGCGCGAGGGGGACGTGCCGCCGGCGCTGATCGAGCAGTCGTTCAACCGCAAGTCCGTGCGCCAGCGCATCGCGATCGTCGCGGCGGGCCCGGTTGCCAACTTCCTGCTGGCCATCCTGTTCTTCTGGGTGCTGGCGATGCTGGGTACCCAGCAGATCCGCCCGGTTATCGGTGCGGTCGATGCGGGCAGCCTGGCAGCATCGGCAGGCCTGACCGCAGGTCAGGAAATCGTCTCCATCGACGGCAAGCCGACCAATGGTTGGTCTGCGGTCAACCTGCAACTGGTTCGCCGCCTGGGCGAGAGCGGCACCTTGCAGGTTGGCGTGCGTGAAGAGGGCGCCAGCGCCGAGCGCCAGCTGCAGGTGAAGCTGGACAGCTGGCTCAAGGGCGCCGACGAACCGGACCCGATCCAGTCCCTTGGGCTGCACCCTTGGCGCCCGGCGATCTTGCCGGTGTTGGCCGAGATCGATCCGAAGGGGCCGGCTGCCGCTGCGGGCCTGAAAACCGGTGACAAGCTGCTGGCGCTCGATGGCGTGGCAGTGAGCGAATGGCAGCAGGTGGTCGATGCCGTGCGGGCCCGCCCGCAAACCAAGGTTGTGGTGCGCGTCGAGCGCGATGGTGCTGTGCTGGACATCCCGGTCACCCTGGCGCGCAGGGGCGAGGGCAAGGCGGCCGGCGGCTATCTGGGCGCCGGGGTAAAAGGTGGCGAATGGCCTGCCAACATGCTCCGCGAAGTCAGCTACGGCCCGCTGGATGCGGTGAGTGAGGGCTTGTCACGCACCTGGAACATGAGCGTCCTGACCCTTGAATCGCTGAAGAAAATGCTGTTCGGGGAGCTCTCGGTAAAAAACTTGAGCGGACCGATAACCATTGCTAAAGTGGCGGGCGCTTCAGCCCAGTCCGGCGTGGGGGATTTCCTGAATTTCCTGGCCTACCTGAGCATAAGCCTGGGGGTTCTTAACCTGCTGCCCATCCCGGTTCTGGATGGGGGGCATTTGCTGTTTTACCTGGTCGAGTGGGTGCGCGGTCGTCCGCTGTCGGATCGGGTGCAAGGTTGGGGGGTCCAGATCGGTATCAGTTTGGTCATAGGGGTGATGTTGCTCGCCCTGATCAACGATCTGGGTCGACTATAAAGCTTCGCTCAATTGCGAAACCTGCCGTCTTGTCGCGGCGGGCTGTTTATTGCCAGTTGGAATAAAAGGACTTCATGAAACGTCTGCTGCTAACTGCGGTCATGTCCGCACTGATGATCGCTGAAGTTCACGCCGAGTCCTTCACCATCTCCGATATCCGCGTCAACGGCCTGCAGCGGGTTTCCGCCGGCAGTGTCTTCGGTGCCTTGCCGCTGAACGTCGGCGACCAGGCCGATGACCGCCGACTGGTGGAGTCGACCCGTTCCCTGTTCAAGACCGGCTTCTTCCAGGACATTCAGCTGAACCGCGATGGCAATGTCCTGATCATCAACGTGGTCGAACGCCCGTCGGTGTCGAGCATCGAGATCGAAGGCAACAAGGCCATCAGCACCGAAGACCTGATGAAAGGCCTGAAGCAATCCGGCCTGGCCGAAGGCGAGATCTTCCAGCGTGCCACCCTCGAAGGTGTGCGTAACGAACTGCAGCGCCAATACGTGGCCCAGGGCCGCTATTCGGCCGAGGTCGACGCCGAGGTGGTGCCGCAGCCGCGCAACCGCGTGGCGCTGAAGATCAAGATCAACGAAGGCACCGTCGCCGCCATTCAGCACATCAACATCGTCGGCAACAACGTGTTCGACGACGAGACCCTGGCGCAGCTGTTCGAGCTGAAGACCACCAACTGGCTGTCGTTCTTCAAGAACGACGACAAGTACGCCCGCGAAAAGCTCTCCGGTGACCTGGAGCGCCTGCGTTCCTACTACCTGGACCGCGGCTACATCAACATGGACATCGCCTCCACCCAGGTGTCCATCACGCCGGACAAGAAACACGTCTACATCACCGTCAATATCAACGAAGGCGAGAAGTACACCGTCCGTGACGTGAAGCTGTCCGGTGACCTGAAGGTGCCGGAAGATCAGGTCAAGTCGCTGCTGCTGGTGCAGCCTGGCCAGGTGTTCTCGCGCAAGGTGATGACCAGCACCTCCGAGCTGATCACCCGCCGCCTGGGTAACGAAGGCTACACCTTCGCCAACGTCAACGGTGTGCCGCAGCCGAACGATGAAGACCACACCGTCGACATCATGTTCGTGGTCGACCCGGGCAAGCGTGCCTACGTCAACCGCATCAACTACCGCGGCAACACCAAGACCGAAGACGAAGTGCTGCGTCGCGAAATGCGCCAGATGGAAGGCGGCTGGGCCTCGACCTACCTGATCGACCAGTCCAAGACCCGCCTGGAACGCCTGGGCTTCTTCAAGGAAGTGAACGTCGAGACCCCGCCGGTGCCGGGCACCGACGACCAGGTCGACGTCAACTACAGCGTCGAGGAACAGGCCTCCGGCTCGATCACCGCCAGCGTCGGTTTCGCCCAGAGCGCCGGCCTGATCCTCGGTGGTTCGATCAGCCAGAGCAACTTCCTCGGTACCGGTAACAAGGTATCCATCGGCCTGACCCGTTCGGAATACCAGACCCGCTACAACTTCGGCTTCGTTGACCCCTACTTCACTGCCGATGGCGTGAGCCTGGGCTACAACGCCTTCTACCGCAGCACCGACTACGACGACCTCGACGTCGACGTGGCCAGCTACGCGGTGGACAGCTACGGTGCAGGCGTCAGCCTCGGCTACCCGATCAGCGAGACCTCGCGCCTGACCTATGGCCTGAGCGTGCAGCAGGACAAGATCAAGACCGGCAAGTACACCGTTGACGAGATCTTCGATTTCCTCGAAGAGGAAGGCGACAGCTTCCTGAACTTCAAGGCCTCGATCGGCTGGTCGGAGTCGACCCTGAACAAAGGCGTGCTGGCGACCCGTGGTCACTCGCAAAGCCTGACCCTGGAATCCACCATTCCGGGCAGCGACCTGTCGTTCTTCAAGCTCGACTACCGCGGCCAGCTGTTCAAGCCGATTACCAACGACTACACCCTGCGCCTGCACACCGAGCTGGGCTATGGTGATGGTTACGGCAGCACCTCCGGCCTGCCGTTCTACGAGAACTACTTCGCGGGTGGCTTCAACTCCGTCCGTGGCTTCAAGGACAGCAGCCTGGGCCCACGCAGTACCCCAAGCCGCGGCGAGGCCAACGGTGGCAAGCCAGGCACCATCGCCGACCCGGACCAGGATCCGTTGCCGTTTGGTGGCAACGTGCTGGTACAAGGTGGTGTGGAGCTGCTGTTCCCGCTGCCATTCGTCAAGGATCAGCGTTCGCTGCGCACGTCCGTGTTCTGGGATGTGGGTAACGTGTTCGACACCAATTGCGGCAACCAGCCTGATTGCGAGAAGGTCGGTTTCTCGGGTATGGCCAGCTCGGTCGGCCTGGGCGTGACCTGGATCACCGCACTGGGCCCGCTGAGCTTCAGCCTGGCAATGCCGGTCAAGAAGCCGGACGATGCCGACACCCAGGTGTTCCAATTCTCTCTGGGCCAGACCTTCTGAGGTCGGCCCTCGCTTAATGACAACGGTTTATCCAGGAGTGCATCGTGCGTAAGTTGACCCAACTGGCCGTAGTGGCCGCGGCGCTTGTCGCCACCCCGGCTTTCGCCGAAATGAAGGTTGCCGTCCTGAACTATCAGATGGCCCTGCTGGAGTCGGACGCCGCCAAGAAATACGCGGTGGATGCCGAGAAGAAGTTCGGCCCGCAACTGACCAAGCTGAAAAGCCTGGAAAGCAGCGCCAAGGGCATCCAGGACCGTCTGATCAAGGGCGGCGACAAGATGCAGCAGCAGGAGCGCGAGCGCCTGGAACTCGAGTTCAAGCAGAAGGCCCGTGACTTCCAGTTCCAGTCCAAGGAACTGAACGAAGCCAAGGCCGTTGCTGACCGCGACATGCTCAAGCAACTGAAGCCGAAGCTGGATGGCGCTGTCGAGGAAGTGATCAAGAAAGGTGGTTACGACCTGGTCCTCGAGCGTGGCGCGGTCATCGATGTCAAGCCTCAGTACGACATCACCCGCCAGGTCATCGAGCGCATGAACCAAGCCCGTTGATATGACCGTGACCATGACGCTAGGCCAGTTGGCCGAGGCCCTCGGCGCCACTCTCAAGGGGCCCGAGGCGCTGCAGATTACCGGGCTGGCCACCTTGCAGGAGGCTGGCCCAGGTCAGTTGAGCTTCCTCGCCAACCCGCAGTACCGCAAGTTCCTGGATAGCAGCCAGGCGGCTGCGGTGCTGCTGAAGGCAGCGGACGCCGAAGGCTTTGCCGGCAATGCGCTGATCGTAGCCGACCCGTATCTGGCCTATGCGCGCATCTCCCACCTGTTCGACCCCAAACCCAAGGCTGTGGCGGGTATTCATCCCAGCGCCGTGGTGGCCGAGGACGCGCAGGTGGACGCCAGTGCTAGCATCGGGCCGTTCGCGGTCATCGAAAGCGGTGCGCGCATCGCGGCCAATGTCAGTGTGGGTGCACACTGTGTGGTCGGTGCCCGTTGCGTGATCGGTGAGGGCGGCTGGCTGGCCCCGAGGGTCACCCTGTACCATGATGTGACCATCGGCAAGCGTGTGGTCATCCAGTCAGGTGCCGTGATTGGCGGTGAAGGCTTCGGTTTTGCCAACGAGAAGGGCGTGTGGCGCAAAATTGCCCAGATCGGTGGTGTTACCATCGGCGACGATGTGGAAATCGGTGTCAACACTGCGGTCGATCGCGGGGCACTGTCGGATACGCGCATCGCTGATGGGGTCAAGCTCGACAACCAGATCCAGATCGCCCACAACGTGCAGATCGGTGAGCATACGGCCATGGCTGCATGCGTCGGGATTTCCGGCAGCACGCGCATCGGCAAGCATTGCACCATTGCCGGAGGTGTCGGCATGGTGGGTCATATCGATGTCTGTGATAACGTTTTCGTGTCTGGGATGACCATGGTGACCCGTTCGATCACCGAACCGGGTGCCTATTCTTCCGGCACTGCCATGCAGCCACTGGCTGAATGGCGCAAGAGCGCCGCGCGTATCCGCCACCTGGATGACATGGCCAAGCGTCTCCAGCAGCTGGAAAAACGCGTCGATACCGTGACCTCAGGTGGCCAGCCGACATCAGAAGGCTGATACCATTCCCTGAGCAAGAGTGAACAGTCGCTAGCTGGCTCCTCTTTGGACTGCAAAAGGAGCGTGTGGTCAGCACCTGCGCTCCCTATTCTTATTACAGGCTTCCCCCCCGAAATGATGGACATCAACGAGATTCGCGAATACCTGCCTCACCGTTACCCGTTCCTGTTGGTGGACCGCGTGACGGAGCTGGACTACGAGGCCCAGAGCATTCGTGCCTACAAGAATGTCAGCATCAACGAGCCGTTCTTCAACGGCCATTTCCCGGCGCACCCGATCATGCCGGGCGTCCTGATCATCGAAGCCATGGCACAGGCCGCGGGTATCCTCGGTTTCAAGATGCTCGACGCCAAACCGGCCGATGGCACCCTGTACTACTTCGTCGGCTCCGACAAGCTGCGTTTCCGTCAGCCGGTATTGCCGGGTGACCAGTTGGTGCTGGAAGCCAAGTTCCTCAGCCGCAAGAGCATGATCTGGAAATTCGAGTGCCGCGCCCTGGTCGACGGCAAGCCCGTTTGCTCGGCAGAAATCACCTGTGCGGAACGCTCCCTATGAATTCGATTGATCCTCGGGCCATTATCGACCCGTCGGCCAGGCTGGCCGATGGTGTCGAGGTCGGCCCCTGGTCGATCGTTGGCCCTGATGTGGAGATCGGGGAGGGCACCGTTATCGGCCCGCATGTTGTGCTCAAAGGGCCGACCCGCATCGGCAAGCACAACCGTATCTTTCAGTTTTCCTCGATCGGCGAAGACACCCCGGACCTCAAGTACAAGGGTGAGCCGACGCGCCTGGTGATCGGTGACCACAATGTGATCCGCGAAGGGGTGACCATCCACCGCGGTACCGTCCAGGACCGTTCGGAAACCACCGTCGGTGACCATAACCTGATCATGGCCTATGCCCACATCGGCCACGACAGCGTCATCGGCAACCACTGCATCCTGGTCAACAACACGGCCTTGGCCGGCCATGTGCACGTGGGGGACTGGGCGATCCTGTCCGGTTACACCCTGGTGCACCAGTACTGCCATATCGGTGCCCACGCGTTTTCCGGCATGGGCACGGCGATCGGCAAGGATGTCCCGGCCTTCGTCACCGTGTTCGGCAGCCCGGCCGAAGCCCGCAGCATGAACTTCGAAGGCATGCGCCGCCGGGGTTTCAGCGACGAGGTGATCCATGTGCTGCGCCGTTGCTACAAGATTGTCTATCGCCAGGGCCTGACCGTCGAAGACGCGCTCAAGGAGCTGGACGAACTGGCTGCGAAGCACCCTGAGGTCGATCTGTTCCGCCAGTCGATCGTGAACTCCGCCCGCGGCATCACCCGCTGACATGGCCCAGCTTTGCGTAGCCTTGGTCGCAGGTGAGGCCAGCGGCGATATTCTCGGTTCAGGCTTGATGCGTGCCATCAAGGCACGCCACCCCGATGTACGGTTCATCGGCGTTGGTGGTCCCTTGATGGAAGCCGAAGGCCTGCAATCCTATTTCCCCATGGAGCGCCTGGCCGTGATGGGCCTGGTCGAAGTGCTGGGGCGCCTGCGCGAGCTGCTCAAGCGGCGCAAGCTGCTGATCGAGACCCTGATCGGCGAAAAGCCCGATGTGTTCATCGGCATCGATGCCCCCGACTTCACCCTCAACATCGAACTGAAACTGCGTCAGGCCGGGATCAAGACCGTGCACTACGTCAGCCCGTCGGTATGGGCCTGGCGGCAGAAGCGTGTGCTGAAGATTCGCGAAGGCTGCGACCTGATGCTGACGCTGTTGCCATTCGAGGCGCGGTTCTATGAAGAGCAGGGCGTGCCAGTGCGCTTCGTTGGCCACCCGTTGGCCGATACCATCCCGCTAGAAGCCGACCGTCCTGCGGCGCGTGCCGCGCTTGGCCTGGGCGAAGGGCCGGTAGTGGCGTTGATGCCGGGCAGTCGGGGCGGCGAAGTAGGGCGCCTGGGGGCACTGTTCCTGGATGCTGCCCAAAGGCTGCGCCAGCAGGTACCGGGCGTGCGTTTCGTACTGCCCTGTGCCAATGCCGCGCGGCGTGCCCAGATCGAGCAGATGCTCGAAGGGCGTAAGCTGCCGCTGACCCTGCTCGATGGCCAGTCGCACCAGGCTTTGGCGGCCTGTGACGCGGTGCTAATCGCCTCGGGTACTGCCACCCTCGAAGCGCTGCTGTACAAGCGGCCGATGGTTGTGGCCTATCGCCTGGCGCCCCTGACCTACTGGATCCTCAAACGCCTGGTAAAGAGCCCCTACGTTTCGTTGCCGAACCTGCTGGCCCAGCGTGCGCTGGTGCCCGAGCTGCTGCAGGATGACGCCACCAGCGAAGCACTGGCCAATACCCTGGCTCCGCTGGTAGCCGATGGCAGCCGGCAGACCGAAAGTTTCGACGAAATTCACCGCACCCTTCGCCGTGACGCCTCCAACCAGGCGGCTGAGGCGGTACTGGCCTTGCTCAAGGACCGCTGACATGCAAATTGGACTGGACTTCAACCTGGTCGAGGACCTGGTCGCGGGCGTCGACGAAGTGGGCCGTGGCCCGCTGTGCGGTGCGGTCGTGACCGCGGCGGTGATCCTCGACCCGGCGCGCCCGATCCTCGGCCTGAACGATTCGAAGAAACTCACCGAAGCCAAGCGCGAAGCGCTGTTCGACGAGATCTGCGAAAAGGCCTTGAGCTTCTGCATTGCGCGTGCCGAGGTCGAGGAAATCGACCGCCTGAATATCCTGCATGCGACCATGCTGGCCATGCAGCGCGCGGTGGAAGGCCTGCACATTACACCGAAGCTGGCCCTGATCGACGGTAACCGTTGCCCGAAACTGGCCGTACCGGCGTCGCCGGTAGTCAAGGGCGATAGCCAAGTGCCGGCCATCGCGGCGGCGTCGATCCTGGCCAAGGTGACCCGTGACCGGGAGATGAGCGCATTCGAGCTGATCTACCCGGGCTATGGCATTGGCGGGCACAAGGGCTACCCGACCCCGGTGCACCTCGAGGCGCTGGCACGCTTGGGGCCTACACCTATTCATCGGCGCTCCTTTGCCCCGGTGCGGGCCGCGTGGGACGCGCGTGCCGGTGTTCTCGATTCCCTGATCTGAACCCCCGGGGCCGCTTTGCGGCCCATCGCCGGCAAGCCAGCTCCCACACGGATCGTACAATCCCTGACAGCTACGCGGTCCCTGTGGGAGCTGGCTTGCCGGCGATGGGCTGCGAAGCAGCCCCAAAAAACATCCCCATTTAAGCTACAATCCCGCCCTTGTCGTTCAGCACTGCTACAGGATCTTCCATGTCGGTTCCCTTCGTTCACCTGCGCGTCCACTCCGAATTCTCGCTGGTCGACGGCCTGGTGCGGATCAAGCCGCTGGCCAAGGCGCTGGCCGGGATGAACATGCCGGCGGTGGCGATCACCGACCAGAGCAACATGTGCTCGCTGGTAAAGTTCTACAAGACTGCCATGGGCGCGGGCATCAAGCCGATCTGCGGCGCCGACCTGTGGCTGGCCGCTGCCGACCCGGAAGCACCGCTGTCGCGTATCTGCTTCCTGGCCATGAACCCCAAGGGGTACCGCAACCTCACCGAGCTGATCTCGCGCGGCTGGACCGAGGGCCAGCGCAACGGCCTGGTGATCCTTCAGCGTGAATGGATCGCCCCGGCCAGCGAGGGCCTGATCGCCCTGTCCGCAGGCAAGGAAGGTGACATTGGCATGGCCTTGCTGGCGGGGCGGCAAGATGAGGCCGAGGCCCTTCTGCAGGACTGGATGGCGATGTTCCCCGAGCGCTTCTATGTCGAGGTGCAGCGCACCAACCGCGCCCGCGACGAGGAATATGTGCACGCCGCCGTGGCCTTGGCCGACAGGTTCGGCGCTCCGCTGGTGGCAACCAACGATGTGCGTTTCATCAAGCAATCGGACTTCGATGCTCACGAAACCCGCGTATGCATCGGTGAGGGCTGGACCCTTGACGACCCGCGCCGTCCAAGGATGTACAGCGACCAGCAGTACCTGAAGTCGGCCGAAGAAATGACCGAACTGTTCAGCGACCTGCCCGACGCCATTGCCAACACCGTCGAGATTGCCAAGCGTTGCAACATTCAGGTGCAGCTGGGCAAGTACTTCCTGCCCGACTTCCCCACGCCCAATGGCATGGGCATCGATGACTACCTGCGGCATGTGTCCCACGAAGGCCTGGAAGAGCGCCTGGCAGTGCTGTGGCCGAAAGAGACCACGCCCAACTACGCAGAGAAGCGCCAGGTTTACCTGGACCGCCTGAAGTTCGAACTGGACATCATCATCCAGATGGGCTTCCCCGGTTACTTCCTGATCGTGATGGACTTCATCAAGTGGGCCAAGAACAACGGTGTTCCGGTCGGCCCGGGCCGGGGGTCGGGTGCTGGCTCGCTGGTGGCCTATGTCCTGAAGATCACCGACCTCGACCCGCTGGCCTACGACCTGCTGTTCGAGCGCTTCCTCAACCCTGAACGTATTTCCATGCCCGACTTCGACGTCGACTTCTGCATGGATGGCCGTGACCGGGTGATCGACTATGTGGCCGAAGCCTATGGCCGCAACGCGGTCAGCCAGATCATCACCTTCGGTACCATGGCGGCGAAGGCGGTGGTGCGAGACGTGGCGCGGGTACAGGGCAAGTCCTACGGCCTGGCCGACCGCCTGTCGAAGATGATCCCGTTCGAAGTGGGCATGACCCTGGAAAAGGCCTACGAGCAGGAAGAGATCCTGCGCGACTTCCTCAAGGGTGACGAAGACGCCCGCGAAATCTGGGACATGGCCCTGAAGCTCGAGGGCGTGACACGCGGTACCGGCAAGCACGCCGGTGGTGTGGTCATTGCCCCGACCAAGCTTACCGACTTCTCGCCGATCGCCTGTGATGAAGAGGGCGGCGGCCTGGTAACCCAGTTCGACAAGGATGACGTCGAGGCCGCCGGCCTGGTGAAGTTCGACTTCCTCGGCCTGCGGACCCTGACCATCATCAAGTGGGCGATGGAGATCATCAACCGCGAGCAGGCCAAGAAGAACCTGCCCGATGTAAACATCGACTTCATCCCGCTGGACGACCGCAAGACCTACGAGCTGTTGCAGAAGGCCGAAACCACGGCGGTGTTCCAGCTTGAATCGCGGGGCATGAAAGAGCTGATCAAGAAGCTCAAGCCCGACTGCCTGGAAGACCTTATCGCACTGGTGGCGTTGTTCCGCCCAGGCCCGCTGCAGTCGGGCATGGTGGACGACTTCATCAACCGCAAGCACGGCCGCGCCGAGCTCGCTTACCCCCATCCGGACTACCAGTACGAAGGCCTGAAGCCGGTGCTGGCACCGACCTACGGCATCATCCTGTACCAGGAACAGGTGATGCAGATCGCCCAGGTGATGGCTGGCTATACCCTCGGCGGCGCCGACATGCTGCGCCGTGCGATGGGTAAGAAGAAGCCCGAGGAAATGGCCAAACAGCGCGGTGGTTTCATCGAAGGTTGTGCCAACAACAATATCGATGCAGACCTGGCTGGTAACATCTTCGACCTGGTGGAAAAGTTCGCCGGTTACGGCTTCAACAAGTCCCACTCCGCCGCCTATGGCCTGGTTTCGTACCAGACCGCATGGCTGAAAACCCACCACCCGGCGCCGTTCATGGCTGCGGTGTTGTCGGCGGATATGCACAACACCGACAAGGTGGTGGTGCTGGTCGAGGAAGTGCGCAGCATGAAGCTGCGCCTCGACGCGCCCGACGTGAACTTCTCCGACTTCAAGTTCACCGTCAACAATGACGGGCGCATCGTCTACGGCCTGGGCGCCATCAAGGGCGTCGGCGAGGGCCCGGTGGAGGCGATCGTCGAGGCTCGCGCCCAGGGTGGCCCATTCAAGGACCTGTTCGACTTCTGTGAGCGCATCGACCTCAAACGGGTCAACAAGCGTACCCTCGACGCGCTGATCCGCAGTGGTGCGCTGGACCGCCTGGGCCCGCACTTCCATGACGAGATCAAGGCCTACCACGCCAACATCGATATCAACCGTGCAACCCTGCTCTCGGCGCTGGGCGAGGCCATCAAGGCTGCCGAGCAGGCCGCCCACACCGCTGACAGTGGCCACGTCGACCTGTTCGGCGGCATGTTCGAAGAGGCGGATGCCGACGTCTACGCCAACCACCGCAAGGTGCGCGAACTGACCCTCAAGGAACGCCTGAAGGGCGAAAAGGACACCCTTGGCCTGTACCTCACCGGCCACCCGATCGACGAGTACGAGACCGAGATCCGCCGCTTCGCCCGCCAGCGCATCATCGACCTCAAGCCGTCACGCGATACCCAGACCATCGCCGGCATGATCATTGCCCTGCGGGTGATGAAGAACAAGAAGGGCGACAAGATGGGCTTCGTCACCCTGGATGACCGCTCCGGGCGCATCGAGGCGTCGCTGTTTGCCGATGCCTTCATGGCGGCACAGTCCTTGCTGCAGACCGATGCCATGGTGGTTGTCGAAGGCGAGGTCAGCAACGACGATTTCTCCGGTGGCCTGCGCCTGCGGGTGAAGCAGGTGATGACCATGGAGGATGCGCGCACCAAGCTGGCCGAGAGCCTGCGCCTGAAGGTGGCACACGAAGCGCTCAAGGGCGACCGGCTGAAGTGGCTGGGCGAGTTGATTACCCGCCATCGCGGCGCTTGCCCGATCACTCTCGAATACACCGGCAGCGACGCCAAGGCCATGCTGCAGTTCGGCGAGCAGTGGGCTATCGACCCGGCCGATGGGCTGATTCAGGCGCTGCGTGACCAGTTCGGGCGTGAGAACGTCTTCCTGCAATATCGTTGAACCGACAAAAATTTAATCTCGACCTGAATGCGCCTGATCCCTTAAGGTAGGGCGCCAAACGGATCAACCGGCCGGCCGCCTGGCCGTAGACCCAAGACGGATGACTATGAACCCGAATTTTCTCGATTTCGAACAGCCGATTGCCGACCTGCAAGCCAAGATCGAAGGCCTGCGCCTGGTAGGCAACGACAACTCGCTGAACATCAGCGATGAAATTGCCCGTCTGCAAGACAAGAGCAACACCCTGACCGAAAGCATCTTCGGCAACCTGACCAGCTGGCAGATCGCCCGCCTGGCTCGTCATCCGCGTCGTCCTTACACCCTGGACTACCTGGAGCACATCTTCACCGAGTTCGAAGAGCTGCACGGCGACCGCCATTTCTCCGACGACGCTGCCATCGTCGGCGGTACTGCGCGCCTGGACGGCAAGCCGGTCATGGTCATCGGTCACCAGAAGGGCCGCGAAGTGCGCGAGAAGGTACGCCGCAACTTCGGCATGCCGCGCCCTGAAGGCTACCGCAAGGCCTGCCGCCTGATGGAAATGGCCGAGCGCTTCAAGATGCCGATCCTGACCTTCATCGACACCCCGGGCGCCTATCCGGGCATCGACGCCGAAGAGCGCAACCAGAGCGAGGCCATCGCCTGGAACCTGCGCGTGATGGCGCGCCTGAAAACCCCGATCATCGCCACCGTGATCGGTGAGGGTGGTTCCGGCGGTGCGCTGGCCATCGGTGTGTGCGACCAGTTGAACATGCTTCAGTACTCCACCTACTCGGTGATCTCGCCGGAAGGCTGCGCCTCGATCCTGTGGAAGACAGCCGACAAGGCAGCTGACGCGGCCGAGGCAATGGGCATCACTGCCGAGCGCCTGAAGAGCCTGAACATCGTCGACAAGGTCATCCAGGAGCCGCTGGGCGGCGCCCACCGTGACCCGGCGAAGATGTCGGAAAGCATCCGTGCCGACCTGGTACAGCAGCTGGACATGCTCGGCAAGCTCGACCATGACGCGCTGCTGGCCCGCCGTTACGATCGCCTGATGAGCTACGGTATCTGATAGCGAGATGAATGGCACCGGCTTCGCCGGTGTTCGCGGGTGAACCCGCTCCCACAGGTACTGCGCAGCCCTCTGAAACGGCGCGATCCCTGTGGGAGCGGGTTCACCCGCGAATGCATTCTCGAATTGAGTGCGGGTTCGATGATCAACCTCACCCCTTGGCTCAACGCCCCAGCCTGGTACATCGCCTTCTCCGGCGGCCTCGATTCCACCGTCCTCCTGCACCTGCTGGCCGACTACGCCCGCAATCACGCATCCCCTCCATTGCGCGCCATCCACGTCCACCACGGCCTGCAACCCGCCGCCGATGCCTGGCCCGCCCACTGCCAAACCGTCTGCGACAATCTCGGCATCGAACTCCAGGTCATCCATGTCCAGGTCACCCCCGGCGCCAGCCTCGAACAGGCTGCCCGCGACGCCCGCTATGCTGCCTTCAGGCAAGCCGTCGGCCCAGGCGACATCCTGTTCACCGGCCAGCACCGCGACGACCAGGCCGAAACCCTGCTGTTCCGCCTGCTGCGCGGCGCAGGCCTGCGTGGCATGGCTGCAATGCCGGGGCAGCGGGCGCTAGGGCAGGGCAGCCTGGTCAGGCCGTTGCTGGGCTGTTCCCGCCAGCAACTGCAGGACCACGCCCAGGTCAATGGGCTGGCCTGGATCGAAGATCCGACGAACGCTGACACACAATTTGCCCGCAACTACCTGCGCAGCGAAGTCTTTCCGCTGCTTCGGCAACGTTGGCCGCAGGCCAGCCAGAACCTGGCCCGCGCCGCCGAGCACCTGAGCGAAGCCCAAGGCCTGCTGGACGAGCTTGCCCAGGACGACCTGGCGCTCGCCAGGGAGGGCGCGCCGGTGGCTTGGCCGGGGCTGGACTCCCTCGACCTGGCTACCCTGGTGGCACTGTCGCCGGCCCGTCAGCGCAATGCCCTGCAGTACTGGCTGAGCCGCCGTACCCGCCTGCCCGACACCCGACACTGGGCCGGCTGGGCGGACCTGCGCGATGCCGCCGCCGATGCCCGGCCCGCCTGGCAGCTTGCCGATGGGCAGTTGCTGCGCAGTCATGGCCGCATCTGGTGGTTGAGTGGTGACTGGCTGCAGCTGCCCGTCGGCGAACTGCCCTGGGCCGATCCCGCCAAGCCTTTGCTGTTGCCGGGTAACGGCAGGGTGCGTCTTGTTGGCGCAGCGCCGCTGGACGGCTTGCGCATTGCCTACCGCCAGGGCGGTGAAGTGCTGGATGTCCCCGGCCGCGGCCGACGCGACCTCAAGCGCCTGTTAAACGAACTGCAGGTGCCGCTTTTCCTGCGCCCGCGCCTGCCACTGCTGTACCAGGGCGAACGCTTGCTGGCGGTGGCCAACCTGCCCGGGCTGGTGCAGGCTGATTGCCAGCTGTCCTGGCAGTTGCCGACGAACGCGCAAGGTTTGAGCTGAAGGGTACATTCGGGTAGACTACCCTCCCTTCTTGATACAGCTTCTGTGGGTTCCGCGAAAACACAGGAGTTGCCGATTACCAAGCAGTTTTTTGCTGGGCTGATTCTGGAAATGACGAGCGAGCTCCATGCCGGGGATACCCCTGGTCTGTACAGACGCGGCAGTTTTTCGAGATGCACTGTGATTGACGCAGGTGATCGGGGGCTTCGGCCTTCCTTCGCTTTCTCCGGCGGCGCTGGCCGCCTTAACGCAGACTTCTAGGGTTTTTCATGACGCGCTACATATTCGTCACGGGCGGTGTTGTTTCTTCATTGGGGAAAGGCATTGCCTCGGCTTCCCTGGCGGCCATCCTGGAAGCGCGGGGCCTGAAGGTCACCATGCTCAAGCTGGATCCGTACATCAACGTCGATCCGGGCACCATGAGCCCGTTCCAGCACGGTGAAGTGTTCGTCACCCACGATGGCGCCGAGACCGACCTCGACCTGGGCCACTACGAGCGGTTCATCCGCACCACCATGACCCAGAACAACAACTTCACCACCGGCCGCATCTACGAGCACGTACTGCGCAAGGAACGTCGTGGTGACTACCTGGGCGCGACCATCCAGGTCATCCCGCACATCACCGATGAAATCAAGCGTCGCATCATCAAGGGCGCCGGCGATGCCGACGTGGCCCTGGTGGAAATCGGCGGTACCGTCGGTGACATCGAGTCGCAGCCGTTCCTCGAAGCCATCCGCCAGCTGCGCGTCGAAGTGGGCTCCAAGCGCGCCATGCTGATGCACCTGACCCTGGTCCCGTACATCGCCACCGCTGGCGAGACCAAGACCAAGCCGACCCAGCACTCGGTCAAGGAGCTGCGCTCCATCGGCCTGCAGCCTGACGTGCTGATCTGCCGCTCCGACCACCCGGTCGATGCCTCGTCGCGTCGCAAGATCGCGCTGTTCACCAACGTTGAAGAGCGTGCGGTGATCTCGCTGGAAGACGTCGACACCATCTACAAGATCCCGGGCGTGCTGCACGCACAGGGCCTGGACGATTTCGTCGTCGAGCGTTTCGGTCTGCAGTGCAATGGCGCCGACCTGTCCGAGTGGGACAAGGTGGTCGATGCCAAGCTCAACCCTGAGCACGAAGTGACCATCGCCATGGTCGGCAAGTACATGGAGCTGCTGGATGCGTACAAGTCGCTGATCGAAGCGATGAGCCACGCCGGCATCACCAACCGCACCAAGGTCAACCTGCGCTACATCGACTCGGAAGACATCGAGAACCAGGGCACCAGCCTGCTCGAAGGCGCCGATGCCATCCTGGTGCCGGGCGGTTTCGGCCTGCGCGGCGTGGAAGGCAAGATCACCGCGGTGCAATACGCCCGTGAGAACAAGGTGCCGTACCTGGGTATCTGCCTGGGCATGCAGGTGGCCGTGATCGAATTCGCCCGTAACGTGATGGGCTGGAAGGACGCCAACTCCACCGAGTTCGACCGCAACAGCGGCCACCCGGTAGTCGGCCTGATCACCGAGTGGGCCGATGCCACCGGTGCCGTCGAAACCCGCAGCGAAGCCTCCGACCTGGGCGGTACCATGCGACTGGGCGCACAGGACTGCCAGCTGGCGGCCGGTTCCAAGGTGCACGATTGCTACGGCAAGGACGTGATCACCGAGCGTCACCGCCATCGCTACGAAGTGAACAACAACCTGCTGCCGCAACTGATCGATGCCGGCCTGGTGGTTTCCGGCCGCTCTGAAGACGGCGCGCTGGTGGAAGTGGTGGAGTCCAAGGACCACCCATGGTTCGTCGCCTGCCAGTTCCACCCGGAATTCACCTCGACCCCGCGTGACGGCCACCCGCTGTTCAGCGGCTTCGTCAAGGCAGCCCTGGCTCAGAAGAACAAGGCCTGATCAATGACCCAGAAGATCATTCGCGTCGGTAACATCGAGATAGCCAACGACAAGCTGTTCGTCCTGTTCGGCGGCATGAACGTCCTGGAGTCCCGTGACCTGGCAATGAAGGTCTGCGAAGAGTACGTGCGGGTGACCGAGAAGCTCGGTATCCCGTACGTGTTCAAGGCCAGCTTCGACAAGGCCAACCGTTCGTCGGTGACCTCGTACCGTGGCCCGGGCATGGAAGAGGGGCTGAAGATCTTCGAAGAGATCAAGCGCACCTTCAACGTGCCGGTCATCACCGACGTGCACGAGCCTTATCAGGCCGAGCCTGTAGCCAAGGTGTGCGACATCATCCAGCTGCCGGCCTTCCTGTCGCGGCAGACCGACCTGGTGGTGGCCATGGCCAAGACCGGCGCAGTGATCAACATCAAGAAGGCCCAGTTCCTCGCGCCCCAGGAAATGAAACACATCCTGACCAAGTGCGAAGAGGCCGGTAACGACCAGTTGATTCTCTGCGAGCGTGGTTCGAGCTTCGGCTACAACAACCTGGTGGTGGACATGCTCGGCTTCGGCATCATGAAGAAGTTCGAGTACCCGGTGTTCTTCGACGTGACCCACGCCCTGCAGATGCCGGGTGGTCGCGCCGATTCCGCCGGTGGTCGCCGCGCCCAGGTCACCGACCTGGCCAAGGCCGGCATGAGCCAAGGCCTGGCAGGGCTGTTCCTCGAAGCACACCCCGATCCGGACAACGCCAAGTGCGATGGCCCATGTGCCCTGCGCCTGGACAAACTGGAGCCATTCCTGGCCCAGCTCAAGCAACTGGACGACCTGGTGAAAAGTTTTCCGACGGTAGAAACCGCGTAAAGCTCAATTCTCGGGTAAAGTACCGTCCGATCCACCCCTGACCAGTCGGTCAGGGGTTCCCTTCACCCGGCCTGCCCACTGCAATTCCGCCCGGTGAACGGCAAGAATTCCCTAAGCTAAGTTGTTTTCGTCAATTCTGGAGTGCTTACAACAATGGCAAAAATCGTCGACATCAAAGGTCGTGAAGTTCTCGATTCGCGTGGCAACCCCACCGTGGAAGCCGATGTACTGCTCGACAACGGCATCATCGGCAGCGCCTGCGCGCCGTCCGGTGCTTCCACTGGCTCGCGCGAAGCGCTGGAGCTGCGTGATGGCGACAAGAGCCGTTACCTGGGCAAGGGCGTGCTGAAGGCTGTCGCCAACATCAACGGCCCGATCCGTGACCTGCTGCTGGGCAAGGACCCTGCCGACCAGAAGGCCCTGGACCGCGCCATGATCGAGCTGGACGGTACCGAGAACAAGGCCAAGCTGGGCGCCAATGCCATCCTGGCCGTTTCCCTGGCTGCCGCCAAGGCCGCTGCCCAGGACCAGGACCTGCCGCTGTACGCGCACATCGCCAACCTGAACGGCACCCCTGGCCAGTACTCGATGCCGGTACCGATGATGAACATCATCAACGGTGGCGAGCACGCCGACAACAACGTCGACATCCAGGAGTTCATGGTACAGCCGGTTGGCGCCAAGACCTTCTCCGACGGCCTGCGCATGGGTACCGAAATCTTCCACCACCTCAAAGCCGTGCTCAAGGCCCGTGGCCTGAACACCGCCGTTGGTGACGAAGGTGGTTTCGCCCCTAACCTGGCTTCCAACGAAGACGCCCTGGGCGCCATCGCCGAAGCTGTCGAGAAAGCCGGCTACAAGCTGGGCACCGACGTGACCCTGGCCCTGGACTGCGCGGCTTCCGAGTTCTACGAAGACGGCAAGTACAACCTGTCCGGCGAAGGCAAGTCGTTCGACGCCGAAGGCTTTGCCGAGTACCTGAAAGGCCTGACCGAGCGCTTCCCGATCATCTCGATCGAAGACGGCCTGGACGAGTCCGACTGGGCTGGCTGGAAGATCCTCACCGACAAGATCGGCACCAAGGTGCAGCTGGTTGGCGACGACCTGTTCGTGACCAACACCAAGATCCTCAAGGAAGGCATCGAGAAGGGCATCGGTAACTCGATCCTGATCAAGTTCAACCAGATCGGCTCGCTGACCGAAACCCTGGAAGCCATCCAGATGGCCAAGGCTGCTGGCTACACCGCGGTGATTTCGCACCGTTCCGGTGAAACCGAAGACTCGACCATTGCCGACCTGGCTGTGGGTACCGCTGCCGGCCAGATCAAGACTGGCTCGCTGTGCCGTTCCGACCGCGTTTCCAAGTACAACCAGCTGCTGCGCATTGAAGAGCAACTGGGTGCCAAAGCGGTTTACCGCGGTCGTGCCGAGTTTCGCGGCTAAGCAAGAGATGGTAAAAAGACAGCAGCCGGAGTTGTGGGAACGTTCGTACTGAACTTTCCTACATTTCAACGGGTTTCTGTCGACGAAGCCTGGCCTCGGCCAGGCTTCGTGCTATTCGAGGCCCGGAAGTAATAATAGCCGGCGGCCTTTTTAACCTGGATAACGTGATGCGCAGTCCCTATTGGTTGTTCCTCGTCCTGCTCCTGCTGCTGGGTGGCCTGCAGTACCGCCTGTGGGTGGGTAATGGCAGCCTGGCGCAAGTGACCGAGCTGAAGCAGCAGATTGCCGAGCAGCATGCCGAAAACGAGCGCTTGCTCGAGCGCAACCGTGTGCTCGATGCCGAAGTGCTGGAGCTGAAAAAAGGCATGGAGACCGTCGAAGAGCGGGCTCGCCACGAATTGGGAATGGTCAAAGAGGGCGAAACCCTCTTCCAGTTGCCACAGAAATGATCGAAACCTTACCGGCCTTCTGGGCCGTGATTCCTGCTGCGGGCGTCGGTGCCCGCATGGCTGCCGACCGCCCCAAGCAGTATCTGGAGCTGGCCGGGCAGACCATTCTCGAGCACAGCCTCGACTGTTTTCTTGGCCACCCTATGCTCAAGGGCGTGGTGGTCAGCATTGCCGAAGATGACCCGTACTGGCCTCGCCTGCGCTGCGCCAGCGACTCGCGCATCCAGCGCGCCGTGGGAGGGCGCGAGCGTGCCGACTCAGTGCTCAATGCATTGCTGATGCTGCATGCCCAAGGGGCGGCGGACAGCGACTGGGTGCTGGTGCATGATGCTGCGCGACCAAACCTGGCGCGCAGCGATCTGGACAAGCTGTTGTCGGAGCTGGCGGACGACCCGGTGGGTGGCCTGCTGGCGGTGCCGGCTCGCGATACCCTCAAGCGGGCCGATGCTGATGGCCGGGTGGGCGCTACCGTAGACCGCAGTACCATCTGGCAGGCCTATACACCGCAGATGTTCCGCCTTGGGGCGTTGCATCAGGCGCTGGCCGAGTGCCTTGTGTCGGATGTGCTGGTGACCGACGAGTCCTCTGCCATCGAGTGGTCCGGCCAGGCGCCGCGGCTGGTCGAAGGGCGCAGCGACAACATCAAGGTGACCCGGCCGGAAGACCTGGAGTGGTTGCGCCAGCGTTGGGCAGGGCGCCGCTGAATTTCTTGCTCCTGTGCCGGCCTCTTCGCGGGTAAACCCGCTCCCACAGGTATCGCACATCCCTTCAGGTTTGCGCTGTACCTGTGGGAGCGGGTTTACCCGCGAAGAGGCCAGACCAGCCAGCACAAGGTTTCAGTTCAAGCGATACTCCGGCAACCCCGCCAACCCTTCTTTCAGGTAATCCACCAGCCGCCGTACCTTCGGCGACAGGTGCCGCTGCTGCGGATACAGCGCCCACACCGCGGTATTCGGTGGCTGGTGCGCCTCAAGCAACGACACCAGCGCACCACTGTTCAAGTGCTCCAGCACGTAGTAATCCGGCAACTGGCACAACCCCATCCCCTGCAGCGCTGCGTCCAGCACTGCCTGCCCGCTGTTGCAACGCCAGTTGCCCTGGACTCGCTGGCTGATCTCGCGGCCGTCCTGCTGTAGCGCCCACAAATCCGAACTGCCTACCAGGCAGTTGTGCCGCGCCAGTTCCGACAGGCTGTGCGGCCGACCATAACGTTCCAGGTAGGCCGGCGAAGCGCACAGGTACATGCGCCGGGGTGCCAGGCGGGTTGCCACCAGTCGTGAGTCGGCCAGCCGGCCCAGGCGGATGGCCAGGTCCATGCCTTCATGCACCAGGTCGAGGGTATGGTTGCTCAGTTCCACATCCACCCGCAGCTGCGGGTACAGCGCCATGAACCGCGTCACCAGCGGCACGATGAAACGCTCGCCGTAGGCCACCGCGCAGGTCATGCGCAGCAGCCCCTTGGGCTCGCTGGCCAGATCGCCCATGGCGCGTAGAGCTTCCTCGCGGCCATCCTGCAGGCGCTGGCAGTGCTGCAGGAATGTCTGCCCGGCCTCGCTCAGGGTCACCCGCCGGGTACTGCGGTACAACAGGCGCGTCTGCAGCCGCTCCTCCAGCCGGGCGATCTGCCGGCTGATGTGCGATGAGGAAACGCCCAGGCGCTCGGCGGCTGCAGTGAACTGGCCCGACTCGGCCACGGCGACGAACTCGTCGATGCCCTCCCAGCGGCTGCTCATTGATTATCCCTGTATGGCAATAATGTTTTGTCTTTACCTGGATTATTCATCAAAAGGTGGTGAATTACACTGCCAGACTGAATCGACCCTCTGTCTGGAGACCTTTGATGATCAAGTCCCGTGCTGCCGTAGCCTTCGAAGCCAAGAAACCCCTGGAAATCGTCGAAGTCGACGTGGCCATGCCCAAGGCCGGTGAAGTGCTGCTGCGCGTGGTCGCCAGCGGTGTCTGCCACACCGACGCCTACACTCTGTCGGGCGCCGACCCGGAGGGCATCTTCCCGTCGATCCTCGGTCACGAAGGTGGCGCGATCGTCGAGGCGATAGGCGAGGGCGTCACCTCGGTCGCCGTCGGTGACCACGTCATTCCGCTGTACACCCCGGAATGCGGCAAGTGCAAGTTCTGCCTCTCGGGCAAGACCAACCTTTGCCAGGCCATCCGCGCCACCCAGGGCAAGGGCCTGATGCCGGACGGCACCACGCGCTTCTCCTACAAAGGTCAGCAGCTGTTCCACTACATGGGTACCTCGACCTTCTCCGAGTACACCGTGCTGCCGGAAATCTCCGTGGCCAAGATCCAGAAAGAAGCGCCGCTGGAAAAGGTCTGCCTGCTGGGTTGTGGCGTCACCACCGGTATCGGCGCGGTGCTCAACACCGCCAAGGTCAAGCCGGGTGACACCGTGGCCATCTTCGGTCTGGGCGGCATCGGCCTGTCGGCAGTGATTGGTGCGGTCAAGGCAAAGGCGTCGCGCATCATTGCCATCGACATCAACCCTGCCAAGTTCGAGATCGCCCGTCAGCTGGGGGCCACCGACTGCATCAACCCGAAAGACTACGACCGCCCGATCCAGGAAGTGATCGTCGACCTCACCGACGGCGGCGTGGACTTCTCGTTCGAGTGCATCGGCAACGTGCAGCTGATGCGTGCTGCGCTGGAATGCTGCCACAAGGGCTGGGGTGAGTCGGTGATTATCGGCGTGGCCGGTGCCGGCCAGGAAATCGCCACCCGTCCGTTCCAGCTGGTTACCGGTCGCGTATGGCGTGGTTCGGCGTTCGGTGGCGTGCGTGGTCGCAGCGAGCTGCCGAGCTACGTGGAAATGTCCGAGAAGGGCGAGATCCCGCTGGATACCTTCATCACCCACACCATGGGCCTGGAAGACATCAACAAGGCCTTCGACCTGATGCATGAAGGCAAGAGCATCCGCAGCGTCATCCACTTCTGAGGTTTGCCATGAGCCTGGATAACATCTCCTGCCAGAAGAGCTTCGGCGGCTGGCACAAGCGTTACCGGCATCACTCCAAGGTGCTGGGTTGCGACATGGTGTTCGCCGTCTACCTGCCGCCGCAGGCCGAACAGGGCGAAAAGCTGCCGGTGCTGTACTGGCTCAGCGGCCTAACCTGCACCGACGAGAACTTCATGCAGAAGGCCGGTGCCCAGCGCCTGGCCGCGGAGCTTGGGTTGATCATCGTCGCCCCCGACACCAGCCCGCGTGGCGAGCAGGTGCCGGGCGACCCGGACGGTGGCTGGGACTTCGGCCTGGGTGCCGGGTTCTACCTCAATGCCACTCAGCAGCCCTGGGCCCAGCACTACCGCATGCACGACTATGTCGTGGAGGAGTTGCCCGCGTTGATCGAGGCGCACTTCCCGGCTTCGGGCGAGCGCAGCATCAGTGGCCACTCCATGGGCGGGCATGGCGCGCTGGTGTGCGCCTTGCGCAACCCGGGGCGCTACCGCTCGGTGTCGGCGTTCTCGCCGATCAGCAACCCGATGGATTGCCCGTGGGGCGAGAAAGCCTTCAGCCGCTACCTGGGTGAAGACCGTGCGCGCTGGCGCGAGTGGGATGCCAGCGTGCTGCTGGCCGAGGCTCCGGCCGGCGAATGCCCGCCGTTGCTGGTGGACCAGGGCGACCGTGACGACTTCCTCGAAAAGCAGCTCAAGCCTGAAGCGCTGGAGCAGGCGGCACGCAAAGGTGGGCATGAACTGACCCTGCGCCTGCAGCCTGGCTATGACCACAGCTACTACTTCATCGCCAGCTTCATCGAGGAGCACCTGCGTCATCATGCGGTGGCCTTGGGGCGGGTGTAAGGCGTAGCTGCGCGATCGCCTGCAGGAGCAGCCTTGTGCTGCGAATGGGCTGCGAAGCAGACCCTGGGTCTAACGCTATCGCCGATATTGCCGGGGCCGCTTTGCGGCCCATTCGCAGCACTAGGCTGCTCCTACAACGACGGCCCCAATACCGGTTAAAGCAGGTAGAATCACGCCCTGACTCATTCAGGGCGTTTTTCTATGCGTATTGGCCACGGCTACGATGTGCACCGTTTCTGCGACGGTGATTTCATTACCCTGGGCGGGGTGCGTATCCCCCACAAATACGGCCTCCTGGCCCACTCCGATGGCGACGTGCTGCTGCACGCCCTGAGCGATGCCTTGCTGGGCGCGGCAGCGCTGGGTGACATCGGCAAGCATTTCCCTGACACTGACCCGCAGTTCAAGGGCGCCGACAGCCGTGTTCTGCTGCGTCATGTGGTCGGCATCGTCCAGGCCAAGGGCTGGAAGGTCGGCAACATCGACGCCACCATCGTCGCCCAGGCGCCGAAGATGGCCCCGCACATCGAAACCATGCGCAAGCTGATCGCCGAAGATCTGCAGGTTGAACTCGACCAGGTCAACGTCAAGGCTACCACCACCGAGAAACTGGGCTTCACCGGCCGCGAGGAGGGCATCGCCGTGCATTCGGTAGCCCTGCTGCTGCCAGCATGACGGAACTTGAACTGCTGGGCCCGCGTGCATCGGGTGAACCACTGGGTACCGCCGTTCTCAAGGCAGTGGCCGAAGATTTCCAGGTCGACGAAGTACTGGACATCCCGCTGTCGGGACAGGGCGAGCACTTGTGGTTGTGGGTCGAAAAGCGTGACCTGAACACCGAGGAGGCGGCCCGTCGGCTGGCCCGTGCCGCTGGGGTGCCGGTGCGCACGATCAGCTACGCCGGCCTCAAGGACCGCCAGGCCCTGACCCGCCAATGGTTCAGCCTGCACCTGCCCGGCAAGGCCGACCCGGACCTGTCGCGTGCCGAGGATGCCAGCCTGCGTGTGCTCAAGCAGGTGCGCCACCAGCGCAAGCTGCAGCGCGGTGCGCATTCGGCCAACGGCTTCACGCTGCGCCTGACTGCCCTGGCTGCCGATCACCAGGCGGTGGATGCGCGCCTGGAACAGCTCAAGCAGTACGGTGTGCCGAATTATTTCGGCACCCAGCGCTTCGGCCACGGTGGCGGCAACGTTCACGACGCTCTTGATTGGGCCGCACGCAATGCCTTGCCCGAACAGCGCAACGTGCGTTCGCGGTTGCTCTCGGCCGGGCGCAGCTACCTGTTCAACCAGGTGCTGGCAGCCCGTGTTGCCGACGGCAGCTGGGCGCGTGCGCAGGTGGGCGACCTGTTGGCGTTCACCACGAGTCGTAGCTTCTTTCCTGCTGGGGAGTCGGAATGTTCCGATCCTCGGCTCGCGATTCTTGACCTGCATCCGACCGGCCCGCTGTGGGGGGCAGGCGATTCGCCGGCTACGGGGAGTACTGCGCAACAAGAGGATGCGATCGCCGCACAGCAGCCGGCACTTTGCCAGTGGCTGGCCCTGGCGGGCATGGATCACGAACGACGCATTCTGCGGCTCCCTATTGGCGGTCTTACGTGGCATTATCCCGAGCCTGATATCCTGCAACTGGAATTCGTCCTTCCGGCCGGATGTTTCGCCACCGTGGTGGTGCGCGAAATCGTGGATCTGGTGTCGGCGGGGCAGACGGACAGCTCATGCGTATTCTGATTTCGAACGACGACGGTGTTACCGCACCCGGCATCGCCGCGCTGCATGCTGCGCTGGTGGATTACGCCGAGTGCGTGGTTATTGCCCCGGATCAAGACAAGAGCGGCGCCAGCAGTTCGCTGACGCTGGACCGGCCACTGCACCCGCAGACCTTGGCCAATGGCTTCATCAGCCTCAACGGCACGCCGACCGACTGCGTGCACCTGGGGCTCAATGGGCTGTTGCCACAGGCGCCGGACATGGTTGTGTCGGGGATCAACCTCGGTGCCAACCTGGGTGACGATGTGCTCTATTCGGGCACGGTCGCGGCCGCGTTGGAAGGCCGTTTCCTCGGCGGTACCTCGCTGGCGTTTTCGCTGTTGTCGCGCCAGCCGGACAACCTGCCCACCGCGGCCCACATCGCCCGCCGCCTGGTCGAGGCTCAGTCGCGCCTGGCCTTGCCACCGCGCACCGTGCTCAACGTCAATATCCCCAACCTGCCGCTGGAGCACATTCGTGGCATCCAGCTCACCCGCCTCGGTCACCGGGCGCGGGCGGCGGCGCCGACCAAGGTGGTCAACCCACGCGGCAAGGAAGGCTACTGGATCGCTGTCGCCGGGGATGCCGAGGACGGTGGCCCGGGGACCGACTTCCACGCGGTGATGCAAGGCTATGTATCGATCACTCCGCTGCAGCTCGACCGCACCTTCAGTGATGCCTTCGAGCAGCTCGACGGTTGGCTGGAGGGCCTGCTCTGATGCGCGAGGACGATATGCTGCGGCGTGGCATCGGCATGACCTCCCAGCGCACCCGGGAGCGGCTGATCCAGCGCCTGTGCGAGGAGGGCGTTTCGAACACCAAGGTGCTCGACGTCATCCGTCGTACCCCGCGCCACCTGTTTGTCGACGAGGCGCTGGCGCATCGCGCCTACGAAGACACCGCTCTGCCGATCGGCCACAACCAGACGATCTCGCAACCGTTCATGGTTGCCCACATGAGTGAACTGCTGCTCGAGGCCGGGCCGCTGGACAAGGTGCTGGAGATCGGCACCGGCTCGGGCTACCAGACGGCAATCCTGGCCCAGTTGGTCGAGCGGGTGTTCTCGGTGGAACGCATCAAGGTGTTGCAGGACCGGGCCAAGGAGCGCCTGGTGGAACTGAACCTGCGCAACGTGGTGTTCCGCTGGGGGGATGGTTGCGAAGGCTGGCCGGCGCTGGCGCCGTACAACGGCATCATCGTCACCGCCGTAGCGCCGGAAGTGCCGCAGGCACTGCTCGACCAGCTTGCGCCGGGTGGTCGTATGGTGATTCCGGTGGGCCCAGCCGGCGAAACCCAGCAGCTGATGCTGATCGTGCGCGAGGAGCATGGATTCTCCCGCCGCGTGCTGGGGGCCGTGCGCTTCGTACCGCTGCTCAACGGCCCGCTGGCCTGAACACTGCTGGTTCGAGTCGCGCGATATTTTTGCGCCAGCACCGAATTCTTGCTGCAACGCCCTGTCTATCTGGCGGGGTGAAGCGCTAGCGCACAGCGTGTTGCAAGGCTTTGCAGCAGTCTTTCACCAACCCTGCCAATGCGGGCGGGCTTGGTTATAATTGCAATAATATTGCATTTGTTGTCATTTCGTTTTCGGCACCATGAGGGGAGCGCGGGTGGGTCACACAGTCATTCGGCAGCGCAAGGACGGGTCGGGTTTCACGCTTCTGGTGATTGCACTGGCCATGGGCACGCTACTGGTAGGTTGCTCGAGCACCAGCAGCAACAGCGCGCGGGTGGTCGACCGCAACAACACCGTGCCCAAGCGCCCGGCGGTAACCACTGGGCAGTACATCGTCAAACCTGGCGATACGCTGTTCTCCATCGCCTTCCGTTATGGCTGGGACTACAAGGAGCTGGCTGCGCGCAACGGTATCGCGGCGCCTTACACCATTCGCCCGGGGCAAGCGATTCGTTTCAGCAGCGGCTCTACCGGCAGCACCACGGTGGTGTCCAGCCCGTCGTCGTCGAGCAAGACCACGGTCATCCGGCGGCCTGTGGGAAGCACCAGCACACCTCCTGGCAACACCAGCAAACCGGCCACGCCGGCAGCCTCCAGCAGCGCCCCGGTGGTCGCCACGGTGCCTGCCGCGGAGCGCGCGGTAGGTGGCTGGACCTGGCCCGCCAACGGCGTGCTGATTGGAAAATTCGCTTCAAACGGTAGTTTGAATAAAGGCATTGATATCGCCGGTGATTTGGGACAGCCTGTTTTTGCTGCGTCTGATGGTGCAGTGGTGTACGCCGGGAGTGGCTTGAGGGGCTACGGCGAACTGATCATCATCAAGCACAGCGATACCTACGTCAGTGCCTACGGCCATAACCGCAGGCTGTTGGTTCGGGAGGGGCAGCAGGTCAAGGCAGGGCAGTCGATTGCTGAAATGGGGTCCACGGGCACAGATCGGGTGAAGCTGCATTTCGAGATTCGCCGCCAGGGCAAACCCGTCGATCCGCTCCAGTTCCTGCCACGTCGTTGACCGTTGTACCCGGCCTGTTCCTGTGATGTAGAGGGGACAGGCTCCAGCGCTGCCAGGGAGATAGGTGCCGCTCGAGTCTGAGTTCGAACTCAGCAAAGGACTATAACAATGGCTCTCAGTAAAGAAGTGCCGGAGTTTGACATCGACGATGACCTGCTTCTGATGGAGACGGGTATCGTTTTGGAAACGGATGTGGTGTCAGACGAACCTGCTGTATCTTCGGTTCGGACGAGGGCCAAGTCGGGCTCTTCGCTCAAGCAACACAAGTACATCGATTACAGCCGGGCGCTCGATGCCACCCAGTTGTATCTCAACGAGATAGGATTCTCGCCTCTGCTTTCGCCGGAAGAGGAAGTGCACTTTGCGCGCCTGTCGCAAAAGGGCGACCCTGCCGGCCGCAAGCGCATGATCGAAAGCAACCTGCGCCTGGTTGTAAAAATTGCCCGTCGTTACGTGAACCGCGGCCTGTCGCTGCTCGACCTGATCGAGGAGGGCAACCTTGGGCTGATCCGTGCGGTCGAGAAGTTCGACCCGGAGCGTGGTTTCCGGTTCTCGACTTATGCGACCTGGTGGATTCGCCAGACCATTGAACGGGCGATCATGAACCAGACCCGCACCATTCGCCTGCCGATCCACGTGGTCAAGGAACTGAACGTCTACCTGCGCGCTGCGCGCGAGCTGACCCAGAAACTGGACCACGAACCCTCGCCAGAAGAAATCGCCACGCTGCTGGAGAAACCGGTCGCCGAGGTCAAGCGCATGCTCGGCCTGAACGAGCGGGTGTCTTCGGTGGATGTGTCGCTCGGCCCGGACTCGGACAAGACCCTGCTCGATACCCTGACTGACGACCGCCCGACCGACCCATGCGAACTGCTGCAGGATGATGACCTGTCGCAGAGCATCGACCAGTGGCTGGGCGAGTTGACCGACAAGCAGCGTGAAGTGGTGGTGCGCCGCTTTGGCTTGCGGGGGCATGAAAGTAGCACCTTGGAAGATGTCGGACTGGAGATTGGCCTGACCCGCGAACGGGTGCGGCAGATCCAGGTCGAGGGGCTCAAGCGTTTGCGCGAGATTCTCGAGAAGAACGGCCTGTCCAGTGAGTCGTTGTTCCAGTAGCGGAAGCCTGTAACACAAAGCGCCCCGATGATTTCGGGGCGTTTTTGTATGTGGCGATCAGAGGTGTCCCATTCAAAATTGCGGGGGCGCTTTGCGCGCCTTTCGCGACACAAGGCCGCTCCCACAGGTATTTCATCGCCTTTGAATGCACCACTATGCTGTGGGAGCGGCCTTGTGTCGCGAAAGGGCTGCAAAGCAGCCCCAAGACATTATGTACTGCGCTACCCCAGTAACATCGCGTGTAAGCCTTTGCTTACTTGTTCTGTAAGCCTTTTATGTACGCTTCAGTAAATCATTGTCGTATCCAGATCCTGCGTTTTCCCAACTTCTTGAAAATCCTGACTTATTCAGCTGTGAGGAAATGTGTCACCTGCAACACCCTGTGAGGTTTCGCGGTTGCCGGCCAGGCTCAAGTCGCTAGTATTCGAACTGTGCACAGGGACATGCACAGGCCTTCAGGAGGAAAGCCAGGGACATCGCAAGACGCGATTTCATCAGGATGATGTTTGGGACAAGCAGGGACTACGGAAAAAATGTGGGCGGGTCAAACCGCCCCTTTTTTTGCCTGCAGAAAACAAAAAAGGCCCCAAGGGGCCTTTTTAGTGTCCGGACGCTATCAGCGCTCCAGATCTGCAATCTTGCCAGTCTTGCCATCCCATTCCTCAGCGTCCGGCAGGGCGTCCTTACGCTCGGTGATGTTCGGCCAGATTTCCGCCAGTTCGGCGTTCAGCTCGATGAAGTTTTCCATGCCCGCAGGCACTTCGTCTTCCGAGAAGATGGCTTGCGCTGGGCATTCCGGCTCGCACAAGGCGCAGTCGATGCACTCGTCCGGATGGATGACCAGGAAGTTCGGGCCTTCGTAGAAGCAGTCCACCGGACAGACTTCCACGCAGTCGGTGTATTTGCATTTGATGCAGTTGTCGGTGACGACGAAGGTCATTTCTAATTTTCTCCTCAGGCGACGGCGGCGGCCCTTCCTCTCAGGGCCGCGCGGTTTACGGGTATGTGGCTGCAGGCCAGGCTAATAACCTGCAGCACCAGCAAACCGCGGCGGATTCTACCAGCTTGTAGTGGGCGCCGTTATAACAGGTTCTTTAGTTGATATAGCATTTCGATAGCTTGACGCGGGGTCATGTCGTCCAGCTGCAGCTTGCCCAGCTTCTCGATGGCCGGGTGTGGCAGGCTGGCGAACAGGTCGCTCTGGTGCGGGACCTGTGGCACGTCCTTGGCCTTTTGGGCCAGTGGTTGTTCATGCGGCAGGCTGGTGGTTTCCAGCCTCGCCAGGTGTTCACGGGCACGCTGGATGACGGCCGTCGGCACGCCGGCCAGCTGCGCCACGGCCAGGCCGTAGCTCTGGCTGGCAGGACCAGGCAGCACGTGGTGCAGGAATACGATGCGTTCGTTGTGTTCGGTGGCGTTCAGGTGCACGTTGGCCACCAGTGGCTCGCTTTCCGGCAGCACGGTGAGTTCGAAGTAGTGCGTGGCGAACAGCGTGTAGGCGCGCAGCTGGGCCAGGCGCTCTGCGGCGGCCCAGGCCAGCGACAGGCCGTCGAAGGTACTGGTGCCGCGGCCCACTTCATCCATCAGCACCAGGCTGCGGTCGGTGGCATTGTGCAAGATGTTGGCGGTTTCGCTCATCTCGACCATGAAGGTCGAGCGGCCGCCGGCCAGGTCGTCGCTGGAGCCGATGCGGGTGAAGATGCGGTCGACCAGCGACAGCTCGCAGCTGGCAGCCGGCACGAAGCTGCCGATATGCGCCAGCAGCACGATCAGGGCGGTCTGGCGCATGTAGGTGGACTTACCGCCCATGTTCGGGCCGGTGATGATCAGCATGCGCGTGCTGTTGTCCAGGCCCAGGTCGTTGGCCACGAACGGTGTGGTCAGTACCTGTTCCACCACTGGGTGACGGCCCTGCTCGATGCGCAGGCACGGCTCGTCTACGAAGCGTGGGCAGTTCAGGTCGAGGTTCAGTGCACGTTCGGCCAGGTTGCTGAGCACGTCCAGTTCGGCCAGGGCGGCGGCGCTGTCCTGCAGCGGTGCCAGGTGGCTGATCAGGGTTTCCAGCAGGGCATCGTAGAGCATCTTCTCGCGGGCCAGGGCGCGGCTCTTGGCCGACAGCGCCTTGTCCTCGAACGCCTTCAGCTCCGGGGTGATGAAGCGCTCGGCGCCCTTTAGGGTCTGACGGCGGATGTAGTCACCCGGGGCCTGCTCGGCCTGCTTGGTAGGCAGCTCGATGAAGTAGCCATGCACCCTGTTGTAGCCGACCTTGAGGTTGGCCAGGCCGGTGCGGGCCTTTTCCCGGGCTTCCAGGTCGATCAGGAACTGGCCGGCGTTTTCGCTGATCGCCAGCAGTTCGTCCAGTTCGTTGTCATAGCCGGCCTTGAGCACGCCGCCATCGCGGATCACCGCCGGCGGGTTGTCGATGATCGCCCGCTCCAGCAGGCTGGCCAGTTCGGGGTAGGTGCCGGTAATGGCGGCCAGGCGTGCCAGGTGCGGCGCCTCCAGTTCGGCCATGGCGTTCTGCAGTTCGGGCAGCGCGCCCAGGGCATCGCGCAGGCGTGCCAGGTCGCGTGGGCGGGCGTTGCGCAGGCCGATGCGGGCGAGAATCCGCTCGATATCGCCAATTTCCTTGAGTTGCGGCTGCAGCTTCTCGAAGCGGTAGCCGTCGAGCAGGCAGCGGATCGAGTCCTGGCGCGCCTGCAGCACCTTGAGATCGCGCAACGGACGGTTCAACCAGCGGCTCAGCAAACGGCTGGCCATGGCGGTCTGGCAGCGGTCGACCACCGACTGCAGGGTGTTGTCTCGGCCGCCGGCCAGGTTGATGTCCAGCTCCAGGTTGCGGCGGCTGGCACCGTCGAGAATGACCGTGTCGTCCAGGCGTTCGTGGCGCAGGCTGCGCAGGTGCGGCAGGGCGGTGCGCTGGGTTTCCTTGGCGTAGATCAGCAGGCAACCGGCGGCGCCGATGGCCAGGGTCAGCTTGTCGCAGCCAAAGCCCTTGAGGTCCTTGGTCGCGAACTGCTGGCACAGGGCCTTGCGCGCCGAGTCGCGGTCGAAGTCCCATGGCGCACGGCGACGGGCGCCCGGTCGTTTCTCGGCAGGCAGGTCGCGCGGCCAGTCGTCGGGGATCAACAGCTCGACCGGGTTGAGGCGCTCGAGCTCGGCCAGCAGGTTTTCCCAGCCCTTGATCTCCTGCACGCTGAAGTTGCCACTGGTGATGTCCAGTACGGCCAGGCCGAACAGGCGCTCGTCCCCGAGCAGCGCGGCAATCAGGTTGTCGCGACGCTCGTCGAGCAGGGCCTCGTCGCTGACCGTACCCGGGGTGATGATGCGCACCACCTGGCGTTCCACCGGGCCCTTGCTGGTGGCGGGGTCGCCAATCTGCTCGCAGATCACCACCGATTCGCCGAGCTTGACCAGCTTTGCCAGGTAGCCTTCCAGCGAATGGAACGGAATCCCGCACATGGGGATGGACTGGCCGGCCGACTGACCGCGCGCGGTCAGGGTGATGTCCAGCAGCTTTGCGGCTTTTTTCGCATCTTCGTAGAAGATCTCGTAGAAGTCGCCCATGCGGTAGAACATCAGCTGGTCCGGGTGCTGGTTCTTCAGCTTCCAGTACTGCTGCATCATCGGGGTGTGTGCGGAGAAGTCGGAAATAGCTTTATTCATCAAGGGCTTAGAAAGTAGGTCTCAATATTGTGGGGCAAATTGGGGCGTTCTGTGTTGCATGCGCGACGCCGAGACCCACCGGATTTTCAAGCCGCATAGGTTAACACGGCTACCCGGCGGGCTGTACCTGCAAGTCCGGCGAGTGCACAGGGATGCGCTGAAGGCAGGTTGACATCATGGTGCCTCCATGGAGAATTACCTGCCTTCGCCCATCAGGGATGGCTTGCCTGACGCATTCGCGGTGGCCCGCGGCCCGGTAAAAAGTTATTGCAACAGGTTGATTAGTGCAGTGAGCGCAATTCGTTTTGATGTAGATGCGGTTTTTTGTATTTCCCTCGACACCCGCGCTGACCGGCGCACGCTGTTCAGCGAAACCATCGGGCGACAGCTCGACAACGAAGTGCTCTTTCATGTCGTCGAGAAAAACAGCGACCCCAAGCGCGGTTGCTACGAGTCCCATCAGCAACTGGCCCGTCATGCGCTGGACAATGGCCTTGATCGAATCCTGATCTTCGAAGACGATGCCAAGGCGTATGAGTTCAAGCCTTCGCGGGTGCGCTGGGTAAACCGCTTCATGCAGAAACGGCCCTTCGAGGCCTTGCACCTGGGTTATTCCATGGGGCGAACCTGGCTGACCTGGTTCCCGTTCATCGCCCGCGGGCGGGTGGTGGCGCTGCATGCCTATGTGCTGTCGCGCGAGGGCTGCCGGATCCTGGCAGAGACGCCCTACGATGGCACCCCGGTGGATGTGGTGGTCAAACACCGGATCCGACAGCACTGCGTGTTCCCCATGATGTTCCGCCAGCACGCCGCCGCAGTGGCCGGTAGCGACCTGGAACAGGTGGTGCGCAATGAGGACGAGTGGTGGGAGCGCAACTGGACCAAGCATCGTCGTTCACCGATGAAGAACATCTGGCGGACCGTGCTTCGGCTGAATTTCTGATTGGTGTGGGCTTGAGGTGCATGCCTTGAGAGGTTTGGCGCCTGTAAGATCGAGCGCCGCCCGCGCGGCGCTCGATCTTACAGGCGCCAAAAATCCAGAGGCGAACATCCTCGTGCCCAGCACGCCGCCAGACGCCCATTCCCCATCCCCAAAATGCTAGGGTAGAGGGCAGCCTTCAAGGAGCCCGACATGGACCCGATCACCACGCTTGCCACCCGCCTGGGTGAACACCTGCGTCGCTTCAACGCGCAGGTGACCACCGCCGAATCCTGCACCGGTGGCGGCATCGCCGAGGCCATCACCCGCGTGCCCGGCAGCTCGGCCTGGTTCGAGGCTGGGTACGTGACCTATTCCAACACCCAGAAAACCCGTCAGCTGGGAGTGCCCGCGGTGTTGTTCGGCCAGGTTGGCGCGGTCAGCCAGGAAGTGGTCGAAGCGATGGTCCGCGGCGCCCAGGCCGCCAGCGGCGCGCGCTTTGCCGTGGCGGTGAGCGGCGTGGCCGGGCCGGACGGTGGTTCGCCGGCCAAACCGGTGGGCACCGTGTGGCTGGCCTGGGGCGACGGCAACCATGTGTTCAGCGAGCGGCGCCAGTTTGACGGCGACCGCGAGGCGGTGCGCCGACAGACGGTGATCGCCGCGTTAGACGGCTTGTTACAGCTTGGTGCCGAGTAAATCGACGACAGGGGTTTGCGCGAGCGTCTGCCTGTGGAATAATACTGGCTACTTATACAGGTATTCCGGCCGTCAGGGCCAAGTCGAACACGTGAGGATTTCAATGGACGACAACAAGAAGCGCGCCTTGGCTGCGGCCCTGGGTCAGATCGAACGCCAATTCGGCAAGGGCGCCGTCATGCGCATGGGCGACCACGAGCGCCAGGCTATCCCTGCCATCTCCACCGGCTCGCTGGGCCTGGACATCGCCCTGGGCATCGGCGGCCTGCCAAAAGGCCGTATCGTCGAGATCTACGGCCCGGAATCGTCGGGTAAGACCACGCTGACCCTGTCGGTCATCGCCGAAGCCCAGAAAAACGGCGCCACCTGCGCCTTCGTCGACGCCGAACACGCCCTCGACCCCGAGTACGCCGGCAAGCTGGGCGTCAACGTCGACGACCTGCTGGTTTCGCAGCCGGACACCGGCGAACAGGCCCTGGAAATCACCGACATGCTGGTGCGTTCCAACGCCGTTGACGTGATCATCGTCGACTCCGTTGCTGCCCTGGTACCGAAGGCCGAGATCGAAGGCGAAATGGGTGACATGCACGTGGGTCTGCAGGCGCGCCTGATGTCCCAGGCGCTGCGCAAGATCACCGGTAACATCAAGAACGCCAACTGCCTGGTCATCTTCATCAACCAGATCCGTATGAAGATCGGTGTGATGTTCGGCAGCCCGGAAACCACCACCGGTGGTAACGCCCTGAAGTTCTACGCCTCGGTGCGTCTGGATATTCGCCGTACCGGTGCGGTCAAGGAAGGCGACGAGGTGGTCGGTAGCGAAACCCGCGTCAAGATCGTTAAGAACAAGGTTTCGCCACCTTTCCGTCAGGCCGAGTTTCAGATTCTCTACGGCAAAGGTATCTACCGTAACGGCGAGATCATTGACCTGGGTGTTTCCCAAGGCCTGGTCGAGAAGTCCGGTGCCTGGTACGCCTACCAGGGCAACAAGATCGGTCAAGGCAAGGCAAACGCTGCCAAGTACTTGGCTGAGAACCCGGCTATTGGCGCCGAGATCGAGAAGCAGATTCGCGAGAAGCTGCTGACCTCTGGTGCTGTTGCAGCTGCTGGCAAGGCTGCTGCTGCCGAAGCCGATGCCGATGACATGGCCGACGCTGACGCCGGCTATTGATTGCGCGGTAGATAGCCGAACATGTCCGCCGTACTCGACACCCCCGTCGCCATCCGGCGGACAGCCATGGACCTGCTTGCGCGACGTGAGCACGGTCGCGTCGAGCTGACGCGCAAGTTGCGTCAGCGCGGCGCTTCGGACGAGCTGATTGAGCCTGAACTCGATCGGCTCGCCGAAGAAGGGTTGCTTAGCGAAGCCCGCTACCTCGAAAGTTTCATCCGGTACCGTTCCAGCTCTGGCTATGGCCCTGCACGTATTCGCGAAGAGCTAGGCCAGCGCGGTTTGGCGCGTGCTGATATCGAGCAGGCACTACGCGAGAGCGAGGTGGACTGGGGCGGGCGCATGCGTGACATATGGCAGCGCAAGTTTGCCGGGCAGCGCCCGCAAGATCCCCGCGGCCGTGCCCAGCAAACCCGGTTTCTGGCTTACCGGGGTTTCCCCATGGACATGATCGGCCGGCTGCTCAGTGGGCGTGATCTCGACGATTACTGAGGGCTGGGGCCGTTTTACAGTCCTTTGTGGGAGCGGACTTGTGTCACGATCAACTGACCTTCAACGCCTCCCTGGCCCGCTGGGTCGTATGCATGGGCTGCGGCTTGGCCCAGTTCTCCGGCAGGTTGATGAAATCCACCAGCTCGCGCAGCCTGCCCTGATCCCGGCCATTGAAGGCAAATGACAAACGGGTCAGGTGGTTGAAGTTGCCCACTTCGTGCTCGGCGCTGCTGTCAGGTTGCTGGTGGTACTTGCCACTCAGACGCAAGTCGGCAAAGCCTTCCTGGATGTCATACAGCGCCGCTTCGCTGAGCGGGTGATGCATGCGGATCACGAACTGGCTCTTCAGCCAGCGGCTGGAGTGGTAGTTGCTGTAGAACTGGTTGATTTCCTCCACTGCCTCGTCAGCGCTGTGCACCAGGCGCAGCAGTTTCAGGTCGCTGGGCAAGATGTAGCGGTTTTCCTCCAGTTGCCGGCTGATGAAGTCCAGGCAGTCGCGCCAGAAGCTGCCACCTGGTGAGTCCAGCAGCACCACCGGTACCAGCGGGCTCTTGCCGGTCTGGATCAGGGTCAGCACCTCCAATGCTTCATCCAAAGTACCGAAACCACCCGGGCACAGCACCAGTGCATCGGCCTCCTTGACGAAGAAAAGCTTGCGGATGAAGAAGAAATGGAACGGCAGCAGCTTGTCGGTGCCATCTACCGTGGGGTTGGCGTGTTGTTCGAAGGGTAGGGTGATGTTGAACCCCAGGCTGTGGTCGCTGCCGGCGCCTTCATGGGCGGCTGCCATGATGCCGCCGCCGGCACCAGTTATGACCATCAGGTCAGAGCGCGCCAGGGTTGCGCCCAGTTCGCGGGCCAGGGCGTACATCGGGTGTTCCAGCGGGGTGCGCGCCGAGCCGAACACGGTCACCTTGCGCCGGTCCTTGTAGCGTTCCAGGGTGCGGAACGAATGGTCCAGTTCGCGCAGGGCCTGCAGGGTGATCTTGGCGCTCCAGCGGTCGGTGTCGTCATGGGCCATGCGCAGGATGGTCAGCATCATGTCGCGGTACAGCGGCAGGTTGGGGCTGTTCGGTGCCACCAGTTGCAGTTGTGCGTCGATGTTGCTCAGGTCGATGTTGTTGTCGCGGAAATGGCTGAACAGCAGTTCACTCGATTGGTAAGGCATGCAACGTCTCCTTCTGCACCTATACCTCTGACCTCAATCTAGACCCTTGCGCTCAATCCTGCCGGGGGTGTTCGCCACAGCCGCCCGTCGGCATGCAGCCACGGGGGATGCGGGTTTGGTTAACTGGGTAAAGCGAAACGTGTCGATGCAGGAGGTGGCGGTATGCATCGCTTGATCATCGAAGTTGACCGGCAGCTTTACCAGCAGCTGGAGAATGCGGCCCAGATGCATCACCTGAGCCTGGAGAACGAGTGCCGGCGCAGGCTGTCGGGGCTGGAATGCCAGTCGCGCTACCTGCAGGCGCTGCTGGCAGAGATGCGCGCCGATGCCGCTGAGGGGCGCTGGTGCGCCCGTGAAGACGAGAAGGCGTAGCGATCCGAGCTGGTTTACTTCTTCTTGTTGCCGGCCACGCAGCTGGCGTTGTCGAACGCCTGGTCCATGATCGGTTGATTGGTCTTGTATACCGTGAAGCGGTAGACCATCACCGCGCCTTTGGACATCAGGTTACGGAAACCGCTGTTGCGGCAGACGCTATCACCCAGCTGGCTGCGGACCTGTTCGGGGTTGGCCTGCATGCGCGCGGCATGGTCCTGGCGCACGCTCAGGTGGTTGACCAGTGCCTTGCCTTCCACCGTGTAACCCTGGTCGAGGATGTCCTCGTTGATGGCTCGCGGGGTGCCGATACTGCTCTCTTTGGCAACCTTCTGCAGCATGTTGTTCAGGTCGTATTCCTGCTTGGAAGCCGCCTGGGCTGCCAGGGGCAGGGCGAGCAACAGGCTCAGGGCGGGGACGATACGGCGCAGCATGAATCTCTCCTGGTTCGATGACTGGCGCTTTGACATGCGCGGGTCGACGGCGTTCCCTGAAAATCGCGCGGGCGCGAGGCTGGGGTACGGAAAAAACAGCGATTATAAGGTCCGCGCTGCCACCTGCACAGCAATTGCCCCCTGTTCTGGTAGACTGGCGCCCTTAGTTTTCTCCGAGTCATCCTTGTGTCCATTCCCAACCTGTCCAGAGGCCTGCCGGCATGAGCCATGCGGTAGCGCGCCTGCGCGCCGAACGCCTGGCTCGCAGCAACAAGCCCTTTATCGCCCGTGGTTCACGTGCCGAACGCTGCCCCGATTGCCGGGTCATTGCCACTCATTGCCTGTGCGCCTGGAAGCCCCGGGTGCAGGCCGAGTCCGGCGTGTGCCTGCTGATGCATGACACCGAGCCGCTCAAGCCCACCAATACCGGCTGGCTGATCGCCGACCTGATCGAGGACACCTCGGCTTTCGGCTGGCTGCGCACTTCGGTCGACGAACGTTTGCTGGCGTTGCTGGGCGACCCGCGTTGGCAGCCCTACATCGTCTTTCCCGGCGAATTCGTTGCCCAGGAGCGAGTGGTCAGCGAGGTAGTGCGCGAGCCCGGCAAGCGTCCGCTGTTCATCCTGCTGGATGCCACCTGGACCGAAGCGCGCAAGATGTTCCGCAAAAGCCCGTACCTTGATCGCTTCCCGGTGTTGAGCCTGCAGGCCGAGCAGATGTCCCGCTACCGCCTGCGCCGCTCCAAGCGCGATGATCACTTCTGTACCGCGGAAGTCGCGGCCATGTGCCTGGACCTTGCCGGCGATACCCAGGCCTCGCAGGCGCTGGACGCCTACCTGGATGTGTTCAGCCTGCATTACCTGAGCGGCAAGCGTCGCCTGCCGCTGGACGAGCAGGACGACACCCACCAGCGTTTGCATACCTTCCTATAGTCCAAGGGGCACAACCCCTGCTTTGGTTCATAATGACCCTTACCCGAGTGCCCGACACAGAACAGGATCCCCAGATCGATGGCCACTTACGAAATCCTGATTGCCGATGACCACCCGCTGTTCCGTGGCGCCTTGCGCCAGGCCGTTACCCTCGGCCTGGGCCCGGATGTACGCCTGGTAGAAGTTGCCAGCATTGCCGAACTGGAAACCCGTCTGAGCGAAAAAGACGACTGGGACCTGGTGTTGCTGGACTTGAACATGCCGGGTGCCTACGGTTTTTCCGGGCTGGTGCTGCTGCGCGGGCAATACCCGCAGATCCCCGTGGTGATGGTATCGGCGCAGGAAGAGGCTGCAGTGGTGGTCAAGTCCCGCGAATTTGGCGCCAGTGGCTTCATTCCCAAGTCCAGCACCCTGGAAGTGATCCAGGATGCGGTGCGCAAGGTGCTCGATGGTGAGGTCTGGTGGCCGCCGCAGGCGTTCGAAAAGGTCGATGTCTCGGCCGAAGCCAAGGCCGCCAGCGAAGGCCTTGCCAGCCTCACGCCGCAACAGTTCCGGGTGCTGACCATGGTCTGCGAAGGGCTGCTGAACAAGCAGATCGCCTATGAGCTGAACGTGTCGGAAGCGACCATCAAGGCCCATGTGACGGCAATCTTCCGCAAGCTGGGTGTGCGTACTCGCACCCAGGCGGCGTTGTTGCTGCAACAACTTGAATCGGTTGCCAGCAGCTGAGTGGGCGTGGCTTCACGCTTTTTTTACCCGTGCCGGTCTAGTCTGCTGGCCTTTCCGCTGTGAAGTGACTCACATGACATCGCCATTCAAGGGCCAGACTGGCCTCAAACGTATCTTCAACGCCGCCGGCTATTCGCTGGATGGGCTGCGCGCTGCCTTCAAGGGTGAGGCCGCGTTCCGCCAACTGGTGCTGCTCAACGTGCTGCTGGTCCCGATTGCCTTCTGGCTGCCGGTCAGCCGTGCAGAGCGTGCAATCATGATCGCCGTGTGCCTGTTGGGCTTGATCGTCGAATTGTTCAACTCGGCGGTGGAGGCAGCCATCGATCGTATTTCGCTGGAGCGCCACCCGCTGTCGAAAAACGCCAAGGACATGGGCAGCGCCGCGCAACTGGTGGCATTGACCATGGTGGCGCTGGTGTGGGGTGTGATCCTGCTTTAAGCGATCGGTGGCAACACGATCTCGTCACTGCGTGTGAAACCCGCGGTGAAGTTGCGGCAAAGTTCGAGAAATTCGCGCATGGCCGAGGTCTGGTACTTCTGTTTGTGCCAGATGAAGTAGAACTGGCGCATCAGGTCCAGCTCCGGGGTTTCCACCGCTACCAGGCTGCCGCGGCGGAAGGCGTCACGCAGGGCAAGGCGCGAGATGCAGCCGATGCCCAGGCCCGACTCCACCGCGCGCTTGATGGCTTCGGTGTGTTCCAGCTCCAGGCGGATGTTGAGGTTGGTGCGGTGGTGGCGCATGGCCTGGTCGAAGGTCAGGCGCGTGCCTGAGCCCTGTTCGCGCAGGATCCACGCCTCCTGGGACAAGGTCTGTACATCGGCGCGTCCCAGTTTGGCCAGCGGATGCTGTGGCGCGCAGAACACCACAAGTTCGTCCTCGACCCAGGGCTGCACTTCCAGGTCCGGGTGGTTGCAATCGCCTTCGATCAGACCCAGATCAATTTCGTAATGCGCCACCTGTTGCACGATATGCGCGGTGTTCTGCACATGCAGCTTCACCTGGCTTTCCGGGTGCACCTGCATGAAGCTGCCGATCAGCAGGGTGGCCAGGTAGTTGCCGATGGTCAGCGTGGCGCCGACTGCAAGCGAGCCGAAACCGGACTTGCCGTTGAGCAGGTCTTCGATTTCCTTGGCCTGGTCGAGCAGGGCCACTGCCTGCGGCAACAGTTGCTGGCCCAGGGCGTTGAGGCTCAGGCGCTTGCCGGCCCGGTCGAACAGCTGACAGCTGGACTGTCGCTCAAGCTCGGTGATCGAGGTGCTGGCGGCCGACTGCGACAAGGCCAACACACTGGCGGCGCGGGAAACGCTCTGGTGCTGGGCCACGGCAACGAAGACTTGCAGTTGACGAAGTGTAAATCGCATATCGATATAACCGATAACACATATCTTGATAATCCAGTTAACAGATATTGTCGCTGCCCCTAAACTATCGCGCAACTGCGCGTCTTGCGCGCGCCGCGTCTTTCTTCAGGAGCCCCATTAAATGAGCAACATGAACCACGAACGTGTCCTCAGTGTGCACCACTGGAACGACACCCTGTTCAGCTTCAAGTGCACCCGCGACCCGGGCCTGCGCTTCGAGAACGGTCAGTTCGTGATGATCGGCCTGCAACAAGAAAGCGGCCGTCCGCTCATGCGCGCCTATTCCATCGCCTCGCCGAACTGGGAAGAGCACCTGGAGTTCTTCAGCATCAAGGTGCCGGACGGTCCGCTGACCTCGCAGCTGCAGCACCTGAAGGAAGGCGACGAGATCATCATCAGCAAGAAGCCTACCGGTACCCTGGTACTCGACGACCTGAACCCGGGCAAGCACTTGTACCTGCTGAGCACCGGCACTGGCCTGGCACCGTTCATGAGTGTCATCCAGGACCCGGAAACCTACGAGCGCTTCGAGAAAGTGATCCTGGTGCACGGCGTGCGCTACGTGAACGAAGTGGCCTACCGCGAATTCATCACCGAGCACCTGCCGCAGAACGAGTTCTTCGGTGAGTCGGTTCGCGACAAGCTGATCTACTACCCGACCGTGACCCGTGAACCGTTCGAGAACCAGGGCCGCCTGACCGACCTGATGCGCAGCGGCAAGCTGTTCAGCGACATCGGCCTGCCACCGATCAACCCGCAGGACGACCGCGCGATGATCTGCGGCAGCCCGAGCATGCTCGACGAAACCAGCGAAGTGCTGGACAGCTTCGGCCTGAAGATCTCCCCGCGCATGCGCGAGCCGGGTGACTACCTGATCGAGCGTGCCTTCGTCGAGAAGTAAGGCGCAGGCTGATGCAAAAGAAGGCGACCCTTGGGTCGCCTTTCTTGTGCCTGTGATTCATATATCGCCAGCACTGGCCTCTTCGCGGGTAAACCCGCTCCCACAGGGCAGTGGTACCCCTGTGGGAGCGGGTTTACCCGCGAAGAGGCCGGAACAGGCAAGACACAATCTATTCGACGCGCGTCTCGCCGCTGTACACCAATATCTCCCTGCACCGCTTGCACAGGTAGCGCCGCCCCTGGCGCACCAGCTTGTGCCGCTGCGCGGTAAACGGGAAGTCGCTCTGCGGACACGGGCAGCGGTAGATGTAGCGGGTCACCACGCGCCGTTGCACTTCGTAGTTGTGGCAACGGTTGGGCGGCAGTTCATACACCCCGCGCATGATCAGCTGCCACTCTTCGCCATGGGCCTGGATGCGGTCGCCGAACAGATGGTGGGCCACCAGGTGCGCCACCTCATGGGCCACGGTCTGGCGCAAGAAGTCTTCCTGGTTTTCGCGGTAAAGCTGCAGGTTGAAGCGCAGCAGGTTCTCGTGCAGGTGGGCGACGCCGGCTTTTTGCCCGCGCAGCTTGAAGCTGATTTCCGGGCGTGGGAAGGGGCGTTTGAAGAAGGTTTCAGCTTGCTGGTAACAGGTTTCGACGCGTTGTCTGAGCAGCTCGGGCATGGCGGGGTGGTTCTCCTGACCGGACATTATGCCGCAACCCCGGGCAACCTGCCGAGCCACCGGTCAGCGCACAGCCAGAGGCCGCCTTGCGGCGGCCCCAGGTTTGATGCCCCAGTGTTGGTCGAGTCTGTTCTAGTTGGTGTAGACGGGCCCCACGCCCAGTCCCCAGATGATCACCGTGGCGGCCATGATCGCCACCAGTACCACAAGGCCTACCGCCAGCACCGAGCTGGAGAACAGGAAGCCTTCGTCGGACGGTATGTTCATGAACGTCGGCAAACCGACGTACAACAGGTACACCGTGTAGCAGATGGCGGCCGTGCCGATCAGCATGCCCAGCCACAGGTGCGGGTACAGCGCCGCCAGGCCGCCGATGAACAACGGTGTGGCGGTGTAGGTGGCAAAGGCGATGCACTGTGCCATGGACGGGTTGGCATCGTAGGTGCGGGCCATCCAGTGGATGAACGCCCCCATTACCGCCACCCCGGCAAGCATCGCCAGGTACGACATGATGCTCATCCAGATGGCGCTTTCCATGGTCAGCATAACCGCTGGCCGGTCGCCGATCACCCAGCCGACCTGGGTTGTACCGATGAACGCCGAAACGGCGGGGATCGCAGCCAGGATCAGGGTGTGCGTCAGGTACATGTGGCTGATGGTTTCTTCTTCGCCACGAATTTCCCGCCATTCCTGGTCGGGATGGGTAAACAGCCCCACAACGTGATGAATCATGCCGATCACTCCTCTCAATGTTGCCAAACGCCCCCCAGATGGAGCGCAAGCGGCCCTAGGCCCGAACACCGAAGCAAGCGGTAATGTGGCCTTATGTCGCAGTATAGGAAGCCGTTACCCGCATAAACCGTGCTTTTTAGAGCAAATTGCGCTGTAAGACGCGCTGTTGATTACAATGAAGTCTTTATCGGAATGCCTACAGCGCCGCCGCGTTTGTGCGTAAAATAGCCGGCTTTTGTCACACCTCGCGGATCCAAGCGCTATGGGCACCCTCTCGGTCAACCAGAACAAACTGCAAAAACGCCTGCGTCGTCTCGCCGGCGAAGCCATCACCGACTACAACATGATCGAGGATGGCGACAAGGTCATGGTCTGCCTGTCCGGCGGCAAGGACAGCTACACCATGCTCGACGTTCTGTTGCACCTGCAGAAGGTGGCACCGATCAAGTTCGAGATCGTCGCGGTGAACATGGACCAGAAGCAGCCGGGGTTCCCCGAGCATGTGCTGCCGGCCTACCTGAAGGAACTGGGCGTCGAGTACCACATTGTCGAGAAGGACACCTATTCGGTGGTCAAGGAGCTTGTCCCCGAGGGCAAGACCACCTGCTCGCTGTGTTCACGCCTGCGCCGTGGCACCCTGTACACCTTTGCCGACGAAATTGGCGCGACCAAGATGGCGCTGGGGCACCACCGCGACGATATCGTCGAAACCTTCTTCCTCAACATGTTCTTCAACGGTGCGCTCAAGGGCATGCCGCCGAAGCTGCGCGCCGACGATGGCCGCAACGTGGTGATCCGCCCGCTGGCCTACTGCAGCGAGAAGGATATCCAGGCCTACTCGGACATGAAGGAATTCCCGATCATCCCGTGCAACCTGTGCGGTTCGCAGGAAAACCTGCAGCGCCAGGTGGTCAAGGACATGCTGGTGGAGTGGGAGCGCAAGCACCCGGGGCGTACCGAGAGCATCTTCCGCGCCTTGCAGAACGTGGCACCGTCGCAGTTGGCCGACCGCAACCTGTTCGACTTCACCAGCCTGAAGATCGACGAGAACGCCACCCCACGTTTCCTTGACGTGCTGAACATCTGAGCCCATGCGCGATTACCAGTGGTTGCACGAGTACTGCCTGAACCGCTTCGGCTCGGCCCAGGCCCTGGAGGCCTTCCTGCCGCAGCCGCGCACACCGGCGCAACTGCGTGATATCAGCGACGATCGCTACCTTTCGACCTTGGCCCTGCGCGTGTTCCGCGCCGGGCTCAAGCACAGCCTGGTGGATGCCAAGTGGCCGGCGTTCGAGCAGGTGTTCTTCGGCTTCGACCCGGAGAAGGTGGTATTGATGGGCGCCGAGCACCTCGAGCGGCTGATGCACGACGAGCGCATCATTCGCCACCTGGGCAAGCTCAAGAGCGTGCCGCGCAATGCGCAGATGGTTCTTGACGTGGCCAAGGAGAAGGGCAGTTTCGGCGCCTTCATCGCCGACTGGCCGGTGACTGACATCGTCGGTTTGTGGAAGTACCTGGCCAAGCACGGCAACCAGCTGGGCGGGTTGTCGGCACCGCGCTTCCTGCGAATGGTTGGCAAGGACACGTTCATCCCTACCGATGACATGGCTGCGGCGTTGATTGCGCAGAAGGTGGTCGACAAGCCGCCGACCAGCCAGCGGGACCTGGCCCTGGTGCAGCAGGCGTTCAACCAGTGGCATGCGGAGAGTGGGCGGCCGCTGTGCCAGTTGTCGGTGATGCTGGCGCATACCGTCAACCATTGAGATTTGTGTTGGCCCCTTCGCGGGCATGCCCGCTCCCACAGGTACAGCGCCGACCTCAAGTGTGGCGCGAACCCTGTGGGAGCGGGCAAGCCCGCGAAGAATCTAACTGCCTTCGCCCGCCATGCGCCGCTCATGCTGGAACTTCCAGCGCACATACAGCAGCCCGGCAGTGAACAGCCCCAGGCTCACCAGCACTTCTACCCAGCCAAATACCGCCCGCGCCGGGTCGAACGCCGCCAGTACGCCCTTGATGAAATAGATATTCACCACGAAGCAGGTCCAGGCATGTGCCCGGGCGCTACCTGTCAGCATGCCCGGCAGCAACAGCAGCAACGGCACCAGCTCGATCGCCAGGATCACCTCGACCCGCGCCCCGTGCAGGTTGGCGAACCACAGGTTGTTCGCCACCAGCAGGGCGATCAGGCCGAAGAAGAATGCCAGGCTCAGCGCCCGTGTCAGGCGCAGGCGAGGCGCCAGCCACTCAAGCGGCGGCAATACCTTGGGCTTCTTAGCCACGTGCAGCCTCCAGGGCCTTTGCAGTGGTCGCCAGGCGTTGGCCAAGGGCGCGGCACAGGGCTATCTCGTGCTGGTCGAGCTCGCGCTTGCCATCGGCGCCAGCATGATGGCTGGCGCCATACGGGGTGCCGCCGCCACGGGTTTCGAGCAATGCCGATTCGCTGTACGGCAGGCCCATCACCAGCATGCCGTGGTGCATCAGCGGCAGCATCATCGACAGTAGAGTGGTTTCCTGTCCGCCGTGCAGGCTGGCGGTAGAGGTGAACACGCCTGCCGGCTTGCCGACCAGTTCACCGCCCAGCCACAGGCTGCTGGTGCCATCCAGGAAGTACTTGAGCGGCGCCGCCATGTTGCCGAAGCGGGTCGGGCTGCCCAGTACCAGGCCGGCGCAGTGGCGCAGGTCGTCCAGGGTGGCGTACAGCGCACCATTGGCCGGGATGTCCGGGGCCACTGCTTCGCACTCGGTGGAAATCGCCGGTACCGTGCGCAGGCGGGCTTCCATGCCGGCCAGCTCGATGCCGCGGGCGATGTGCCGGGCCATCTCGCTGGTCGAACCATGGCGGCTGTAATACAGCACCAGGATGTAGGGCTCGCTCACGGAAGGATCTCCAGTACTTTCTCGGGTGGTCGGCCGACCACGGCCTTGTCGCCAGCGACGAGGATCGGCCGCTCGATCAGCTTGGGGTGCCGGGCCATGGCCTCGATCAGTTGTGCGTCGGTCAGCGCCGGGTCGGCCAGGTTCAGCTCCTTGTACTCGTCCTCGCCGGTACGCAGCAGCTGGCGCGGGGCGATGCCCAGCTTGCCGAGCAGGGCCTTCAGGGTGGCCGCGTCGGGCGGGGTCTCGAGGTAGCGTACGATGGTCGGCGCCAGGCCGCGAGCTTCGAGCAGTTCCAGGGCGCCGCGGGATTTCGAGCAGCGCGGGTTATGATAGAGCGTGAGGTCGGTCATGTCGGGTCGCATCCAGCAGGGTGTGGCGGCTATTCTAACCGCAGCGACTGACCAATTTGCTTTAAAACTCGAGAAGGATTGACCCATGGCAAGGCGTCTGGCAGCAGTACTGGCCATCACCGCGAGCCTGTTGCTCGGTGGTTGCGGTGCCGATTATGGCGTGGACCAACACGGTAATACGGTTAAGGCCGAACAGATCGACGGGCACTGGCTGGTGCTCAACTACTGGGCCGAATGGTGCGGGCCGTGCCGTACCGAAATCCCTGAACTGAACGCGGCAGCCAAGCAATGGGCGGCCGATGGTATCAAGGTGGTGGGGGTGAACTTCGATGGCTTGCAAGGGCAGGAGCTGAAGCAGGCTGCCGAAACCCTGGGCATCGCTTTCACCGTATTGGCGCAGGACCCGGCCGAGCGCTATGACCTGCCACGTAGCGAGGCATTGCCGGTGACCTACATCATCGATGACAAGGGCAAGGTGCGGGAGCAACTTATGGGCGAGCAGACCCTGGAAGGGCTGCAGGCCAAGATCAAGGCGCTGAAGGGCGCCTGATGCATTTTGGGGCTGCTTTGCAGCCCATCGCGACACAAGGCCGCTCCTACAGGAGATCGCATCCCATGTAGGAGCGGCCTTGTGCCGCGATGGGCCGCAAAGCGGCCCCGGCAATATTCAGCCTTCCTCAGGCCAGAAGCGCAGTGGCTTGCCTTCGGCCGGCCAGAAACGCATCTGCTCGATAGGCGACACATCCCAGCGCTGCACTGTTTCCAGCGCCTGCAGGAAGCGTTTTTCCTGTTCCATCAACGCCGGCGCGCAGAGCTTGCGGGTCTTGCCGACCTTGCCGAAGCTAAGGTGCTCGCCGTCCAGTGTATATGGCGCGAACCAGTGGTTACAGCCGCCATTGCCATAGGCACGGCCATCGCTGGCCAAGGTCAGGGTCAGGTGGCTGTAGTCGATCAGCGGCCGTTCGCCAATCCACTCCAGCACATAGCTGCGCTCCTGCTGCAGCTTGGAAGGTTCTGCGGCGCAGCCGAGCAGGCCGGTGGCAATCAGCACGCCGGTCAGCAGATTTTTCACTCGGCGCTCTCCTGGCAACGCGGGCACAGGTGTTTTTCGCCACGGCTGGCCCAGCCCAGCTCGGCAACCCGCGCGCTGGCGGCAGGCTGGCGGGCTTTCTTGCCCAGCTTGGCGTCCACCGCGAACTCGAAGTCCAGCACGGCGTCGCAGCTGTCGCACGCGACCTGCCAGGTAAGGATTTCCAGCTCGTTGAACACCGGGCCGCTGGCCACGGCAACCCACTGGCCGCGCGGGTTGATCAGGTGGCGCACGCTCTCCACTGTCAGGCGCATGGACAAATCCTTGCTGCCCTTGAGGGTGACCAGCAGGGTGTCGCCTTTGTGCATCGAGCCGCCGTTGCCGGTGACCTGGTAACGGCCCGGCACCAGGGCGCGGCACTCGATCAGGGTGTGTTGCGGGTTGAAAAGGGTGTAGCGGAAATCGTGCTCGACCATGGGTCCTCCAGAAATGCCGCGTATCCTAGCACTAACCCATCACCAGATTCTGTGGATTGCCTGCCGCCCAGCGGTTGATGTTGTCCAGCGTGGTCGCGGCGATGGCATCCAGTGCCTCGCGGGTAAGGAACGCCTGGTGGGCAGTGATGATCACGTTGGGGAAGGTCAGCAGACGGGCCAGCACGTCGTCCTGCAGCGGCAGGTCGGAGCGGTCCTCGAAGAACAGCTGGGCTTCTTCTTCGTAGACGTCCAGGCCCAGGTAGCCGAGCTGACCGCTCTTCAGCGCGTCGATCAGCGCCGGGGTGTCGACCAGCGCGCCGCGGCCGGTGTTGATCAGCATGGCGCCGGGCTGCAACTGGGCCAGGCTTTGTGCATTGATAAGGTGCCGGGTGTGCTCGGTCAGCGGGCAGTGCAGGCTTATGACGCGGGCTTCACGCAGCAACTCGGGCAATGGCAGGTAGCGCGCGCCCAAGGCCAGCAGCTCGGGGTTGGGGTAAGGGTCATAGGCCAGCAACTGGCAGCCGAAACCGGACATGATGCGGGCAAAGGCGGTGCCGATCTGGCCGGTACCGACCACGCCGACGGTCTTGTCGTGCAGGTCGAAGCCGGTAAGCCCGTGCAGGGTGAAGTCACCCTCGCGGGTGCGGTTGTAGGCCCGGTGCAGGCGCCGGTTCAGGGCCAGGATCAGCGCCACTGCGTGTTCGGCAACGGCGTGCGGCGAGTAGGCCGGCACTCGCACTACGGTCAGGCCCAGGCGCTGGGCGGCGGCCAGGTCGACATGGTTGTAGCCGGCCGAGCGCAGGGCGACCAGGCGCGTGCCGCCCGCGGCCAGGCGCTGCAGTACCTGGGCGTCGAGCTCGTCATTGATGAAGGCGCAGACCACCTCGTAGCCATCGGCCAGGGTAGCGGTGTCGAGGGTCAGGCGGGCAGGCTGGAAGTGCAGGTCCAGTGTGGTGCCGCTGGCGGCACGGGTGAAGCTTTCCTGGTCGTAGTGCTGGCTGCTGAACAACAGGGCGCGCATGGTGGGGCTTCCTTTGCAGTGGTCTGGGGATTGTAGCCAGCGATGTTTGCCCGATATTGATCCGTGCCGGCCAGGTACATTCTTTGTAGGAGCAGCCTTGTGCTGCGAAGAGGCCAGCACAGGCGATACATTAATGGCCGCCTGCACCGGCCTCTTCGCAGCACAAGGCTGCTCCTACAAGTAATGTGCTCGGGCTTCAGGCGCTCAATCTGGCCTGCGCCGCCAGGCGGTTGATTGCCGCATCCAGTTCGTCCAGTGCCAGCTGTGCCAGCGGGTTTTCCTGCTTGAGCAAGGTTTCGCTGCGCTGGCAAGCGGCCCGCAACTGCGGCACACCGCAATAACGTGAGGCGCCGTTCAGGCGGTGCACCTGTTCGATCAGGCGGTTGCGGTCGTCGGCCTCGCGGGCGGCGCGTATGGCTTCGCGGTCGGCTTCCAGCGAGCCCAGCAGCATGCTCAGCATATCGGCCGCCAGGTCCGCTTTGCCGGCGGCCAGGCGCAGGCCTTCCTCAGGGTCCAGCACCTTCAGGTCATCACCGTTGGCCAGTTGCTCGGCCAGGCGTTCCTGCTCTGGCGCACCCAGGCTCAGGCCGGTCCATTTCATTACCACCTGGGCCAGCTGCCGTTCGCTGATTGGCTTGGTCAGGTAGTCGTCCATGCCTCCATGCAGCAACGCGCGTTTCTCGTTGGCCATGGCGTGGGCGGTGAGGGCGACGATCGGCAACGGGTCGCCGCTTTGGGTGTTTTCCCACAGGCGGATCTGCTCGGTGCAGGCGCGGCCGTCCATGCCGGGCATCTGCACGTCCATCAGCACCAGGTCGAACGGTTCGTTCTGTACCGCCTGTACTGCCGCATAGCCGTTGTCGACGGCCAGCACCTCGGCGCCCAGGTCTTCGAGCAGGGTCTGCACCAGCAGCAGGTTGGCGGGGTTGTCGTCGACGCAGAGGATCTTCGGCTGGCGCTGGCCGTTGATGCTGTTCACCTCGCCCTGCGGGCGGCGCGGTTGCACCAGTTCCAGCAACAGGCGGCGCAGTTTGCGCGTGCAGGTCGGCTTGGACAGCAACTGGCCATGGCCGTTGGGAAGGTACGGGTGGTACAGCGCCTGCTCGGTGGTCGGGCACAGCACCACGCACTGGCAATGGTAGCGCTCGAGCTGCTGATGGTAATGGCCCAGCTGCTCGGGCGACAGGTTGCCAAGGTTGGCCCCGAGCACGGCGAACTCGAACGGCAGGCCGGCCTGGCTGGCGGCTTGCACGCCCTGCAGCAGTTGGTCGAAGGAGGCGAACAGGCTGACGCTGAGGCCGCAGTCTTCCAGCTGGTGCTCCAACGCCTGGCGCGCCAGTTCGTGGCCATCGACGATGGCTGCGCGGCGGCCCAGCAGCGGTTGCAGCGGCAGCTCCTCGACACCATCGTGGGCCTTGGGCAGGTTGAGGCTGATCCAGAACTGCGAACCCTCGCCCGGGGTGCTGTCGACGCCGATTTCGCCGCCCATCTGCTCGATCAGGCGCTTGGAAATCACCAGCCCCAGGCCGGTGCCGCCAGGCTGGCGGGCCAGCGAGTTGTCGGCCTGGCTGAAGGCCTGGAACAGCGTACGCACATCTTGCGGCGACAAGCCGATGCCGGTGTCCTGCACGCTGATGCGCAGCTGCGCACTGTCCTCGTGCTCATCTTCGAGCATGGCGCGTACGACGATGGTGCCCTCGCGGGTGAACTTGATTGCGTTGCTGACCAGGTTGGTAAGGATCTGCTTGAGCCGCAACGGGTCGCCGATCAGCGACGACGGAGTATCGCGGTAGATCAGGCTGAGCAGTTCCAGCTGCTTGGCGTGGGCGGCCGGGGCGAGGATGGTCAGGGTGTCCTGGATCAGGTCGCGCAGGTTGAAGGGGATGCTGTCGAGCACCAGCTTGCCGGCCTCGATCTTGGAGAAGTCGAGGATCTCGTTGATGATCCCGAGCAGGTTGTCGGCAGACTTCTCGATGGTGCTCAGGTAGTCGAGCTGGCGCGGTGTCAGCTCGCTTTTTTGCAGCAGGTGGGTGAAACCGAGGATGCCGTTGAGCGGGGTGCGGATTTCGTGGCTCATGTTGGCCAGGAATTCCGACTTGATGCGGCTGGCCTCCAAGGCTTCCTTGCGCGCCATGTCCAGCTCGATGTTCTGGATCTCGATGGTTTCCAGGTTCTGGCGTACGTCCTCGGTGGCCTGGTCGATGCTGTGCTGCAGCTCTTCGTGGGCGTTGTGCAAGGTTTCGGCCATGCGGTTGATGCCGCGCGCCAGCTCGTCAAGCTCGTGGCTGCCCATGGCCGGCAGGCGCTCCTCGAGGTGGCCGTCCTTGAGCTGGTTGACCGCGTGCTTGATGCGCTTGATCGGGTCGTTGATGGTGCGGCTCATGCGCAGTGCCAGCAGGCCGCTGAGCACCAGGCATGCGAGGATCAGCAACAGGCTGGTGAACAGGTTGCGGTAGCCGCGCAGCAGGGTGCCGTCGTGGGACAGCTCGATCTCGACCCAGCCCAGCAGGCGTTCGGCTTCGGTCGGCACGGCATCGGTGGCCAGGTCGCGGTGGTGGCCGAACACTGGCATCAGATAGCGGGTGGCGTCATTGCCACTGCGTTGCAGCAGCTGGGTGCCGGTGCCGCCGCTGGGCGGCTGGTTGAGCATGCTCGGGCCGGCATGAGCCAGGCGCGTGCGGTCCGGGGCCAGGAAGGCGACTGCGCGCACATCGGCCTGCTCCAGTGTTTGTGCGGCAATGCGCTCAAGTTGTGCCGGTGCCAGCTTGGCCATGGCGGGCGCGGCCAACGGCGCCAGTTGCTCGGCGATCATCTTGCCGCGTTGCAGCAGCTGGGTGCGCAGGTCGTTCTGTTGCAGCCAGGTGAAGTAGCTACCCAGCACCAATGCCATCAGGCCGGCCGGTAGCAGGGCCAACAGCAGGACCCGGCTGCGAATTCCCAAGCGATCGAGCACACTCGCCTCCTGTCATGTGCCTGGACACCGTCAAGCGATGACGGCCAAGCCGGGAAGTTACTCCGCCTGCCGTGCTATTGCACCTCTTTAGTACGTGTTTTGTGCCCTTGCAGCGGCATTGGTCGCAGGGCGGTTGCCTGGCAGGCGCTGGATACTCAATAATCGCGCAATTGAGAATGCATGGCAGTTGCCAATGAATCCTGTAGCTATTCACAACTCCAATATCCTCGCCATCGAGGATGATCCGGTCCTCGGTACCTATCTGCACGAAGAGCTGCAGCGCGGCGGCTTCCAGGTGACCTGGTGCCGCAACGGCCTGGAGGGCCTTGAAACGGCGGGTCGCCATGCTTTCGACGTGGTGCTCATGGACATCCTGCTGCCCGGGCTAAACGGCCTGGATGCCCTGGCGCAGCTGCGCAAGCGCAGCGCCACGCCGGTGATCCTGATGTCGGCGCTAGGTGCCGAAGCCGACCGCATCAGCGGCTTCCAGCGTGGTGCCGACGACTACCTGCCCAAGCCGTTCAGCATGGCAGAGCTGCGGGTGCGCATCGAGGCTATCCTGCGCCGTGTGGCCCTCGAGCGGCGCCATCAAACCCCGCAGGTGCAGGACGGCAGTGGCGAGTTGCAATACGACGAGGCGCTGTGCGACGTGCGCCTGGATGGCCGCCTGGCCGGCCTGACACCCAGCGAATACCGCCTGCTCGACATTCTCAACCGCAACCTCGACGAAGTCCTGAGCAAGCCGTTCCTTTACCAGCAAGTACTGCAGCGAGGCTATTCGCGGCATGACCGCAGCCTGGACATGCACGTCAGCCAGATACGCCGCAAGCTCAAGGGCATCGGCTATCACGAACGGCAGATCCGTACAGTGTGGGGCAAGGGCTACGTGCTCAGCGTCAGCGAGGCGGAGTAACCCATGCTCGACCGCCATTCGCTGTTCTGGAAGCTGGCGATCCTGCTGGTGGGCTTCTGCCTGCTGATGATCGGCCTCAGTTACACCTGGGGTCGGCACATGGAGACCCAGAACGCCTTCCTTTCGGAGCCGGCGCGGCAGGCCTTGCGTGGCTATGCCGCCGAGGCCGAGCAGGCATGGCGCAGTGGTGGGCGGGCAGGGCTGGACCGCTGGGTGGCGGCGATGCACCAGCGCGAACGCGGCTGGGTTGGCGTGCTCGACCTGAACCTGCGGCCGCTCGACAGCGCCAGCCCCGACCCGCAGATCATGCAGCGGTTGACCCGCCTGCGCGGTGTCGACTGGCCGATGAGTCGGCGCAGCGTCGACCAGCCGTGGTTGCGCATACCGTTCCCGGGGGCACCGGAGCAGGGCATGTTGGTGATCGAACTGCCGCAGCGCTTCAACCCCGGCCAGTACCGGATGCTGTGGCGTATCATCACCAACGGCATCATCCCGGGTCTGTTCACCCTGCTGTTGTGCGTTGGCCTTTATCGCATGCTGATCGTGCCGTTGAACCAATTGCGCGAGCAGGCCAATGCCTGGCGCGCCGACCAGTTGTCGGCTCGCCTCGACTCACGCACCATCGCCCGGCATGACGAGCTGGGTGAACTGGCCCGTGCCTTCGACCAGATGGCCGAGCGGCTGCAGGGCACGGTAGCCATGCAGCAGCAGTTGCTGCGTGATCTGTCTCACGAAATGCGTACGCCACTCAGCCGGCTGCGGGTGGCCTGCGATGGTGAAACCGACCTGCAGCGCCTGCGTGAACGCCTGACACGGGAGGTGGACTGCATGCAGCAGCTGGTCGAGGATATCCTGCAACTGGCCTGGCAGGACGCCGAACGTGCGCCAATGAACCTTGAGCCGATCGAGGTGCAGGCGCTGTGGGAGCTGCTGGCCGAGAATGCCAGTTATGAAAGCGGCTGGGCACCGGCGCGGCTGCGCTGCGAAGTGCCGGCGGACTGCTGGGTGCAGGGCAACCTGAACTACCTGGCCCAGGCGCTGGAGAACATGTTGCGCAATGCCATTCGTCACTCGCCGGCCGAGGGTGTGGTGCGCCTCGGTGGGCAGCGTGAAGGCGGGTATTGGCGGTTGTGGCTGGAAGACGAAGGCGGTGGCGTGGCTGAAGAAGACCTGGAGCGGATCTTTGCACCGTTCTCACGGCTGGACGGTTCGCGGCCCGGGGATGGTGGTTTCGGCCTGGGGCTGAGCATCGCCCGCAGTGCAATCCAGCGTCAGGGTGGCACCTTGTGGGCGCAGAATGGCAAGCATGGGCTGCGGCTGTGGATGAGATTGCCGTTACATGTGCCGGCCCCTTCGCGGGTGAACCCGCTCCCACAGGTTCATCACTACTCTTGAGACCAGTGGAGTCCCTGTGGGAGCGGGTTCACCCGCGAAAGGGCCGGTACAGGCTATCGATATAGCTTGTAGCTATATTCATCACAGATTGCGTGATATGGCCGGGAAGGGTTTGCCGGTATGATAGGCACCCCTGCCGTCCGGATTGTGAAATACGCCATGACCTTGCAGTACCCAACCATCGCCGATTGCGTCGGCAATACGCCCCTGGTTCGCCTGCAGCGTATCGCTGGCGAAACCAGCAACACCCACCTGCTCAAGCTCGAAGGTAACAATCCCGCCGGCTCGGTGAAGGACCGCCCGGCACTGTCGATGATTACCCGCGCCGAACTGCGCGGCCAGATCAAGCCCGGCGACACCCTGATCGAAGCCACCTCCGGCAACACCGGCATCGCCCTGGCGATGGCTGCGGCGATCAAGGGCTACAAGATGATCCTGATCATGCCCGACAACTCCACCGCCGAGCGCAAGGCCGCCATGACCGCCTACGGCGCCGAGCTGATCCTGGTGACCAAGGAAGAGGGCATGGAAGGCGCCCGTGACCTGGCCGAGAAGCTGCAGGCCGAAGGTCGCGGCCTGGTGCTGGACCAGTTCGCCAACGGCGACAACCCCATCGCCCACTACAACAGCACCGGCCCCGAGATCTGGCAGCAGACCCAGGGCACCATCACCCATTTCGTCAGCTCCATGGGTACCACCGGTACCATCATGGGCTGCTCGCAGTACCTCAAGGAACAAAACCCGGCGGTGCAGATCATTGGCCTGCAACCAATGGAAGGCTCGGCAATTCCGGGCATCCGCCGCTGGCCCGAGGAATACCTGCCGAAAATCTTCGACGCCAGCCGTGTCGACCGCGTGGTCGACATGTCGCAGCAGGAAGCCGAGGAAACCACCCGCCGCCTTGCCCGTGAAGAGGGCATTTTCTGCGGCGTGTCTTCCGGTGGTGCAGTCGCGGCCATGCTGCGCCTGTCCCGCGAGGTGGAAAATGCCACGATGGTCGCGATCATCTGCGACCGTGGCGATCGTTACCTGTCTACCGGCCTGTTCGACCCGAGCTAAATGTCCAAGAAGAAAAGCAACAGCGGCCTGCGCTTCCAGCCGGCCGGCGGCAACCGCAGCCCCCAGGTCCCGGTGGGCAAGAAGCAGCGCCTGGAAATCGAGCGCCTGGCCGGTGACGGCCGGGGCATTGCCTTCCACGAAGGGCGCACCTGGTTCGTCAGCGGCGCCCTGGCCGGTGAGGCCGTTGAGGCGCGGGTGCTCAATGCCCGTGGCAAAGTGGTCGAGGCCCGCCTGGAGCGCCTGCTGCAGGCCAGCCCCGAACGCCGTCAGGCACCGTGCCGGTATTACGAGCGTTGCGGAGGCTGCAACCTGCAGCACCTGCCGCACGAAGCGCAACTGGCGCTCAAGCAGCGCACCCTGGCAGAGCAGCTGCAGCGGGTGGCCGGCGTGCAGCCCGAGGAATGGGCCGCACCGCTGAGTGGGCCGGAGTTCGGCTACCGGCGCCGCGCCCGCGTGGCCGTGCGCTGGGACGCCAAGGCGCGTCAGCTGGAGGTCGGCTTCCGTGCCGAAGCCAGCCAGGACATCATTGCCATCGACGATTGCGCGGTGCTGGTACAGCCCTTGCAGTCGATTCTGCGCCATTTACCGACCGTGCTGCGCTCGCTGAGCAAGCCGCAGGCGCTGGGCCATGTGGAACTGTTCAGCGGTACTGCCGAGGCGCTGCTGGTGCGCCATGTCGCGCCGTTGCCCGCCGAAGACCTGGCCAGGCTGCAGGCGTTCTGCGAACAGGCCAATGCCCAGTTGTGGCTGCAGGGCGAAGGGGAGCCGGCGCCAGTGGACCCGGCCGCGCAGCTGGGCTTTGCCCTGGCGCCCTGGCAGTTGGAACTGGCCTGGCGCCCAGGTGACTTCGTACAGGTGAATGCCCAGGTCAACACGGCGATGATAGAGCAGGCGCTGGCCTGGCTCGCACCGCAGGCCGACGAGCGCGTGCTGGACCTGTTCTGCGGCCTGGGCAACTTCGCCCTGCCACTGGCCCGGCAGGCGCGCGAGGTAGTGGCAGTGGAAGGAGTGCAGGCCATGGTCGATCGGGCCGCGGCCAATGCCCGGAACAACAATGTGCATAACGCACGGTTTTTTCAGGCCGATTTATCGCAGCCTTTGGCGGGTGCCGGATGGGCCGCCGAGGGCTTTTCTGCGGTACTCTTGGATCCACCGCGCGACGGTGCTTTCGAGGTGGTGCAAGGCATCGCCCGCCTCAAGGCCAGAAGGCTGGTCTATGTATCGTGCAACCCGGCCACGCTGGCGCGAGACGCGCAGGTGCTGGTCGGCCAGGGGTACCGGTTAAAAAGGGCCGGGATTCTCGACATGTTTCCTCAGACGGCGCATGTCGAGGCCATGGCGTTATTCGAAGCGGGCTAGCTGACTGGCCCCTTGGTGCGGCTTTCATGGAATGGTGGCCGCACGGTGATCGCCAGCGCACCCGTGTGGTGTGCTGTATGGAAAGGTAAAACAAAGATGGTACAGGTGAGAGTGCACCAGCCGGTCAACACCGACGGCAGTATCAATCTCGAAGCATGGTTGGACCATGTGGTAAGCGTCGATTCGGCACTGGATCGCGCAGCGCTGAAAGAGGCCTGCGAGTTTGCCCATGAAGTCGAGAAAAAGGGCAACCCGGCCAAGCATTCCTGGGCGGACGGTACGTCCAGCTTCCAGGCGGGCCTTGAGATCGCGGAAATCCTAGCCGACCTCAAGCTCGACCAGGATTCCCTGGTGGCGGCGGTCATCTACCGCTCGGTGCGCGAGGGCAAGGTGACGCTGGCCGAGGTCAGCCAGCGCTTTGGCCCGGTAGTGTCCAAGCTGATCGACGGTGTGCTGCGCATGGCCGCCATCAGCGCCAGCCTCAGCCCGCGCCAATCGCTGGTGCTGGGCTCGCAGGCGCAGGTCGAGAACCTGCGCAAGATGCTCGTGGCCATGGTCGACGACGTGCGCGTGGCGCTGATCAAGCTGGCCGAGCGCACCTGCGCGATCCGTGCGGTCAAGGCCGCCGACGACGAGAAACGCCTGCGTGTCGCGCGCGAGGTGTTCGATATCTATGCGCCGCTGGCGCACCGCCTGGGTATCGGCCACATCAAGTGGGAGTTGGAAGACCTTTCCTTCCGCTACCTCGAACCCGACCAGTACAAACAGATCGCCAAGCTGCTGCACGAGCGCCGGTTGGACCGCGAGCGGTTCATCAGCGAGGTTATGAACCAGCTGCAGAACGAGCTGCTGGCCACTGGCGTCAAGGCCGACATCAGCGGCCGGGCGAAACATATCTATTCGATCTGGCGCAAGATGCAGCGCAAAGGCCTGGAATTCAGCCAGATCTACGACGTGCGCGCGGTACGCGTGCTGGTGCCGGAAATTCGCGACTGCTACACCGCGTTGGGCATCGTGCATACCCTGTGGCGGCATATCCCCAAGGAGTTCGACGATTACATCGCCAACCCCAAGGAGAACGGCTATCGCTCGCTGCACACTGCGGTGATCGGCCCCGAGGGCAAGGTGCTGGAAGTGCAGATCCGTACCCACGGCATGCACGAGGAAGCCGAGCTTGGGGTATGTGCCCACTGGCGCTACAAGGGCACCGACGTCAAGTCCAGCTCCAACCATTACGAAGAGAAGATCTCCTGGCTGCGCCAAGTGCTGGAGTGGCACGAAGAGCTGGGCGACATCGGTGGCCTGGCCGAGCAGCTGCGGGTCGACATCGAGCCGGACCGGGTCTATGTGTTCACCCCGGACGGCCACGCCATCGACTTGCCAAAGGGTGCCACGCCGCTGGACTTCGCCTACCGCGTGCACACCGAAATCGGCCACAACTGCCGCGGCGCCAAGATCAACGGGCGCATCGTGCCGCTCAACTACAGCCTGCAGACCGGCGAGCAGGTCGAGATCATCACCAGCAAGCACGGCAATCCCAGCCGTGACTGGTTGAACTCCAACCTGGGCTACGTCACTACCTCGCGGGCACGGGCTAAAATCGTGCACTGGTTCAAGCTGCAGGCCCGCGACCAGAACGTCGCTGCCGGCAAGACCTTGCTCGAACGCGAGCTCAGCCGCCTGGGCCTGCCCCAGGTGGATTTCGAGCGCCTGGCCGAGAAGACCAACGTCAAGACCGCCGAGGACATGTTCGCCTCGCTCGGTGCCGGCGACCTGCGCCTGGCGCACCTGGTCAACGCCGCCCAGCAACTGCTTGAGCCCGAGCGCATCGAGCAGATCGAACTGGTACCGCGCAAGCCTACCGGGCCGCGTACCGGCAAGCGTGGCGACATCCAGATCCAGGGTGTCGGCAACCTGCTGACGCAGATGGCCGGCTGCTGCCAGCCGCTGCCGGGCGACGCCATCGTCGGCTACATCACTCAGGGCCGCGGTGTGAGCATCCACCGCCAGGACTGCGCTTCGGTGCTGCAGTTGGCGGGCAAGGAACCGGAGCGCATGATCCAGGTAAGCTGGGGGCCGATCCCGGTGCAGACCTACCCGGTCGACATCGTCATCCGTGCCTACGACCGCCCGGGCTTGCTGCGCGATGTGTCGCAAGTGCTGCTGAACGAAAAGATCAACGTGCTTGCGGTGAACACCCGCTCGAACAAGGAAGACAACACCGCGCTGATGTCGCTGACCATCGAGATTCCAGGCCTGGATGCGCTGGGGCGCCTGCTGGGGCGGATCTCGCAGTTGCCCAACATCATCGAGACGCGGCGTAATCGTACACCTTGAGACCGCGGTGCCTGCTTCGCGGGCTTGCCCGCTCCCACAGGCAAGATGCAGATTTCGAAACCTGCATGCATCCTGTGGGAGCGGGCAAGCCCGCGAAGAAGCCACCACCGAAGGACCTGCCTGAATGACCTACACCCTCGAAGACCTGCTGCACCTCATGGCCCGCCTGCGCGACCCGCAGTACGGCTGCCCGTGGGACCTGAAGCAGAACTACGCGAGCATCGTCCCGCACACCATCGAAGAGGCCTACGAGGTTGCCGATACCATCGAGCGTGGCGACTTCGAGCACCTGCAAGGTGAGCTGGGCGACCTGCTGTTCCAGGTGGTCTACTACAGCCAGCTGGCCCGCGAGGAGGGGCGTTTCGAGTTCGACGGCGTGGTCGACAGCATCACCCGCAAGCTCATTCGCCGTCACCCGCATGTATTCCCCACCGGCGAGCTGTATGCGCCGGTGGACACCCCCAGCCTGGACGAGGCCCAGGTCAAGTCACGCTGGGAAGAAATCAAGGCTGAAGAGCGCGCGGAAAAGAGCCAGCCCGAACAGCTGTCGTTGCTCGACGACGTACCAGCGGCATTGCCGGCGTTGTCGCGGGCAGCCAAACTGCAAAAGCGCGCGGCCACGGTCGGTTTCGACTGGCCTGCGGCATTGCCGGTGCTGGACAAGGTGCGCGAAGAGCTGGACGAAGTACTGCAGGCCATGGCCGACGGCGATGCCGATGCGCTCGAGGATGAAATCGGCGACCTGTTGTTTGCCGCCGTCAACCTGGCCCGCCACCTCAAGCATGACCCGGAACACGCCCTGCGCCGTGCCAATCGCAAGTTCGAGCGGCGTTTCCGCTTCATCGAACAGGCATTGCGCGACAGTGGCCGCCCCATCGAAGATTGTAACCTTGATGAACTGGACGCCCTTTGGGGTGAAGCCAAACGTCAGGAAAAGAACCTGCCCAGCTGCGGCTGAGCTGTTGCATAAGTGAGTGAACATTCATGAGCCTTTCCCTTCGCGACCAACTGCTCAAAGCCGGTCTGGTCAACCAGAAACAGGTTTCCCAGGCCAACAAGGCCGAGAAGAAACAGAAACGCCTGGAGCACAAAGGCCAGGTCGAGGTGGACGACAGCCAGCAGCGCATGGCCAAGGAAGCCATGGCCGAGAAAGCCAAGCGTGACCAGGAACTGAACCGCCAGCAGCAGGAAAAAGCCGAGCAGAAGGCCCGCGCCGCGCAGATCAAGCAGTTGATCGAAGCGACTCGCCTGCCGAAGCTGAGCACCGAGGACTACTACAACTTCGTCGACGACAAGAAGGTCAAGCGCATTGCCGTCAATGCCCTGATGCGGACCAAGCTGAGCAATGGTGCGCTGGCCGTGGTGTCGTTTGCCGGCGGCTATGAGGTGATCCCTCGTGAGGCGGCATTGAAGATCCAGGAGCGCGACCCTGGCCGTGTCCTGCTGCTGAACACCCATGTCGAGGAAGCGGACGAGGACGACCCGTACGCAGCCTACAAGATCCCTGATGATCTGATGTGGTAACCACGAAAAACCCCGCCTTGGCGGGGTTTTTCATTTGAAGATGGGTCATTGCGTGGCGCGCTGGTTTTCCAGGTTTTCCAGCTCTGTACGGTACTGATGCGCTTCATGTTCGTTGTGGAACATCCCCACCAGTTGGCCCTGTTGGTGCACATCCCAGATCCGCACACCAGCGGCCAGGCCTTCGTGGGACATTTTCGATTCGTCGCGTTCGGTTACTTGGACTGTCATCGTTAAACTCCACTGTTTCAGTTGGCTGCGACACTGTGTCGCACAACCTCTTTATAGAGTTTGTTAGCAGGCTAAGTAAATAAAACCGGCATGAAACAAGTTTCATGGAAGCCGGAGCGCAGTCAAATGTGGGAGCGGCCTTGTGTCGCGAAACGGCCGCAGAGCGGCCCCGGCACCCTGAGTCAGGGCAGAGGCCGTGGGGCCGCTGCGCGCCCCTTTCGCGACGCAAGGCCGCTCCCACAAGAGCGCGCCTTCTCCAGTGCAGAAAAAAGCCCCGCACAAGGCGGGGCTTCGGGTGCTGCTGGCAGCGCTGGCTCAGTTGCCCTTCACCGGCTTGCCATCGACCGTGCCATCCTGCAGCACGATCACGTATTCCTTGCCATCGGTCTCGACCTGGCGCAGTTGCACCAGCAGGTAGTCCCAGTTCTTGGCGAACCACAGCTCGGTGATGCGCTTGCTCTGGCTTGGGTCGCGCACGCGCTCGACCTTCACCGCATCGACCTGGCCAGTCTTGGTAGTGACCTTTTCGGTGCCCAGCACGCGGAAGTCGTAGGTGTCGATCTCGTCACCATCGACCACCTGGTAGGTCATGCTCTTCTTGCCGGCGGCCAAGTCATGTTGCAGGGCCAACTGGTAGGACGACTTGTCCAGCACACCACGGTTCAGCGGCAGGTTGATGGCATCGCCACGGTCGCTGCCGGTGACCTTTTTGCTGTTCCAGTCGAAAGTCAGGTCAACCTTCTTGGCCTTGCCCAGGCCACCACGCTCGAAGTGGTACTTCTGTGGCAGCAGGGTGTCGTTGTCCATGCGCAGGGTGCTTTGCTCGGTCAGGCTGGCGATCATCATGGAAGCCTTGAAATTAAGGTCCCAGGTACCGTTGGCATTCTTGACCAGGCTGCGCTCGGCGGTGCCGCTCATGGGCAGTTGCTTCCAGTCTGCGGTATAGCTGGCCGAGAAAGGCTTCAGATCAGCTGCCTGGAGGGGCAGGGCGAGCACGGCGAGAGCCAAGAGCAGGGCGCGACGCATAAATTCTCCTAGGATCGAATCAAGTGACCGCTGGCCGCCAGGGGCTGGCCATCCAGTAATGCACCCTGTTCGCCAAGGCGCAAGCGCCCTTCTGCGAACCAGCGCACCGCCAGCGGGTAAATCAGGTGTTCCTGGCGGTGTACCCGCTGGGCCAGGCTTTCGACGGTATCGTCAGGCACCACCGGTACCACAGCCTGTACGACCAGAGGGCCGCCATCGAGTTCCTCAGTCACGAAGTGTACGCTGCAGCCGTGCTCGGCGTCGCCTGCCTCCAGCGCCCGACGGTGGGTATGCAGGCCCTTGTACTTGGGCAGCAGCGACGGGTGGATGTTGAGCAGGCGGCCCTGGTAGTGGCGCACGAAGTCGCCACTGAGGATGCGCATGAAACCGGCCAGCACCACCAGGTCGGGGGCGAAACCGTCGATGCGCGCCATCAGCGCGGCATCGAAGGCTTCACGGCCGTCGAACTGGGTGTGCTCGAGCACGACGCTGTCGATGCCGGCCGCCGCGGCGCGTTGCAGGCCGTAGGCATCGGCGCGGTTGGAAACCACCGCACGGATGCGCACCGGGCTGTCCTGGCCTTGGCAGCTGTCGATCAGGGCTTGCAGGTTGCTGCCGGAGCCCGACAGCAGTACCACTACATTGCAGGTCTTGCTTGGCATCAGTGTGCCTTGAGGTTTTGCAGCTCGACCTGGGCAGCGCCTTCGGCGGCTTCGGCGATGTGGCCGATCACCCATGGCTGCTCGCCAGCGGCGCGCAGTTCGTTCAGGGCTGCTTCTACCTGGTCCTGGGCCACGCAGATGACCATGCCGACGCCGCAGTTCAGCACGCGGTGCATTTCATGCTCGTCGACGTTGCCTTTTTCCTGCAGGAAGTCGAACACCGCCGGGCGCTGCCAGCTGGCCACGTCGATGACCGCCTGGGCGTTGGCCGGCAGTACGCGCGGGATGTTGTCCAGCAGGCCGCCACCGGTGATGTGGGCCATGGCCTTGACCGCGCCGGTGTTCTTGATCAGTTGCAGCAGCGGCTTGACGTAGATGCGGGTCGGCGCCATCAGCAGGTCGGTCAGCGGCTTGCCGTCCAGCTGGGTGTTCTCGATGTCGGTGGCGGACACTTCGAGGATCTTGCGGATCAGCGAGTAGCCGTTGGAGTGCGGGCCCGAGGACGGCAGGGCGATCAGTGCGTCGCCGGTGGCAACCTTGGAGCCGTCGATGATCTCGGCCTTTTCCACCACGCCGACGCAGAAGCCGGCCAGGTCGTAGTCTTCGCCTTCGTACATGCCAGGCATTTCGGCGGTTTCACCACCGACCAGCGAGCAGCCGGCCAGTTCGCAACCGGCACCGATGCCGGTGACCACGGTGGCGGCCACGTCGACGTTCAGTTTGCCGGTGGCATAGTAGTCGAGGAAGAACAGCGGCTCGGCGCCGCACACGACCAGGTCGTTGACGCACATGGCGACCAGGTCCTGGCCGATGCTGTCGTGCTTGTTCAGGTTCAGTGCCAGGCGCAGCTTGGTGCCGACGCCGTCGGTGCCGGAGACCAGCACCGGCTGCTTGTAGCCGGCCGGGATCTCGCAGAGGGCGCCGAAGCCGCCCAGGCCACCCATGACTTCAGGGCGTGCGGTGCGTTTTGCCACGCCCTTGATGCGTTCGACCAGTGCTTCGCCGGCGTCGATGTCTACACCGGCGTCCTTGTAGCTCAGGGAGGGTTGCTTGCTCATTGATCCAGGCCTTTAGGAGGGAGGGATTCTTAAAAACGACCATGACGGCCAAGGCCGGCTGGTAAGCGGCGGCTGCCTGAAACGTCAGTGGTCTGTGAAGGCGCGCGATTTTATCAGGGTTGCCGGGCAGCGGCCATCCTCAGGCCGACGGGCAGGGCATGAAAATAGGTAAAAAGTTGGGGGTGTTCGCCACGAGAGGTGTGGCGCCTGTTAGATCGAGCGCCGCCCGCGCGGCGCTTCGCAGCACAAGGCTGCTCCTACATTTGTTTCGGGCCAGTAACGCCTGTGCCAGTGCACGCGACCGCCTTGTTTGTCCGGCACGATATCGAGGTGGACACCAAGGGCCCGTGCGCGTCTGCCCCAGGAATAACTGGCCCGAAACAGATGTAGGAGCAGCCTTGTGCTGCGAAGCGCCGCGCGGGCGGCGCTCGATCTCGCAGGCGCCACAAGGGCCGCGCCATGCACGCGCAGGCGCTGAACCTGTTGCGGCGAACACCTGTCAGACCCATCACATTTCCCAGGCAATCTCCGCAACCAATCTTTCATCCTCGCGACTGGTTACCTTTCGCCCCCGTGTATAAGGTATAGGCATTGCGGTAAATGGACAGGAATCCTCCATGCGTCTCTTCAATATTCTGGCAGTCGGTTGCCTGGCCCTGATCTCGGCCAGTGCCCAGGCTGAAAATGTCTCCGGCCTTTACCAGGTGCGCGAGCCGGTCACAGGGCAGGGCGCCGAAGCCCGTGCCGCGGCTACCATCCAGGCTCTCGATACCCTGGTAACGCGCCTGACCGGCGACCCCAAGGCGGCACAAAGCCCGGCATTGGCCGCTTTGCGCAAGGACCCGCAGCAAATCATCAACCAGGTCGCCAGCGAAGCCGGGCCACCCGAGTCGGTGTTGGTCGAGTTCGACCCTGGCAGTACCGAACGGGCCTTGCGCAAGGCCGGCCTGGCATTGTGGGGCAGCAACCGGCCCTCGATTCTCGGCTGGTGGCTGAACGACAGTGTCGAAGGCAGCAACCTGGTAGGTGATGGCCAAGCCAGCGCCCAGCCCCTGCGTCGTGCCGCCCAGCACCGTGGCCTGCCGTTGCGGCTGCCGCTGGCCGACTTGCAGGAGCAATTGGTGGCCAATGCCGAGCAGATCGAAGGCAGTGACCCTGCGGCGCTGCGCGACGCCTCAGGGCGCTACGGCGCCGATGCCTTGCTGGCGGTGCATGCCCGGGAAGCCGACGGCAAATGGCAGGGCAAATGGCAGCTTTGGCTGGGTGACCAGCGTGAGCAAGGCACCGCCGAGGGTGCCGACCCGGCAGCGCTGGCCGACGCCGTGATGCTGGCGCTCAGCAGCCGCCTGGCGCCGCGCTACGTCACCCGCCCGGGGGCCAGCAGCCAGTTGCAGTTGCAAGTGCAGGGGATGAACCTGCAGCGCTACGCCGAGCTGGCCCGCGTGCTCGAACCCTTTGGCCCGCGCCTGCAGATGGCCGAAGGCAGCACCCTGACCTACGGTGTGACCGCCAACCGCGAACAGCTGCGCGCCCAGCTTGGCCTGGCCAAGCTGCAGGAAGTACCGGTAGAGCAGGCGCCCGCTGTGCAGCCCCCTCCAGCTCCGGCAGACGCTGCCGGCGCTGGGCAACCAGTGCCGGCCCAGCCAGCACCCAAGCCGTTCGACGGTTTGCGTTTTCGCTGGTAAGGGGAGCACACCGTGACCGACGTACGTCGTTGGATCTGGCTGGGCGTTGCCCTGCTGGTCGCCGTGCTGCTTTACAGCCTGCACAACATTCTTACCCCGTTCCTGGTCGGCGTGCTGCTGGCCTATCTGGCCGACCCGCTGGTCGACCGCCTGGAGCGCCTGGGGCTGTCGCGCACCTGGGGCGTAGTGGTGGTGTTCGGCCTGTTCACCTTGCTGTTGCTGGCCTTGCTGCTGGTTCTGGTGCCGCTGCTGGCCAAGCAGCTGGTGCGCCTGTACGAACTGGCGCCGCAGATGCTCGACTGGCTCGAGCACGTGGCGCTGCCCTGGGTGCAGAGCCGCCTGGGCCTGGCTGACGGCTTCTGGAAGTTCGACAAGATCAAGGCCGCCATCGGCTCGCACATGGGCCAGACCACCGATATCGTCGGTGTGCTGCTGTCCCATGCCACTGCCTCGAGCCTGGCGCTGATGGCCTGGCTGGCCAACATGGTGCTGATCCCGGTGGTGGGTTTCTATCTGCTGCGCGACTGGGACCTGATGATGGCCAAGCTGCGTGGCCTGCTGCCGCGCCAGCGTGAGCCGCAAGTGATGGACCTTGCAGGCGAATGCCATGAGGTGCTGGGGGCGTTCGTGCGCGGGCAATTGATGGTGATGGTGGCCTTGGGCATCATCTATTCGGCCGGGCTGATGCTGGTGGGGCTGGAACTGGGGCTACTGATCGGCATGCTCGCCGGGTTGGCTGCCATCGTGCCGTACATGGGTTTCATCATCGGGATCGGCGCGGCCTTGGTGGCTGGCCTGTTCCAGTTTGGCGGCGACCTGTACCCGATGCTGGGTATCGTCGCAGTGTTCATGGTCGGCCAGGCGCTGGAAGGCATGGTGCTGACCCCGCTGCTGGTCGGTGACCGCATTGGCCTGCACCCGGTTGCGGTGATTTTCGCGATCCTGGCCGGCGGTGAGCTGTTCGGCTTTACCGGGGTGTTGCTGGCGCTGCCGGTGGCGGCGGTGATCATGGTGCTGCTGCGGCATGTGCATGACTTGTACAAGGAATCGGACATGTATGCCGGGGATATCGACCCGGAGTTGTGACCCTGGGGCCGCCTTAATGCCGGCCAGTTAAGAAAATTGGGGCTGCAAAGCAGCCCCAAAACAGCCAAAAAAAGCGCAACTCGTTGATTTTACTTGTGCTATCTGCTGCCGTGATTGTGCGCCCCGCGCTGCGGGTATAGACTTTGCACATTGTTCACCAAAGGCCCCCTGCGGTCCTGTCGACCGCCCGCGAGCATGAAACCACCGATCCAGTTGCCCCTGGGTGTGCGCCTGCGCGATGACGCCACCTTCATCAACTACTATCCGGGCGCCAATGCTGCGGCATTGGGCTACGTCGAGCGGCTATGCGAAGCCGACGCCGGCTGGACCGAGAGCCTTATCTACCTGTGGGGCAAGCAAGGTGTTGGCCGTACCCACCTGCTACAGGCCGCTACCCACCGCTTCCAGCAACGCGGCGAGCCAGCCGTCTACCTGCCGCTGGCGCAATTGCTCGATCGTGGCGTAGGGCTGCTCGACTACCTGGCCCAGTATGAACTGGTGTGCATCGACGACCTGCACGTGATCGCCGGCAAGGCTGACTGGGAAGAGGCCATGTTCCACCTGTTCAACCGCCTGCGTGACAGCGGCCGGCGCCTGCTGCTGGCCGCCTCGGCATCGCCGCGCGAACTGCCGATCAAGCTGCCGGACCTGAAGTCGCGGCTGACCCTGGCCCTGGTGTTCCAGATGCGTGGCCTGTCCGATGAAGACAAGCTGCGTGCCCTGCAACTGCGTGCTTCGCGCCGCGGCCTGCACCTTACCGACGAAGTCGGCCACTTCATCCTCACCCGCGGCGCACGCAGCATGAGCGCGTTGTTCGACCTGCTGGAACGCCTCGATCAGGCCTCGTTGCAGGCACAGCGCAAGCTCACCATCCCTTTCCTCAAAGAAACCCTGGGCTGGTAACCCCGAAAACGCTGGGCCAGAGCGGCAAAACGAAAAAGTCACATCTTTTTCGATAAAATTTGCAAATGGCCATGATAGAGGGCATAGTTTCACCCTTCTAAAGGATTACAGACACGGTCGTGCCCATGCTGAAGCGCTTCGCACCCCTCGTGCCACTCGCACTCGTGACCCTGCTTTTTGGCTGCGCGGCCCAAGGCCCAGCTTCTCATTCAGAGCTGCAGCCCCAGGATCACTCCCCGATCGCCGCACAATCGGCGTTCAAGGCCAAAGCCTCGTCCTCGTCGGTATTCGGCGAGCCGGAAGAGCTGGCTACCGAAGATGACCTGGAGGCTTTCTCCAGCAACAAGCCATACCAGTTGCCAGCTCTGGCTGACAGCATTCTCGAGCGCGGCATGTCGCTGATCGGCACCCGCTACCGCTTCGGCGGTACCTCGGAGAAGTCCGGCTTCGACTGCAGTGGTTTCATCGGCTATCTGTTCCGCGAAGAGGCGGGCGTGACCTTGCCGCGTTCCACGCGTGAAATGATCAACGTCGATGCCCCGAAAGTGGCCCGCAACAAGCTCAAGCCAGGTGACCTGCTGTTCTTCAGCACCAATGGTCGCGGCCGTGTCAGCCATGCTGGCATCTACCTGGGTGACAACCAGTTCATCCACTCCAGCAGCCGCCGCAGCGGTGGCGTGCGCATCGACAGCCTCGGTGACCGCTACTGGAGCAAGACCTTCATCGAAGCCAAGCGTGCCTTGGCCATGGCGCCGACCACCAATATCGCGCGCAACTGATGGCAAAATGATGTACCTTGCCGCGGCGGCGATGCTTTGAAGAAAAGCTCGCCGCCGTGCGCATTTATAGAAAACGTCTAATCTAATTTCTCAACTCTTTTCGGCTGCGGCCCAGCGGACTCAGACAGGATGTTCTGGCCATGGTAAAGATGGCGCGCTTCGCATTTCTCTCCTTGGCAGCCTTGCTGGCTGCCTGCTCCAGCCGTGCGCCTGCGCCGGCCCCTGTGGTACAGCCGCAGGTAACCTATAGCCAGCCCAGCCCTTCGCCGATTGCCGATGACGTGCTGATGCGTGCCATCGGCCTGGTGGGCACGCCTTATCGCTGGGGTGGCAATACGCCGGACTCCGGTTTCGATTGCAGTGGCCTGATCAAGTACGTCTATCGTGATGCTGCCGGCATAAGCCTGCCGCGTTCGACGCGTGAGATGATCGTAATGCGCGCGCCAACCGTGGATGCCAAGTCGCTGCAGTCCGGCGACCTGGTGTTCTTCGCCACCAGTGGCGGCTCGCAGGTCAGCCATGCGGGCATCTATGTCGGGGAAGGGCGCTTCGTGCATGCACCTTCCAGCGGTGGCACGGTGCGCCTGGACTACCTGTCCAACAGCTACTGGGCCAAGGCTTACCTGCAGGCCAAGCGCGTCATTCCGCAAGGGCATCTGGCGCAGAACCCCTGAGGACAGGCGGGGCTTTGCTCACCCGCCAGACCACGTTGCCGACATCATCGGCTACCAGCACGCCGCCACGCCCGTCGGTGATTACGCCGACCGGGCGCCCTTGGGCCTTGCCATGCTCATCCAGAAAACCGGTAAGCAGGTCTACGGGCTTGCCCGAGGGCTTTCCTGATGGGTCGAACGGCACGAAAATCACCTTGTAGCCACTGTGTGGCTTGCGGTTCCACGACCCGTGCTGGCCCACGAATGCCCCTTGTTCGAAGGGCGGTGGTAGCCCGTTCGGTTCGGCGAATGCCAGCCCCAGCGATGCCGTGTGTGGGCCCACGGCGTAGTCGGGCACCAGTGCCTGGGCTACTTTTTCAGGCGCTGTCGGTTGCACGCGCTCGTCCACGTGGCGGCCGTAGTAGCTGTAGGGCCAACCATAGAAACCGCCGTCCCTCACGGAAGTGATGTAGTCCGGTACAAGATCGCTACCGATCTCGTCACGCTCGTTGACTGCCGTCCACAACGCGCCGCTGTGTGGCTCCCATGCCAGGCCGTTAGGGTTGCGCAGGCCGGTGGCGAACAGGCGGTGCTGGCCGCTGGTGGGGTCCACTTCCCAGATCGCGGCGCGCCCCTGTTCCTTGTCCATACCGTTTTCGCCTACGTTGCTGTTGGAGCCGACCGTCACGAAAAGCTTCTTGCCATCGGGGCTGGCGATGACGTTCTTGGTCCAGTGGTGGTTGAGCGGCCCGCCTGGCAACTCGACCACTGGCTGGCCTTCATTGCGAATTTGCATGGCACCGGGCTCATAGTGAAAGCGCAGCAGCCTGTCGGTGTTGGCGATATACAGGTCCTTGCCGACCAGCGCCATGCCGAACGGAGAGTTGAGCTCTTCGATGAAGGTTGTACGGATTTCAGCCACGCCGTCGTGGTCGGCATCACGTAGCAGGGTAATGCGGTTTGCGCTGGGTACGCCTGCGCCTGCCCGCTTCATCACCTTCTTCATGACCCAGCCGCGCAGGCCCTTGCCATCTTCGGGCTTGGGCGGGGCATTGGTTTCGGCCACCAGGACGTCGCCGTTGGGCAGCAGGTATAGCCAGCGAGGGTGGTCGAGCCCGCTGGCGAACGCTTTCACCTGAGTGCCTGGTGCTGCCTCGGGCTTGGCGTCCTTGGGCCAGCCCACTGCCGGGGCGATATTCACCGTGGGGAGGGTTGTCTTGACCGGAGCAGGCAGCTGGGGGGTTGGACCACTGCCGTCGAGTACATTCAGCAGGGCGGTTTCGCCGCAGGCAGTCAGGCTGGCGGCCAATAACCAAGGCGTCAGGTGTTTCATGGGGCGGCGTCCTCCTAACAGGGCCTATGAATTGAGAGGTCGGTGACATTCGCCAGGTTCCCGGCAACTTTCCAACTGCCGTTGCCGTTGCTTTTGCTTCTAAGCGCGCGATAGTTCAGGCGCCACCGATTGCGACTTCAGGAGGCCGAGCGAAGGGACTGCGGAGGGAGGTGACGGGCATGGATGCCCGTCAAGCGCTGAGGCCCCATGGATGGGGCCTGCAGCGCGTACTCCCGGGAGCAGGCCCGTAGCGA